>CAXQUZ010000332.1:0-7183 GCA_964226865.1 Myxococcota bacterium | reverse complement strand
TACCAGTTGATGGTGATATACCTATTAATGAAAAAGGTTTTGAAGAAGTTAAATATGAAATTGATACTACTGGTACGTATGGTACAATTCAATTTAAAATTGGGAAATTATTATTTTTTTATTCTTTAATGATTGGTTAACCATTAATTAAGATTTTGTTAGTGACGTCTGTAGTTCTATATTTGATATATAACCTTTTACATTTCCACTTTTATCAACAACCTCACAGTTTGAATTTGAACAAACAATTTGAGGTAAAAATTCTTCTATAAATTGATCTTCATTAACTTTTATTAAATTAGATTTATCAATATCATTTGCTTCTTCAGTTTTTTTCATAACTATTTTAGCTTTAATTACTTTTGCTCTATTTACATCTTTAACGAATGCTTTCACATAATCATCTGCTGGATTCATTATAATATCTACTGGCGTTCCTACTTGAACTAATTTACCAGCATTTAATATTCCAATATGATCTCCAAGTCTTAATGATTCATCTAAATCATGTGTAATAAATACGATTGTTTTTTTTAGTTCCGATTGAAGATCAAGTAATTGTTTTTGCATATCACTTCTAATTAAAGGATCTAATGCACTAAACGCTTCATCCATCAACATGATGTCGCTATCGGTTGCAAGTGCTCTTGCTAAACCAACCCTTTGTTGCATACCACCTGATAATTGATTAGGAAATTGGTTTTCAAAACCAGTTAAGCCAACAGCTTCAATTTTTTCCATAGCAGTTCTGTCTCTTTCATCTTCAGGTTTGCCTTGCATTTCCAAACCATAACCAACGTTTTGTAAAACTGTTTTATGTGGGAATAAACCAAATCTTTGAAACACCATGCTCATTTTATGTCTTCTAAAATCAATAAGCTGTTCTTTGTTGAATGACATTACATTCGTTCCTTCAACTAAAATTTCCCCATCAGTTGGATCAATCAACCTGTTGAGATGTCTAATCAGTGTAGATTTTCCTGATCCTGAAAGACCCATACATACAAACGTTTCGCCTTCTTCAATATTCAATGAAACATTATCAAGTCCAACTGTATGTCCAGTTTGTTCTAAAACCTGTTCTTTGTTGGCCCCATCTTTTACCATCGGCATTACAGATTGAGGATTATTTCCAAAAATTTTGTAAACATTTTTAATCTCTATTTTAGACATTATTTACCTTTCTTTTTTTCTGGAGCTCGTCTTTCTTGTAAAGTTTCTCCGTAAGATTGAGTTATTCTATCAAGTACAATAGCCAAAAGCACTATCGCAATTCCTGCTTCTGCAGCTCTACCAACATTTAGCTGCTGTAAACCTAGCAGAACTTCGTCAGCTCGAGCAGGAGCCCGCGGCCTGGGCCGCCCTCGCCCGTGACCCGCGGGCCCCCCACCACGCCCGCCTCCAGGCCATCGAAGCCCTCGGCGACACGGATGAGAGTGGCGTGCTCAAGGCCATTCTTGATGATGACAGCGCGCCCATGGCCCACCGCAGGGCGGCCGCGGCGGCCCTCGGTGCCCAGGCGGCGGCGGGCCCGCTGCTGGGGCAGGCCACGGCGGCCGCGCCGAGCCTGCGCCACGCGGTGGTCGGGGCGCTGGGCGGGTGCACCGGGACGGCGGCGGCGGTGGCCCTGGCCACGCGGGTGCGCGAGGACGACAACCCCGACATCCAGGGCGCGGCCCTCCTCGCCCTCGCCAAGGTCGATCCCGAGGAGGCCCTGGCCCTGGCCCGGCGCCTGGCCCGTCCGGGCGACATCGAAGACGACCGCCGCAGCGACGCGGCCTACGCGCTGCTCGGCCGGCTGGGCGCACCCGGCGACCTGCGGCCCCTGCTGCGCCCCCAGCCCCGGCGCCTCTCCAGCAGCGCGCTCCGGGCGGCCGCCCGGCTGGTCCAGCGCCAGCCCGCCGCGGAGGAGCGGGCCCGGCTCGGGGCCCGGGTGGCGCGGGTGGCCGAGGCGCGCCGCGACGACCCCGATCTGCGCACCCGCCAGGCCATGCTCGGGGTGCTCCGCGAGGTGGGCGACGCCCAGAGCCTGCCCCTGCTCGCGCAGCTGTCGCGGCGCACGACCCTGCCCTCGGTGAAGGCCGGCGTGGCTGCGGCGACCTTCGAGATCCACGCGCGCCAGCAGCCCGCGGCCCTGCCGTCGCCCAACGCCGAGGCGGCACGGCTCGAGGCCATCGAGGCGCGGCTCGACGCCCTGGAGGCGGCCGAGGCAGACCTGCACGACCGGCCCTGAGCCGACGCGGCGTCAGTCGCCGTCGGGGGCCGGGGGCGCGGCGTCGTTGGCCGGGGGCGCGGTGTCGGGGGCCGGGGCCTCGCCGATGACGAGGCGGCCGAAGAGGGGGAGGTGGTCGGAGAGCGCGCTGTGCTCGCGCATGACCCGGCCCTCCAGCACCCGAATGGGGCCGCCGACGAAGACGTAGTCGATCTTGCGGTCGGGGGTCTCGGCGCCGAAGGGCAGGTAGCTGCGGTTCTCGGGCGCGAGCTGGTCGGTGAAGAGGGTGCGCTGGGCGGGCAGCAGGGCCTCGATGGGGTTGGCCGCGTCGGCGTAGAGCTCCGACTCCTGGGTGAGGCGGGTCTTGTCGTCGCCCGGCGGCAGCAGGTTGAAGTCGCCGGCGAGGATCCAGGGCTGGCCCGGGGGACGGGCGGCGATCCACTCGGCCAGGTAGGCGACCTGCTTCTCGAGGGTGCCGTCGCCGAAGGAGAAGGCAGAGAGGTGGGTCACGCCGACGGCGAGGGGCTGGGGGTGGCCCTCGACGGGGATCTCGGCGGTCAGCAGGGCCCGCTTGAGGTTGAGGGCCTGGACCACCCGGGGCTCGTCCATCAGCGCCAGCTGGTGGCGGGTTGCGTTGTGTTGTTGGACGCGGGTGAGCAGGCCGAGGGCCATGTGGACCCGGCCGAGGGGCTTCGTCGCGGGCTTCGGCACGAAGCCGGCGATGTGGTAGGGCGCGGCGGCCGTGCAGGGGGCGCCGAGGGCCGCAACATAGCGAGGCAGCTGGTCGTGCATGCCCGTGCGGGTGGAGCCCCGGTCGATCTCCTGGAGCAGGTTCAGCTCGGCGCCGGCGCTGGCCAGGGCGGCGGCGATGCCCGAGACGGTGGCCTCGACGTCCTCGGGAGGCACGTGGACCGCGTCGCCCCCGTCGTAGAAGAACTGGTGCTTGCGGCCGGCCCCGTACTGCAGGTTCCACGACACCATCGAGAACGGGGTGCCGGCGACCAGGGTGGGGGCGTCGGCCGCGCAGCGCTGCTCGGCGGGCTCGAGGTCGGCGGGCCGGTACTCGGTGGCGAAGACCCAGCCGACGAAGGCACCGAAGGCGCCGACGACCAGGACGACGAAGAGGGCGATGAGCTTGAGCATGGTGCGCGCGGGGGAGGTGGCCATGGCGCGACCCTACCCCAGGCGCGGGCCGCCGTGGGTGCGCGCGGCGGCGTCCACCGACGCGGGGCTCAAGGGTGGCCTTCAGTCGGGCGCGGCGAGCTGGGAGGTCGGCATACGGCCGGCGAGCTGCTCGTACATCTCGCGCACCTCGTAGCGGTCGGGCCGGGCCATGCGCTCGATGGCGCTGCGGGGGTGGATGTTGTAGTAGCCGGAGATGGCGTAGGGCAGGTGGTAGCCCCAGCGCAGCTCGTCGTTCAGCTTGGCGAAGTCCTCGACCAGCTCGAGCACGGGAGCGACGTCGTAGCGGGGGTTGTCGAGGTAGAAGAGCAGCAGCTCGAGGGGGCAGTTGCCGGGGCCGCGGCCCATGCCCAGCACGGTGGCGTCCACGAAGTCGACGCCCTCGTCGATGGCGACGATGGAGTTGGCGAAGGCCTGCTGCTGGTTGTTGTGGAAGTGGACCCCGACCTTGATGGACTCGCCCAGATAGTTCATGTACTTATGGACGAGGTAGCGCACGTGGTAGGGGTAGAGCGCGCCGAAGCTGTCGACGATGGCGACGTTGTGGACGCCGGAGCGGGCGAGGCGGCGCAGGAAGGTGTCGACCTGGTCGGGCGAGAGGGTGCTCACCGCCATGACGTTCATGAAGGTCTCGTAGCCCTTCTCCAGCGCGTCATCGAGCAGGGCGAGGGCCTCGTCCAGCTGGTGGGCGTAGGTGGCGATGCGGAGCACGTCGATGACCGTGTCGTCGGTGTGGGGGATGTCGGCAGGGGCGACCCGGCCCACGTCCACCATGGTGCTGAGCTTGAGCTGGCCCGGCTCGACGGCCCGGCGCAGGTCGTCCTCGGCACAGAAGCGCCAGGGCCCGACCGCGCCGGCCGAGGCCGTGCCGGGGGCCACCCGGTAGCCGACCTCCATGTAGTCGATGCCGCCGGCGACGAGGGCCTTGAAGACCCGCTGGACCAGGGCATGATCGAAGTGCCAGTCGTTGCAGATGCCGCCGTCGCGGATGGTGCAGTCGAGCACCTTGATGCGGCGGCGGCGGTCGGTGACCAGTCCGTCGGGACAGCACTTGACGCGGTAGTCGAGGCCCACGGTGACTCCGGGTTGGCGGGGGGCAAGACCGGTCCATAGGCCCCTCGGGGGGGCCGGTCCAGAGACGATGTGGGCACAGTGGCCCGCGGCGCGGCGCCCGGGCCGGTCAGCGGAGGCGGGCGGGGCCGAGGTCGTCGACGATGGCGTGCTGGCCGTCAATGGCGAGGTCTGCCAGGGCCTCTCCGGCCAGCCAGGCGAAGCCGAAGCCGTGGCCCGTGAAGCCGACCGCTGCGAGGGCGCCGGGGCTGCCGGGGGCGGGCCCCACGATGGGCAGGCCGTCGCGGGCGAAGCCCATGGTGCCCGACCAGCGGTGGGTGATGGGCACGGTCGCGAGCGCCGGGAAGGCGCGGAGGAAGGCGCCCATGCGGGCCTGGATGGCCTCGTGCAGGCGATCTTCGTGGCCGACCTCTGCGGCGGGGTCGAGGTTGCGCCAGCCGCCCAGCACGATGCGGCCGTCGGGGAGCTGGCGCCAGTAGTCGTAGCCGTGGTCGGCATAGACGGGCAGGGGGAAGAGGGCCGGGGCGGGCGCGGTGGCGAGCATCTGGCCGCGCACGGGGTCGACCTGGCCGGCGTACCAGGGCAGCAGGGCGCCGGCGCGGGCGTTGGTGCAGATCAGCACGAGCTCGGCGGAGACGGTGGCCCGAGGGGTGCGCAGCGAGACGGCGCCCGGGGCCGCGGCGTCGAGGGTGATGACGGGGGACTGGTCGAAGCAGCGGGCCCCGTGGCGGGCGGCGGCATCGCGGGCCCCGCGCACCATGCGGGCGGGGTGGAGCTCGCCGTCTTCGGGGAGGACGAGGCCCATGCGGTAGCCCGCGGCGCGGAGGGCGGCGGGCAGCCCGGCGGCGTCGACGAGGCGGGCCGAGAAGCCGTCGGCGGTGAGCAGGGCGGCCGAGCGGCGCAGGGCCTCCTCTTCGTCGGGGCTGCCGGCGAGCTGGAGGCTGCCGGCCTGGCGGTAGGCGCAGTCGAGGGCGAGCGCCTCGATGCGCGCGCGGAGGCGGGCGTGGTTCTCGAGGGACCAGCGGTGGATGCGGCGGGCGCGCTCGTGGCCCATGACGCCCACGGCCCGGTCGTAGCGCTCGGCGGTGCCCTGGAGCACGAAGCCGGCGTTGCGGCCGGTGGCCCCGCAGGCGGTGTGGCCGGCCTCGAGCTGGATGACGTCGACCCCGCGCTCGGCGAGGGCGAGGGTGGCGGCGGTGCCGCAGAGGCCGGCGCCGACCACGACGACCTCGGCCTTCAGCCGGCCGGTGGCGGCGGGGCGGGGCGGCGGGGCGTCGTCGAGCCAGAGCGGGGTCGTGGTCACGACTGGCTCCGGCGGGTCGCCCGGTTGGGGCTTGGCGGCTCGGGGCTGTCGTCGGCCGGGTCGCTGCGGCCGAAGTCGAGGCCGGCCGGGTCGCCGCCCTCGTCGTGGACCGGGGGCGGGAAGAACATCATGAGGAAGGCGGCCCCGCCGAGGCCCACGGCGACGGTGACGATGAGGGCCATCTGGACGCTGACGGCAAAGCCCGCGGCCACGCCCGCGGCGAGCGCGATGCCGGCGACCGCGGCCCAGCGGACGCGGTGGCGGGAGAGCTCGGTGGCGGGCGGCGGCGGCGGGACGTCGGCCGGAGCCGGGGCGGGCGCTGTGCCCTCGGCAGCCGAGAGGTCGGGGCTCTGGTTGGAGCGCAGGCGCATGGCCCGCTTGCTGCGGGCCTTGCGGCGGGCCCGGCGCGCGGCCGAGGGAGCGCCCTTGCGGCTGTTGGTGGCCGTCTTGGCCGCCTCGGTCGTCGCCGGGGCGTCGGCGGAGGGGGACGCGGGGGTCTCGGGGGACGGCTGGGTCACGGGGCGCTCCGGTGCGGGAGGCCCCCGTAATCCGGTGTCCGCCCGGGCTCCGGGCATTTGGCGGCGGGGCTGGCCGGGCGCAGCCTGGGCCGAGAAGTCCCGTGGACAGGGGCGGAGCGGAGGGGAGGGGACGGCAAGGGGGGGGGAGATTTCTGGCCGATGTGCTTCAAGGTGGGTCATGTGCGGCCGGGGGGGATCCGCTTCTGTGGGTGTCGGCAGCTGAGGCTGCCCACTCCCCTGCACTGGACGAGCCATGATGACCACCAAGTGGACGCCTCCGCCCCCGCACATCACCCCGGCCCCGGTCCCGCACCGCGCCGCCGGCCTCGCCCTGCACGCCCGCCCCTGAGGGCGGCGCGGTCTGCGCCTGGCCGATGTCTGGCCCGTGCCACCGGGGTCGCGCTCTGCGACCTGGTCCCCCGCTGCGCCGCGGGAGCCGCTGACGCCCTGTGCGTCCGGCCGCCGCGGGCCCCCCCGCAGCCTGGCACGGCCTGACTGGGCCCCCCCTGCGCCTCTCCGGTCGGACTCTCACCGATCGCTGCACCACGGCCCCGCTGTGGGGCCAGCCGACCGGAGAGGCGCCTCCCCCCCAGCTGGTCGCTGGTCGGCCACCGGGGGAGGCTTCGCAGTCGGGCCCGGGAGCCACGCCGCGCAGTCCCCTGCCGCACAGAGCGCTGTCGCACCCGGCGCAGCCTCTCGGGCCCCCCGCCGCCGCCTCCTGAGGGAGCGCGGTGTTTTTCAACGCTTGCGCCTCTCCGGTCGGTCTTCAACCGATCGCCGCACCCCCAGGCTCTGTCGTGGAGCCGTCCGACCGGGGAGGCGCCCCCCTTCTGTGACTTCCTCGCTTGCGTCTCTCCGGTCGGTTCTCAAGATCGGACGAGCGTCGGGTAGGGCACG
>CAXQUZ010000331.1:0-3413 GCA_964226865.1 Myxococcota bacterium | reverse complement strand
GGGGGGCCCGCCCGCGGGGGGCACAGGGCGCAGACGGCGCAAGCAACGAAGCGGGGCGGCCGGAGACCGACCGCCCCGCCAGCGAGACGTGCACACCGGGCGTGTCGCGCCTCTGTTCAGTTCATCCAGTTCTGGTCCTTCTGGAGCGCCCACTTCGTGGTCACCTTGCGCACCCGGGTCCAGAACCGGAACCCGTCCCAGCCCGTGATGTTGCCCTGGCCGAGCTTCGAGTCGTTCCAGCCGCCGAAGCCGAAGGGCTCGCGGGGCACGGGCACGCCGACGTTGACCCCACACATGCCGGCCTCGGCCCGGCCCATCACCTTGCGGGCCACCTCGCCGGAGGTGGTGTAGACCGCGCTGGCGTTGCCGTAGGGGTTGCCGTTCTCGATGGCCAGGGCCTCGCTGAGGTCCTTGACCCGCACGATGCTGAGCACGGGGCCGAAGATCTCCTCGCGGGCGGCGGCCTGGTCCGGGCGCACCCCGTCGATGATGGTGGGGCCGACCCAGTGGCCCCCGTCGCTGGCGGACTGGCCGCGGCCGTCGACGACCCCCCGGGCGCCCTCCTGCTCGGCGGCGGCGATGTAGCCCTCGATGCGCGCGACCGAGGCGGCGCTGTTGATGGCGCCGAGGTCCTCGCCGAGCTGGAGCTTGGCGGCCCGCACCTTGATCTCGTCGATGATGTGGTCGACGTCGCCGACCGCCAGCAGGTTGGCCGCCGCCATGCAGCGCTGGCCCGCGCAGCCGGTGAAGCTCGCGACGATGTTGCCCGCGGCCACCTCGAGGTCGGCGTCCGGCACGACGATGAGGTGGTTCTTGGCGCCGCCGAGGCACAGGGCGCGCTTGCCCGTGGCGCAGGCCCGGCCGTAGACCAGCTTGGCCACCCGGGTCGAGCCGACGAAGCCGAAGGCACCGATGCCCGGGTGGTCGCAGAGGGCCTCGACCGCCTCGCGGCCGCCCTGGACCACGTTGAAGATGCCGTCAGGCAGCCCCGCCTCGCGGAAGAGCTCGCCCAGCGCCAGTACCGAGAGGGGGGTCTGCTCGCTGGGCTTGAGGATGAAGGCGTTGCCCCCGACGATGGCCTGGGGCAGCATCCACAGGGGCACCATCAGCGGGACGTTGAAGGGGGTCACGCCGGCCACGACGCCCACGGGCGCGTACTCGAGCCGACAGGTGACGCCCCGGGAGACCTCGAGCTCGGTGCCCGCCGCGAGGTTCGGCAGCGAGCAGCCGAACTCGACACACTCGATGGCCTTGAGCACCTCGGCCTGGGCCTCGGCAAAGGTCTTGCCGTTCTCGTGGCTCACCAGCCAGGAGAGCTGGGTGAGGTCGCGGTGCATCAGCTCGCGCAGCCGGTAGAAGACCTGGGCCCGCTCGCGCACGGGCAGCTCGGCCCAGGCGGGCTGGGCGGCCCGGGCGGCCGCCACGGCGTCGTCCACGTCGGCGGCGCCCGCGTGGTGAACCTGGGAGATGGCCCGGCCGTGGCGCGGGTTGTCGACCGGGTGGGCGCCGTGGTGGTCGCGCGGCCGGACCCACTGGCCGCCGATGAGGTTCAGCGCGTCGGTCCAGGCCGTGAAGTCGTAGGAGTCGGCCGAGAAGGCGGGGAAGGTGGGGGCAGTCATGTCAGGCCTCCGAGGGCGCGGCGCCCGGCAGCAGCTTCATCAGGGCGAGGTACAGACCCCCGGCGAGCGCGAAGCCGACGAACCAAGCGTAGGTGTAGAGGGTGTCGAAGAAGGGGGGCACGACGCCGTCGCCGAAGGCCCCGGCCTGGTGCAGGAAGCCCGGAACATTGGGCAGCACGGCCACCACGAAGGCCACCAGTGCCGCCGGGTTCACGCCCCGGGTGTAGGCATAGGCGCCATCGTGCCGGAAGAGGGCGTCGACGTCGAGACGGGTGCGCCGCAGCACGAAGTAGTCGGCGATGAGGATGCCGACAATGGGCCCCAGCAGGGCAGAGTAGCCGACCAGCCAGGTGAAGATGTAGCCCCCCGTGCTGGCGATGAGCTTCCAGGGGAGGATGGCGAAGCCGATGGCCGCCGTGATGTAGCCGCCCATCTGGAAGGTGAAGCGCTGGGGCGACAGGTTGATGAGCGCGTTGGCCGGCGAGACCACGTTGGCGGCGATGTTGGTCGACAGGGTGGCCACGGCGAGGGCCAGCAGCGAGATGATGACCGTGCCGCCGCCGCCGATCATGCCCGCGAGCACGGTGGGATCCCAGACGGGCTCGTGGAGGGCACCAGTGGCGGGATCCTTGAAGATGACCGTCGTGGCGCTGGTCACGGCGACGCTGATGAAGGCGAAGAAGGTCATCGTGGTGGGCAGCCCGATGGCCTGGCCGAGGATCTGGTCGCGCTGGGACTTCGCGTAGCGGGTGAAGTCGGGGATGTTCAGCGAGAGCGTCGCCCAGAAGCCGACCATGGCCGTCAGCGAGGGCACGAAGACGCTCATGAACTCGCCCTCGCGGGCGCCGCCCGGGTCGAAGGCGCTGGGCATCTCGAGCATGGCGTCGAAGGAGCCCGCCGTCACATAGGCCCAGCCCAGCAGGGCGAAGCCGATGGCGATGAGGAAGGGCGCCGCCAGGGTCTCGAGCAGCCGGATGCTCTCGACGCCCTTGTAGATGATGGCGATCTGGAGCACCCAGAACAGCACGAAGCAGCCGAACTCGGCGGGGTTGATGCCGAGCAGGGGCAGGGGCGCACCCACGAGGGCGTCGCCCAGCAGCGCGTTGAGCAGCTGGTAGATGGCGAAGCCCCCAAACCAGGTCTGGATGCCGAACCAGCCGCAGGCCACCAGCGCCCGCAGCAGCGAGGGCACGTGGGCGCCCTGGATGCCGAAGCTCGCCCGGGCCAGCACGGGGAAGGGCACCCCATACTTCGTGCCGGCGTGGCCGTTGAGCACCATGGGCACGAGCACGATGAGGTTGCCCAGCATGATGGTGAGCACGGCCTGCCACCAGTTCATGCCCTCCTTCACCAGCCCGCCGGCGAGGGTGTAGGTGGGCACGCAGACGACCATGCCGACCCAGAGGCTGGCCATGTTCATCACCGACCAGTGGCGCTCCTTGGCGCTCGCCGGCCGGATGTCGTCGTTGATGAGGTCCGGGTCGGGACCCTGGGGCTGGACGGTCTCGATCGACATGCGGGGGGCTCCGGTGTCAGAGACGAGCGCGGCCCGCCAGGGGTGGGCAGACCACCGCCAGCGGGCCGCGAGAGGGGGGCTTCAGCGCTCGACCTTGGTGGGCTCGGCGAGGGCGTTGCGCTTGTTCTGGGCGGCCCAGTAGGGCGCGAAGGGGGCGCGCGAGACGTAGCGGCCCGTGCCGCGGGTGGTCTTCAGCTCGCCGTTCTCCCACACGACCCGTCCCCGCGAGAGCGTGATCGCGGCGTTGCCGGTGATCTCCATGCCCTCGTAGATGTTGA
>CAXQUZ010000330.1:0-14198 GCA_964226865.1 Myxococcota bacterium | reverse complement strand
GGCTATGAACGACGCTCGACAGAACCTGCGTCCCGTCGCGCACAACCGCCGCGGCCGTCTCGTCATGTCGACCGCATCCACCTCTTCATCAATGCGCGGGTGCTCGCCGGCGGCCGCGCCTGGGTGGAGGGGCCGCCCTTCTCTCTGCCCACCGCACCGGGATACCGGTTCCACTCCGCCGCCCCCGTCGGAGACGACCTGCACGTCGTGCTGGTGCCCACGACCGGCCCCCTCGCCCCCGCCTCGGAGTGACCCATGTCTGCCGCCGCGCCCTTCCACGTGATGGACGACGACCCGATCAAGCGGGTCGAGCACGCCCTCGAAGACATCCGTGCCGGCCGCATGGTCATCCTCGTCGACGACGAAGATCGCGAGAACGAGGGCGATCTGACGATGGCCGCCAACGCCGTCACCCCCGAGGCCATCAACTTCATGGCCACCCACGGGCGCGGCCTCATCTGCCTGACCCTCACCGAGGACCGGGTGCGCGAGCTCCAGCTCCCGATGATGGCGACCAACAACCGCTCGCCCTACCAGACGGCCTTCACCGTCTCGATCGAGGCCCGCGAGGGCGTCAGCACGGGCATCTCGGCCGCCGACCGCGCCCAGACCATCCAGGTCGCCATCGACCCCAGCAAGGTCGCCAGCGACCTCGTGACCCCCGGCCACGTCTTCCCCCTGCGCGCCCGCGACGGCGGTGTGCTCGTCCGCACCGGCCAGACCGAGGGCAGCGTCGACCTCGCCCGGCTCGCCGGCCTCGACCCCTCGGGCGTGATCTGCGAGATCATGAACGACGACGGCACCATGGCCCGGCTGCCCGACCTCAAGAAGTTCGGCGCCGAGCACCAGATCCGCATCGTCACCGTCGCCGACATCATCCGCTGGCGCATCCGCAACGAGGTGCTGGTCGAGACCGTCGCCGCGTCCACGATGCCCACCCCCGCCTGGGGCGAGCTGAACGTGCGGGTCTACCGCAGCCAGACCGACAAGGGCCTCCACATGGCCGTCTGGAAGGGCGATCTCAGCGCCGGCGGCCCCGTGCTCACCCGGGTCCAGGCCTACTGCCCCACGGGCGACGTCTTCCACGGCCAGTCCTGCGACTGTGCCCCCCAGCTCGACGCGGCCCTCACGGCCATCAGCGAGGAGGGGGCCGGCGTGCTGGTCTACCTCCACGTCGGTGCCGGCTCCCACGTCGAGCAGCTCCTCGCCCGCATGCGCTCCCACCTCGGCGTGACCGACGCCGCAGCAGGGGACGCCGGCGGCGGCGAGCTCCGCGAGATGGGCACGGGCGCCCAGATCCTCGTCGACCTCGGGGTGCGCGAGCTGCGCCTCATGACCAACAACCCGCGCAAGATCGTCGGCCTCGAGGGCTACGGCCTCACGGTGACCGAGCGGGTGCCCCTGGCGGTCAAGCCCTCCGAGACCAACGCCCGCTACCTCGCCGAGCGCCGCGAGCAGCTCGGCCACCTCCTCCCCCACTCCCACTGAGGCGACAGCCATGTCCCACGTCATCGACGCCGACCTCACCGCCGCCGCCTCGGGCCGCTACGCCATCGTGGTGGGCCGCTTCAACGAGCTCATCACCGATCGCATGCGTGACGGCGCGGTCGCCACCCTCCGCGCCCACGGCGTGCCCGCCGACCACATCGTCGTCGCCCACGTCCCCGGCGCCTGGGAGCTGCCCCCTGTGGCCCGTCGCTTCGCCGACACCGGCCGCTACGACGCCGTGATCGGCATCGGCTGTGTCATCCGCGGCTCGACCCCCCACTTCGACTTCGTCGCCGGCGAGGCCGCCAAGGGCCTGGGCCAGGTGTCGGCCGCCACCGGGGTGCCCGTCGCCTTCGGCGTGCTCACCACCGAGACCATCGAGCAGGCCATCGAGCGCGCCGGCACCAAGCTCGGAAACAAGGGGGGCGAGGCCGCCATCGCCGCGATGGAGACCGTCGCCGTGATGAAGGCCATCGACGCCCTCCACGCCGAGACCGGAGCCTGAGATGGCCCGCCGCCGCGCCCGCGAGCTCGCCCTGCGGGCCCTCTACCAGATCGACCAGACCGGCCGCCCGGCCACCGAGGCCCTCGGTGCGCTCTGGGACAGCCAGTCGGCCGAGGACGAGGACGCCCTGAGGGGCCGCCCCCCCGAGGACGACGAGCGGGACTACGCCGCCCGGCTGGTCCAGGGGGTCTCGGCCCGCCAGTCCGACATCGACGCGCTCATCGAGACCGCGAGCACCAACTGGCGCATCAGCCGCATGCCCGTGGTCGACCGCAACATCCTGCGGCTGGCCGGCTACGAGCTGCTGGCCTGCCACGACGTGCCCGCCAGCGTCAGCATCAACGAGGCGGTCGAGCTCGCCAAGCAGTATGGTGAGAAGGACAGCCGGGCCTTCGTCAATGGCATCCTCGACCGCATCGCCGCAGAGACCGGCCGCGGCGGACGGAAGCACCGTCCCCGCCGCTGAGCCGCCTCCCCGCCGCCGCTACCTCCGCAGCGACGCCTGGCTGTTGCTGGTCTCGGTGGCGGTCGTCGTCTTGTCGGTGGTGCTCGAGCCCGCCGCCGAGGCCGTGCGCCTCTTCGGCTGGGAGGTGCCGCCGCTGTGTGTGTTCAAGGCCACCCTCGGCATCGAGTGCTGGGGCTGCGGCCTGACCCGCGCCTTCACCCACATGGGCCACGCCGACCCGGCGGCCGCCTTCGCGCGCCACCGCATGGGTCCGGTGCTCTACCTCGTGGTGGTCGCCCAGATCCCCCTCCGCGCCTGGCGTCTGTGGCAAGAGCACCGCCGCACTGGACTGGGCCCGGTCGGTGGTTACCCCCCAAGCTGAACCCCAGTGCTGGAGCGTCTCATGTCCGAGACCGTCCCCTCCCCCGAAGAGACCGAGACCGCCGTCCCTGGCTGGTCCGCCGCCGACACCATCGCCGTCACCCCGGGCGCCGTCGAGAGCATCCTCGAGCTGCGCGAAGAGTACGGCGAGGACGGCTGGGGCCTCCGCTACGGCATCACCGGCGGCGGCTGCAGCGGCTACAAGTACGTGCTCGAGTTCGAAGAGGCCGCCAGCGACGACGATCTCGTCTTCGACCACGGCCAGATCAAGGTCTTCGTCTCGAAGGAGCACATGGCCAAGCTCAAGAACTCGACCATCGACTGGAAGGACTCGCTGATGGAGTCGGGCTTCGACATCAGCAACCCCCAGGCCAAGCGGCCCTGCGGCTGCGGCGAGTCGGTCGACTTCTGAGCCCTCGCTTCTGCGCCCTCGCTGGGGCGTGCACCGGGCCGGCCGTGCACACGGCCCGCAGGCGCCCGGCGCTCAGATCGAGCCGGCGGCCCCGGGGCTGGCCCGCACGATGCCCCGGTGGCCGAAGCTGAGCCACTGGCCGTCGGGCAGCGCCCGGTAGACCTGGCGCTCCTGGCCGCTCATCTCGCGCTCGAGCAGGGCCGCCGCCCGCACCGGCTCGAGGATGAGGCCGTTCTCGGCGTCGACCCAGGCGTGGCGGTGGAGGTCGGGCACCTCGGCCACGACCGCGTTGGCGTGGACGTCGACCCAGAGGATGCAGCAGCGGTCGCCCTCGGGCAGCCGCATGGCGCAGTACTGGCCGCCGGTGATGCCCCAGAGCTGGTCGACCTCGACGGTGATGGTGATGACGTCGCGGCCCTGGGCCGGGGCGCCGCCGCGGGCCGAGGCCTCGAGGTCGTAGTGGCCGAGCACGCCCTCTTCGTCGAGCACCAGCAGGTCGGGCCGCCGGTTGACGAAGGCGAGGCGCTTGACCGGGCAGGCGGCCAGGGGCACCGGGGCGGGCATCGCGTCGCGGCCCGTGCTGGGGTCGAGCACCCGCACGGCGCCGCCCGGGGTGACCACGCCGAGCCAGGTGCCGCCGCCGGAGAGGGCGATGGCCGTGGGCCAGGCCAGCTCGAAGCCGCGGTTGGCGCCCAGGTCCCACCAGCGCACTCCGCCCCGGGCGAGCCGGGCGGCCACCACCGAGCCGCCGAGGCAGACCTCGAGGGCACCGCTGGTCGGCGGCCCTCCGTCGAAGACCTGGCGGCCGCGATCGACCGAGAAGACCTCGAGCGGGCCGTTCTTGGGCATCGCCAGCACAAGCTGGCCGTCGCGGTCGACGTGGACCTCCCGCAGGGCTGAGGCCGCCTGGAGCTCGCGCACCCGCTCGCCGCCCATCCAGACGGCCACCTGGGCGCCGTGGGCCGCGAGCCGCACGCCGCCGAAGCCACCGACGGCCTGGACGGGACCGGCCGAGCCGCTGCCGCCGGTGTGGAGCAGGCCGTCGTCGCCCGCCACCCGCACCTCGTCGCCCATCCAGACGGCCGCCCCCGTCGGCCGGGGGGCCCCGTGGCGCCGGCTCTCGATGGGCTGGAGCTCGGGCAGGGAGAAGATGTGGACCGAGCGCTGGGTCACGGCGCCGACCGACTGGCCGTCGGGCGAGAGCACCAGGTTCATGATGCCCGAGCCGCCCTGGGTGGCGAAGCTCGAGACCAGGGCGCCGTCGGCCACGCGCAGCAGCGAGATGCCGGCCGGACCCACGGCGACCACCATCGTGCCGTCGAGGGTGAAGCGGGCGCGCTCGGCGGGGGTCTGGAGCCGGTCCATGTAGATGGACTGGAGCGACATGAGGTCCATCAGCCGGGGCTGGCCCTCGTTGTCCATGGTCAGCAGCCGCTCGCCACGCAGGTCGAACTCGACCGTGTCGCCCGAGAAGCCCTGCCAGGCCTTGCGCTCGTTGCGGGTGATGTCCCAGACGCGCAGGATCCCGTCCTTCGCGATGCAGGCGACGAGCGCGCCCTCGGGCGAGATCGCCACCCCGCGCATGGCCCGCACCCGGCCCCGGGCGCCCTCTCGGTCGTCCCGGAAGAAGCACTCGCCGTTGTCGGTGCGGTAGGCGCCGATGGTGCCCTGCTCGTCGCCGACCACGACGATGCTGCCGCCCCGGATGAGCGCGAGGGCGCCGTTGACCTCTTCGCCCGGGTGGAAGAGGAGCTGGGGACGGGACTCGCCCGGACGCTGCACGGCCACGAGGCCCGTCGCGTCGGCCGTCGCCATCGCCCCGCTCGCGGGATCGAAGGCGGCCGCCGTGATGGGGGCGTCGTGCACGTTGGGGCAGAACTGATCGACAAGGCTCGGCATCGCGCGAATCCTACACCCTGGGCCGGGGGGTGCAAGGGCGCGGCCCCAGGGCGCCCCGCAGCACGGGACTGCCGCGACCTGTGCTACCACCGGGGCTCCGGGCCCCGACCGCCCGCCCTCGCCCTGGGAGTGCCCATGCCCGCACAGGTCGCCTTGCTCCTCCACATGCACCAGCCCGACTACCGCGACCCGGCGGACGGCCAGCCCGTGATGCCCTGGGTCCGGCTGCACGCGGTGCGGGGCTACACCGACGTGCCGACCCTGGCCGCCGAGGCGGGCGCGCGCTTCACCCTCAACGTGGTGCCCGTGCTGCTCGACCAGCTGGCCTTCTACGCGGCGGGCGGCACCGATCGCTGGGAGCAGCTCTCGCGGGTGCGCGCCGAAGACCTCGACGCCGAGGGCCGCGCCTTTCTCCGGGCGCGCTTCGTGCACGGCCACCCGGCCATGCGGGCCGTGTCGCCGCGCTACCGCGAGCTGGAGGCCCGGGTCGCCACCCTCGACCAGCCCCAAGATCTGCGCGACCTCCAGGTCTGGAGCAACCTCGCCTGGATGGGGGTCGTGGCGCGGCGCCGCCCCGAGATCCGCGCCCTCATCGACCAGGACCGCGACTTCTCCCACGACCAGCTCCTCGCGCTGATGGACGTCCAGCGGGCGATGGTGGCCGCCGTGCTGCCGCTCTGGCAGACCGTCGACGGGGTCTCGCTGACCCCCTACACCCACCCCATCCTGCCGCTGCTCATCGACTTCTCCCACGCCCGCCGCGCCCAGCCCCACCTGCCCGACGAGGTCGACCACCGCTTCCCCCGGGACGCGGCCCGCCAGCTGGACGAGGCCCTCGATCGGGGGCGCGCGGTCTTCGGCCGCACCATCCGGGGCATGTGGCCCGGCGAGGGCGCGGTCAGCCCCGAGGCGGCCGTGCTCGCGGCCCGGGCCGGGGTGCACTGGTGGGCCACGGACGAGGGGGTGCTGGCCCGCAGCCACCGGGACGGGCCCGCCGACGTGCGCAAGGCCTGGACGGTCGAGCTCGGCGACCGGGGCCACCTCACCATGGTGTTCCGCGACCGCGCGCTCTCGGACCGCATCGGCTTCGTCTATGCCGGCTGGGACGGGGCCGAGGCGGCCCGGGATCTGCTGGCCCGCACCGGCGAGAACGGCGTCGTTCCGGTCATTCTCGACGGAGAAAACCCCTGGGAGTCCTACCCGGACGCCGGCGAGGCCTTCCTGACGGCGCTCTTCGCCTCGGGCCGCTGCCTGTCGATCGACGACGCCCTGCCCCGCATGCCCCGGGGGCGCATCCACCACCTCCACTCCGGGTCGTGGATCGGCGCCGACTACAACATCTGGGCGGGCGATCCCCTCGATCGGGCCGGCTGGCAGCAGCTCGCCGCCCTGCGCCAGGCCTGGGAGGACGCGGGCCGCCCGGAGGCCGCCTGGCCCTGGATCCGCAGCGCCCAGGGCAGCGACTGGTTCTGGTGGTACGGGCCGGAGCACCACAGCGACATGCACGATCTGTTCGATGCCCTCTTCCGCAAGCACCTCGCGGCGGGCTGGCAGGCCATGGGGAAGACGCCCCCCGACACCCTGTCCCGGCCGGTCTGGGCGCTGCTCGGGAAGACGGGCCCGGCCTGAGCCCCCGGGCCGGGTTCCCACCGGAGCGTGCCCCTCCGCTAAGCTCTCTGTCCGCCCCTGGACCACAATGCCGCTCGTGCTCCTGCCCATCCTGGTCGACACCCACGCCGCCGGCCTGTCCGACGCGGCCCTCGCCCACACCTGGCAGCGCTCGACGCGCCCCGCCCTCGACGCGCTGGGCCAGAGCCCCCACGTGCGGGCCGCCCTCCACCTCTCCGGCCCCACCCTGCGCTGGGCCGCCCGGCACGATCCCGGCGCGATCCAGCTCCTCGGCGAGCTGGTGGCCAAGGAGCGGGTCGAGCTGCTGGCCTCCGGCGCCGAGGGCCCCCTGCTCTCGCTCATCCCCGAGCGCGACGCCGTGGCCCAGCTGCGCCGCCACCTGCGCGAGCTCCAGCACCACCTCGGCGCCAAGGCCCAGGTGCTCTGGCCGGCCGCCCAGGCCTGGGACCCCTGCCTGGGCCCCATCCTCCAGAAGTGCGGCATCACCGCCACCTTCGCCGACGCGGGCCTCGTGGCCCAGGGGGCCCTGCGCCCGGGCCCGGTCGACAGCTGGGTGCGCACGGTCGCCGCCGGCGCCGCCGTCCAGCTCTTCCCCCTCGACCGCCACCTCGGCGCCGCCGCGGTCCCCAGCCCCGTGGCCCGGGTGATCTCCCACCTCGAGGGCCTCGCGCGGGACGGGCGCCGGCTGGCCTGCATGGCCGTGCCGCTCGCGCGCCTCGGCGACGACCCCGCCCAGGATCGGCGGGGCTGGTGGTCGGGGCTGCTCGACGGGCTGAAGGCCTCGAAGGTGCGGACGGTGACGCCGGGCCGGGCCCTCGCCGGGGTGCCCGATGCGGGCCGCGCCTTCCCCCCCGCCGGCACCCCGCCCGCCGTCGGCCTCTGCGCCCGGGCTGGCTGGCGGGACGAGGCCGCCGACTGGCGCGCCTGGGCCGGCCTGGACGGGGAGCCTCCCGGGCCCCCCATCGAGGCCCTCGTCGCCGTCGAGCCCGCCGCCGATCGGCTCCTCGCCCGCACCCGCCGCCTCTCCGACCAGCTCGCCCAGGCGCGGCGGGACGCCCGGAAGGCCCGCCAGAACATCGCCCCGGTCGACGCCGCCACCGCAGCCCTCCAGCGGGCCCAGTCCGCCGCCCCCCTGCTCGCGCTGCCCGAGCTGGGCGGCCAGCTCGCCGATCCCCAGGTGCGGGCCGCCGCCTGGCGGGCCGTAGACGCCGCCCTCGACGCGGTGCCCGCCCCCGACGGCCACCACGCCGCCCTCGACCTCTACGCCGACGGCCAGGACGAGCTCGAGCTCCAGACCCCGTCCCTGCTCGTGGTCCTCAGCCCCCGCCGGGGCGGCGCCGTGACCGAGCTGGTGCTCCGGGGCGTCGGCAGCTTCGCCAACGGCACCGAGCGGCCCCCGAGCCCCGAGCGGGCCGCCCTGGCCGCCGCCGAGCCCCTGCCCGTGCTGCTCTCCGAGGCCAGCGCCCCGGCGCCGGCCCCCGAGCCCCTGGGCCTCGACAGCCTCGACGAAGACGACGAGCCCACGGATCCGGGCCTCGGGGCGGCCTTCCCGGCGCCCCCGCCCGCCCCCGTGGTGCCCGCCGCCGCCCGCCCCCACCTGCGGGCCACCGACCGCCACCCGCGGCTGCTCTTCCAAGACCGGCTCCTGGGCGCGGCGACCACCCTCGAGAGCCTCCAGAGCGGCCAGTACCCCGAGCAGGGCGACTTCCTGGGCGGCGCCTACCGCCTCGAGCGGGCCGAGCGCACCGACAGCGGCGCCCTCGAGGTGGTCATGGTGCGCGAGGGCACCGTGCGCCAGGATCCCGAGCCACCGGGCATGATCCAGGTCCACAAGCGGCTGCTCTTCGCCGTCGACAGCCCGACGGTCACGGTCAGCTACGAGGTGGTCAACCGCTCCCGCGAGCCGGTGGGCTCCACCCTCGCCGTCGAGCTCCACCTGGGCCTCGACGGGCGCACCGACGCGGCCCGCACCCTCCACGTGCCCGGCCAGCCCGCCGTCCCTGTCACCGCATCCGGCGACCACGCAGGGGTCAACGACTTCGCCCTGCGCTGCGCCGATCTCGGCCTGCTCCTGCGCCTCCGCCCCCAGCGCCCGGCCCGGCTGCTCCACCACCCGGTGGTGCGCATGCTGCCCGTGCCCGGCGGCCTCGCGGCCCGCCAGCAGTGCACCGCGGTGCTCCTGGCCTGGCCCCTCCAGCTCTGGGGCGAAGAGCGCTGGCAGACCGAGCTCACCCTCCAGTTCCATCGGAGCGAGCGTGCACGCTGAGGATCCCGCCGGCAGCTTCCTGCTGGTCCTGCACGGCCACATGCCCTGGGTGCTCCACCACGGGCGCTGGCCCCACGGCGAGACATGGCTCCACGAGGCCGTTCTCGGCGTCTACCTGCCCCTGCTGGGCGTGGTCGACCGGCTCCAGGCCGACGGCATCGACGCCCGGCTGACCCTGGGCCTCACCCCCGTGCTGCTCGAGCAGCTCGCCCACCCGACGCTCCACCGGGGCTTCGCCGCCTACCTCGACGACCGCCTCTCCCGGGCCCACCACGACCAGGCCGATCCGGCCCTGCGCGACCGGGCCCGGTGGTGGGAGGCCCAGCTCTCCGACCTGCGCGAGCGCTGGCGTGCCGTCGACGGCCAGCTCGCCGCCGCCTTCTCGGCCCACGCCCGGGCCGGCCGCATGGAGCTGCTGTCGAGCTTCGCGGCCCACGGCTACGCCCCGCTCATCAAGCACGACCAGTGCGTGCGCGCCCAGCTCGAGGCGGGCCTGCGGGTCAGCGAGCGCCACCTCGGCTTCCGGCCGGGGGGCATCTGGCTGCCCGAGTGCGCCTTCCAGCCCCACGGGCCCTGGACCGTGCCCGTGCTCGGCGGCGAGCAGCGCCACACCGCCGGCACCGACCGCATCCTCGAAGAGCACGGCGTCTCCCACTTCTTCGTCGACGCCCACATGTACGCCGGGGCCCGCTCGGAGGGCCTGCTGCGGGGCGATCACTTCGAGAAGGTGGGGTGGGACCGGGCCGAGGCCCACCCCGAAGAGGGCTGGCGCGACGTGCTCGACCCCCACCGGGTGGGCACCCACGGCGGCCCCTCGCGCCTCGTGGCCTTCGCTCGCCACCCCGACGTCAGCGAGCAGGTCTGGTCGGCCGACATCGGCTACCCCGGCGACGGCCGCTACCTCGAGTTCCACAAGCGCAAGGACGGCGACGGCCTGCGCTACTGGCGGGTGACCGACCGCACGGCGGATCTCGGCGACAAGGCCGACTTCGTGCCCCAAGCCGCCGCCGACGCCGCCCGGGCCCACGCCGGCCACTTCGCCGCCACCGTGCGCGCCCGGCTCCAGGCCTTCGCCGCCAGCGGCGCTCCCGGGGGCCGCCGCGACGGCTGCCTCACGGCCACCTTCGATGCCGAGCTCTTCGGCCACTGGTGGGCCGAGGGGCCCCAGTTCATCGAGCCCGCCCTGCGCGAGCTGCACGCCGACCCGACCGTGCGGGTCCAGACCCCCGCCGAGCGCCTGACGACCCACCCCCCCGACAAGGTGGCCTGGCTGCCCGAGGGCTCCTGGGGCGAGGGCGGCGACCACCGGGTCTGGCTCAACGAGCGCACCCGGTGGACCTGGGAGGCCCAGCTCCGGGCCGAGGACCGCTTCATGGGGCTCCGGTGGCGCGTGGCCCAGGGCAAGAACACCCGCCGGGCCGCCGCCGTGCTGCGCGAGGCCGCCCGCGAGCTGCTGTTGCTCCAGGCCTCCGACTGGCAATTCGTCATCCACTCCGGCGGCGCGGTCGACTACGGCTTCCGTCGCTACGCCGTCCACCTCGACCACTTCGACGCCCTCTGCGGCATCGTCGACGACCTGCTGGCCGGCCGCCGGGGCCTCGACGCCGTCCAGAAGGCCACCCGGGCCCTCGCCAGCGCCACCGACGACTGCTTCGGCGACGTGGCCCTCACCGACTGGGGCGGCTGAGCCCTACCAGGGGGTGTAGTCGTGCACGATGACCACCCCGGGCACCCCGCCCCCGAGCAGCACGGGGAAGTCCGTCGCCGAGGCGCGGCAGAGCCAGGCCCCCCAGGGCGCGCCCGGGATCGCGAAGCGGGCGCCGCCCTCGGACGAGCTGCCGTCGAAGGAGAGCCAGGCGCCGCCGCCCTTGTCGTACCAGAGGGCGTACCAGTCGTCGGCCGGATCGGGACCGCGCACCCAGCCGCCGTCCACCGGCCCCCACTCCGGGTCGATGATGGCGCCCACGATGCCGCCCTCGTCGACCAGCGACACGGTCGAGCCGTTCTCGATGAGCTCGTCGTCGAGGGCGCCCAGGGCCTCGCGGCTGAAGACGGGCAGGGCCACCCCGCTGAGCGGGCGCCCGGGCCCCCTCCCGGCCCAGGCCTCGACCGGCAGGTAGGCCCCGGTGGGCGCCCAGTCGTCGCCGCTGCAGGCCTCGGCCACGAGCAGCAGCCCGAGGGTGGTGGCCGGGGCCACGTCGGGGATGGAGAAGGTGCCGTCGTCGGCCGCGGCCCCCGTCCAGAGCGTCTCGGTGCCGGCGCCGGTCGGCACCCCCGCCGGGTCGTCCAGGCGCAGGCAGACCGGCGCTGCCACCGGCTCGCCCGAGGCGGGATCGACCAGCTGGCCCGTGAGGGTGAAGGCGCCCCCCTCGACCGGCGGGCTGGCCGGGTCGCCCCCGTCGCCCGTGCCGTCCTCCCCCGCTCCGGCCGCCCCGTCGGCGTCCCCGGGGGCCTTGTCCTCGCCCCCGGCACAGCCCGCGAGGCCGATCAGCGCCAGGGCGAGCGCCCCGCGTCCTCCGCGGCCCGGTGCCATCCCTTGCGCTCGGCCCACGTCCACCTCCCGGCCCGCAGCGGGCCCCCGCAAGTATGCCCGCTGGCAGCCCCGGCGAACAGCCACCGTCCCCCTCCCCTCTGGGAGATCCCCACGCCCACGGCCTCTCCGGCGGTGTTCACCGGTGACCTCGATTTTTCTCGAAGTCTTCGGCCGCTGCGTGATCGGTCCGCTAGGGTGGCGGCATTGCAGCCCTCCTGGAGGCTCCCGATGTCCGTTCCCGCCCTGCTGACCGTCTTCGCCGCTGCGCTCTCTGCGCCGGCCCACGCCCAGGAGGCCCCGCCCATCATCGACGGCGACCTCACCGCCGACTTCGAGGCGGTCGGCGGGCTCGTGGCCCTCGACAGCCGCGGCCGCGGCGCCAACTACTGCTCGGGCACCCTCGTCGACGACAACTGGGTCGTGACCGCCGCCCACTGTGTCGAGGGCTCTGCCGAGTTCACCTCGGCCGGCTTCGACCTCTACTTCATGGTCGGCACCGACATCTTCTCGCGCTCGGGCATCACCGACTACGCCATCATCTCGAACCAGACGGCCCACCCCTCCTACAGCTCCCGCACCCTCGAGCACGACATCGCGGTGCTCGAGCTGGGAGGCCGGGGCATCACGACCGTCGACCCCATGCCCATGCGCCAAGACAGCATCGGCCGGGGCGACCGCGGCACCGACGTCACCTACGTCGGCTGGGGCATCGACGACGACCGTGGCAGCGGCAGCGGCTACAAGCGCACCGTCGACGTGCCCATCTACGACACCTACGGCGGCATCCTCATCACCCACGACACCTCGGGCAGCCGCAACATCTGCTCGGGCGACTCGGGGGGCGCGGCCCTCATGCCCGCCGCCGACGGCACCTACGAGCTCGCGGCCGTCAACAGCTTCGGCTTCATGCTCGACGGCAGCTCCCGGGTGCTCTGCGATGACCCCGACGCGGCGGCCGGCGCCTGGCGGGTCGACTACGACTACGACTGGGTGGTCGACGTCATCGGCTACGAGCCCGACGTCGAGGGCACCGAAGCGGCCGACGGCAGCGGCGGCACGGGCGACGACGGCGGCGGCACGGACGGCGGCGACGACGGCGGCACCGACGGCTCCGGCGACGACGGCAGCACCGACGGCGGCACGGACGGCCTCGACGACGAGACCGCCACCGAGGAGCTCGACGAGGAGCCCATGGAGTTCGGCGCCACCGACTCCGAGGGCGACGTGAAGGCCGGCTGCTCCGCGGTGGGCGCCGCCCCTGCCCTGGGCCTGGCCGCCCTCGGCATGCTCGGCCTCGCCCGGCGCCGCGAGGACTGAGCCCCGCCCGCCGAGCCCAACGAAAGCGGCCGCTGCAAGGTCATTCTCGCAGCGGCCGCTCCGCGTCTTGGGGCCGCCCCCTCCCCCTCAGGTGCAGGCGAGGGCGTGGTCGGCGTCGACCGGCTCGAGGGCGTCGATGCGCCGCAGGTCGAGCGACATCACCCCGTCCTCGTCCGCCCAGAGCATGTCGGCGAAGCGGTGGTTCCAGGTGAGATCTTCGGGCCGCAGCACCCGCTGGGCGTGCACGGTCTGGCCATAGGTCTCGTCCAACCCGGAGACGGTGAGGATGACGCCCACCAGCCCGGCGGGCCGCTCGCCCGGCCGCAGCCCGGCGAAGGGGCTGTCGCCGTCGACCGCGTGCATCACGGTCCACGACAGGGCGAAGGTCGGCGAGCGATCCCGCACCAGGGGCAGGTCGATGAGCCGGCGCATCTTGTAGCCCTCGCGCGTCGTCTCCTCCCGCAGCATCACGGCCCGCACCTGGGCCTCGACGATGCGGTTGCCGCGCCGGTTCGCGAGGCGCACGGCGAGGGTCGGCTGGCCGTCGAAGCGGCAGAGGATCATGCGCTCGCTGAACACGATGCGGGCCGTCGGCCGGCTGAACTTGGCGAACATGAGCCCGGTGCCCATCGCCATCATGATCATGCCGACGAAGGCCTCGAGGTTGCTCAGGGTGTGGGCCAGGGGCGAGGTCGGGTGCATCGCGCCGTAGCCGATGCTCGACATGGTCTGGACCGAGAACGAGAAGGCCTGGAGCCAGCTCTCGGGGTCGGGGGCGGCGATGCAGTCCCCGCAGGCCCGGTAGGCACCGGCGAAGACAGCGTTGGCCACGAGCCAGCCGACGAAGAGCACCAGCAGGAAGACCGGCCAGCTCGCCGTGAGCAGCTGGGGGTAGGCGTCGCTGAGCCAGAGCCAGCCGTGGCCGTGGCGCCGGAAGCGCAGCCCCCCGTCCCGCCCGACCCAGATCTTGGGCGGCGGCGTCGTGTCGGCCTCGGCGTGGTCCCGGGGCGCGTCCGGATCGGAGGGCGCCGCGCTCACGTGCCCTCGTCCGGATCGACGCCCGGCACCGTGCCGTGGGTGAGGGTCAGGGTGCGGGCCACCGCGGCGGCGCTCGCCGGATCCGCCACGTCGTCGACCCACCAGAAGCGCACCACCATGGTGTCGGGCGTCAGCTCGGCCTCGACCCAGCCGTTGTGGGCCACGTCGAACCAGCCGATGTGGGGCTGGGCCGCGAGCAGGGGCGCCGCCGCCTCGAAGGTGTCGTTGCGAGATCGGAAGAGCACACGGCTGAACTCCCGTCACCGCATGCTATCGCGTATGCCG
>CAXQUZ010000329.1:0-8141 GCA_964226865.1 Myxococcota bacterium | reverse complement strand
TGGTGGACGACGGCTCGACCGATCGCACGGCGGCCATCGTCGCGGCGGTCTCTGCGAAGGAGCCGCGGGTCCGGCTGGTGCGCCACACGGTCAACCGCGGCTACGGCGCGGCCCTGCGCTCGGGCTTCGAGGCGGCCACCAAGCGCTGGGTGATGTTCACCGATGCGGATCTCCAGTTCGATCTGGCCGAGGTCGAGCGGCTGCTGGCCCACGGTGCCCACTTCGACATCGTGTCGGGCTACCGCGCCCAGCGGCGGGATCCCTGGAACCGCCGGGCCAATGCCTGGGCCTGGGGGCGGCTGGTCAACTCGGTCTTCGACCTCGGGGTGCGCGACGTGAACTGCGCCTTCAAGCTCTTCCGGCGCGAGGTGTTGGACGGGCTGCGGATCCGCTCGGACGGGGCCTTCGTGAACACCGAGCTGCTGGCACGGGCGCGGGCGGCGGGCTTCCGCATCAAGGAGGTGCCCGTGTCGCACTTCCCGCGGCGCACCGGGGTGCAGACCGGCGCCCACCCGAAGGTGGTCATCCGGGCCTTCGGAGAGCTGGCGCGGCTCTATGGCGAGCTCACGGCGCTGCGTGCGCCCGCCCGGGTCGAGACCTGGGCCCGCGACATCCGCACGGGGCTCGCGGCGCGCTGATCAGCGCAGGGCCGCCAGGGCCGCTGCCAGCTGGGGGTCCCGCTGGGCCCGCTCGTCGAGGGAGCCCGCGAAGGCCGGCGGGTCTTGGGTCATCTCGTCGGGATCGGCCACGGCCATGAGCGCCGCGACCCGGGCCTCCTGGGCGGCGGGGTCGTCGGTGCTGGCCCGGAGCTGGTCGCGCAGGGCGGCGAGGCGCGGGCTCGGCCGGTGGACCCGCTCGACCTGGATGTCGGGCTGGAGCGGGCTCTCGGGGGTGATGGCCCGGCCCTGGGCGAGCACGTAGCGCGACACGGTCAGCCGCAGCGCGCCGCCCTCCGGGAGCAGGAACTCGCGCTGGACGAGGCCCTTTCCGTAGCTCGGGCTGCCCACCAGCCGGGCCCGGCCGAGGGCCTGGAGCGCGCCCGACAGCACCTCGGCGGCGCTGGCAGAGTCGTGGTCGATGAGCACCACCAGCGGGAGCTCGAGCAGATCCGTGTCGGCGGGGCGCGCCTCGAGGGCGCTGAGGGTCTCTCCGGCGCGGCCCTCGGTGGCCACCAGCAGGCCCGCGTCGACGAAGCGGTCGGCGATGGGGGTGGCCTCGTCCAGCAGCCCGCCGCCGTTGTCGCGCAGGTCGAGGATGAGGCCCTGGAGGGGGCCGTCGTCGGCGAGGCGCACGAGCTCGCGATCGACCTGGGCCGCCGTGCCCCGCACGAAGCTGCCGATGCGCAGCCAGCCGATGGCGTCGTCGGTGCGCTCGCTCCACACCGGGACGTCGACGTAGCTGTCGCGCACGATGGTGAGGGGGAGGGGACCCTCGGTCCGGGCGACCGTGACCACCACCGCGCTGCCCGTCTCGCCCTGGAGGCGGGTGGCGGCCGCGAGGGCGTCGCCCGTGGCGGGACGGTCGTCGATGGCGAGGATGGTGTCGCCCTCGCGCAGGCCGGCCAGGGCCGCCGGACCGTCGGGGACGAGGCGCGCCACGACGACGCGGTCGCGGATGCGCTCCAGTCGGGCGCCGACGCCGGTGGCCCGCGCCTCGGTGGCGGCCTTCACGCTGCGCCAGCGCTCGGGCGGCAGGTAGACCGTCCACGGGTCGAGCTGGTCGGCGAGGCCAGCCAGGGACTTGTGGACGACGCCCTCGAGGGGCAGCGGCTCGAGGTAGCGCGCCTCGACGGTCGTGAGGACCCGGGCGAGGGTCTCGAGGCCGGCGAAGGGAGAGGCCCCGGCGGCGTGGGCGCTGCGGACCACTGCGGCGCCGCTGGCGAGGCCGCCGGCGAAGACAGCACCGACGAGGCCGGCGGCGAAGAGGGCGCGGCGGCTCATGTGCCTCCCAGCCAGGGCAGGGGATCCTGGGGGGTCTTGTTGTAGCGGAGCTCGAAGCCCAGCCGGAAGCCCTCGCCGCGGGTGAGGCCCGAGTTGCCCACGAAGCCCAGGGCCTGGCCCTGCTCGACGACCTGGTCGGCGCGCACGGCCATGCCGTTGAGGTGGGTGTAGACCGTGGTGTAGTCGCCGTGGCGCACGGCCACGGTCTGGCCGAGGCCCTTGACGTAGCCGGCCATGATCACCTGGCCGCGGAAGACGGCGCGCACGGTGTCGCCGAGGTTGGCGGCAACGGCGATGCCGCGGCTGTTCTCGCGCTCGCCCGTGGCGGGATCCGTGTAGGGGCCGAAGCGGCGGACCACCCGGCCGCTGACCGGCCAGGGGAGCGCGCCGAAGGCATCGCGGAAGTGGAGGGCGCTCGCGCCCGCGGTGGAGGGCGGCGCCGCGCCCATCCAGTCCGTCGGGGCGCCGCCGGTTCCCCAGCCCGCGTCGGCGGTGGCCAGCCCGCTGCCGGCGTCACCGTAGGCGGCGGGGCTGCCGTAGGCGTCGAGGCGCTGGTCGAAGCCGCCCCGTACGGTGCGCATCTCGGCCATGACCCGCATCGCGAGGTCGCGGCGGGTGTGGACCCGCTCGAGCAGCTCGAGGCGGCCGGCCCGCTGCTCCCGCAGGGCCTCTTCCTTGCTCTCGTACTCGGCCCGCAGCTGGTTGAGCTTGCCCAGATCGCCCTCGACCGCGTCCATGGCCGCGCGCGTCTCGGCCGAGGCGCTGCGGAAGGCGCGCAGCTTCTCGAGATCGCTCTCGAGCAGGGCCACCATGTAGTGCACCCGGCGCCGCAGGTCGGTCGGGTCGTCGGCGCCGAAGAGCACCGGGGCGACCCCCTGGCGGTGCATGCGGTAGAGCAGGCGGAGCTGGGAGCGGACCTCGCCGGTGAGGCCGTCGAGGCGGCGGTCGGCGGCCTGGACGGCGGCGGCGTGCAGCTCGCGCTGGCCCCGGGCCTCGTCGAGGCGGCCCTGGAGCATGGCAGCCTCGGCGCCGAGCTGGGCGAGCTGGCTGTCGAAGGCGGCGAGCTGGTCGAGGATGCTGCGCTCTTCGGCCCGGGCCCGGGCCAGCTCGAGCTCAGGGTTGAGCCCGGCGGCGTCGAGGGGCTCGGCCGGGGTCTGGGCGCGGGCCGAGAGGCAGAGGCCCAGCAGCACCGGCGCCAGCCGCCTCACGGGGCACTCGCCAGGAAGCGGGTGACGGCGACCATGGCGGCCCCCACGCCGAGCACGACCCCGAGGAGGGCGAGCACGGCCAGCCAGCTGAGCGGCAGGGTGCCGACCTGGGCGAGGGCCTCGGCGCCGAGGGCCGACTCGAGGTGGCCGACCAGCAGCCCGTGCACCGAGCGCAGGGCCACCAGCGCGATGAGGCTGCCGATGAGGCCGTGGGCGAGGCCCTCGAGCAAGAAGGGGGCCACGATGTAGCCCTGGGTCGCGCCCACCAGCTTCTGGATCTCGAGCTCGTCTCGGCGGCTGTAGATGACCAGGTAGACGGTGTTGGTCACCAGGAAGAGCGCGGCGATGAGGATCATGAGGCCCATCACGGTGCCCAGCAGCCGGACGGCCTTGACGAAGGCCTCGAAGCGTTCGACCCACTCGGAGCCGTGGTCGACCTCGGCGAAGTCGGCCGGGTCGAGCAGGGGCTGGATCTCGGCGATGCGGGCGTCCACGTCCTCGTCCTCGAGGAGCGTGATCTCGAGCGAGGCCGGCAGGACCTCGGAGCCCAGCTCCTCCAGCACGGGGCCCAGCCCGTCCACCCGCTCGGCGAGCCAGAGCCCGGCCTCCTCCTCGGAGACGTAGGCCACCCGCGCGACCCGGGGGTCGTCCTGGATGCGCTGGGCGAGGGCCACCCGGCGGTCTTCCGAGACCTCGGGGTGGAAGTAGGCGCTGACCTGCACGTCCCGGTCCCAGCCCTTCATGAGCTGGTTCAGGTTGTACTGGAAGGTGAGGTAGACGCCCATCAGGAGCACCGCCGCTGCGATGACCCCAGCAGACACCAGGTTCAGGTAGAGGTTCTCCCAGAGCGAGCGCAGGGCCCGCCGCAGGATGTGGACGCCGGTGTGGGAGCCCTGCATCAGCTCGACTCCAGCCGGCCCGCCCGGAAGCGCAGGGTGCGGTAGGGGAAGCGCTGCATCAGGCCCGCGTCGTGGGTGGCGACCAGCACGGTGGTGCCGCGGAGGTTGATGGCCTGGAGGATCTCCATGACCTCGATGGCCATGGCGCCGTCCAGGTTGCCGGTGGGCTCGTCGGCCAGCAGCAGGCTCGGGTCGTTGACGATGGCCCGCGCGACGGCGACGCGCTGCTGCTCGCCGCCCGACAGGGTGTGGGGCATCTCGGTGCCCCGGCCGCGCAGGCCCACGATGGAGAGCACGGCGTCGACCCGGCGCTGGATGCTGTCGCGGGGCGCGCCGATGACCTCGAGGGCCAGGCCGACGTTCTCCCCGACGGTGCGGTTCGGGATGAGCTTGAAGTCCTGGAAGACGATGCCCATGCTGCGCCGCAGCGCCGGCAGGCCCCCCCGGCCGAGGCGGGTGATGTCGGTGCCGTTGATGAGGATCTTGCCGTGGCTCGCCTGGACGGCGCCGTAGACCATCTTCAGCATGGTCGACTTGCCCGCGCCGGACGGCCCCGTGATGTAGACGAACTCGCCCTTCGACACCTGGGAGGAGAGGTCGCGCAGGGCGTCGACGTCGCCGAAGCGCTTCGACACCTTGTAGAAGCGGATCACCGGACCCTCCGGATGGGGCGGGCGGGCACGGGCCCGGGGGCCCCGCGGAGGCGCGGGGCGGGACTGCCGCTGGCATGGTGCGTCCCGCTCACG
Source organism: Myxococcota bacterium (assembly GCA_964226865.1). Lineage (GTDB taxonomy): Bacteria > Myxococcota_A > UBA796 > UBA796 > UBA2385 > CAXQUZ01. The sequence continues at coordinate 3,348 of CAXQUZ010000329.1, read as the reverse complement.
ACTGGCTCGGCTCCGGTGGGGCGCTGGGGCTGCCCGCAGGCCGGGGAGGGTAACACGCGCCCGGGGCGGGCTCCGCTGTCGGGGGCGCCGGCGAGGGGATAGCGGGGGCGTGCACAGTCCCGGGAGACCCATGCGCATCGCCGTGTACGGCGGCAGCTTCAGCCCGCCCCACGTGGGCCACGCCATGGTGGCCTCCTGGGTCCGGTGGACCGGCCGCGCCGAGGCCGTGTGGCTGCTGCCGGTCTACCAGCACGCCTTCGAGGGCCGCCACAGCAAGCGGCTCGCGCCCTTCGACGACCGGCTGGCCTGGTGTCGCGCCCTGGCCGACGAGCTGGGGCCGGGCCTCGAGGTCTGTGATGTCGAGCGCCGCCTGCCCGCCCCCTCCTACACGGTCAACACCCTGCGCCACCTCCGGGCCGCCCACCCTGAGCACGACTTTCGGCTGCTCATCGGGGCTGACGTGCTGCCCCAGCTGCCCCAGTGGCGCGACTGGGAGGCCATCGCCCGGGACTTCTCGCCCATCGTGGTCGGCCGCCAGGGCCACGCCGCCCCGGAGGGGGTGCCCGTGGTCGACTTCCCAAACGTCTCGAGCACGGAGATCCGCGAACGGCTGGGGTCCGGCGCACCGGTGTCCCACCTGGTCACCGCCGGGGTCGAGCGGCTGCTGCGGGCCTACTGGGCGTCGTCGGGCCGGGGCACGTAGAGGGCCGCACCGGTCGAGGCCGCGTCTTCGCGCCCCACGCCACCCACCGCGAGCAGGCCCACCGCCCGCTCGACAGCCAGGGCGGGACGGATGGCGGCCCGGGGCAGGGCGCCCGTCTCGTCGGTGGCGAGGCAGGGGGGCACCTCGCGGAAGTCGTCGCGGCCGGGGGTGAAGATCTCCGCACAGGCCAGTGCGTCGGCGCTGCTGAAGAACCAGGTCGCGAGGCTGTGGGTGCCGCCGACCACCGCGACGCGGCCGTCTGGCAGCCGGGCCATGCGGTGCTGGGCCCGCGCCTTGTGGAGGGGGCCCACGTCGGTCCAGCTCGTGCCGTTGGCGTCGAGCACCCAGGCGGTGTCGGTCACCTCGAAGCCGCCGGACTCGGACCAGGTGGCCCCGCCCGTCACCAGCACCCGTCCGTCCTCCAGTCCCACCATCGCGTGGTGGAAGCGGGGCTCGGGAAGCTCGATGCCGAGGGTGTCCATGTCGGTGTAGACCCCGCTCGGGCTCACGAGGCCGCACTTGGCATGGGGCGGGTAGCTGCCGCCCTCGCCGAAGTCGACCCCGCCGCAGAGCAGCACCCCCCGGTCGCCCCACTGGGCGGCGCCATGGAAGAGGTACTGGTGGTCTTCGCCCGCGACGCTGATGGAGTCGAAGGCGAGGCTGGCCCCGCTGAGGATGTCGATGGAGGTGGTGTTCGTGAAGGTGCCCGCCGAGCTGTAGTGGCCGAGGCCGCCGCTGATGACGACGTTGCCGCTGCCGTCGGCGGTCGCCTCGTGGTGGAAGCGGCGGGTGGGGAGGGCGAGGCTGGTCTCGCGGGCGGTGTCGCTCGCGGGATCCCAGAGCACCACCGAGTCGGACACCGTCGAGGAGTTGCGGTAGCCCGTGGCGCCGCCGGCAACGAGGATGAGGTCCTGGTTGTCGTGGGTGCCGCCGAGGCGGGTGGCGCTGTGGCCGGTGTGGCCCCAGATGTCGCTGGCACGGGTGGGCTCGGGAAAGGCGCCGATCTCGACGAAGCTGAGGCCGTCGCCCAGCTCTTGGGGGCTCCAGGCCCAGATGCTGCTCTGGGCGTCGATGGCGCTGCTGTTCTCGACGTTCTCGCTGCCGCCGAAGACGAGCAGGCGCCCCTGGCCGTCGCCTGCCGCAGCCGTGCCGGCGAGGCCCTTGGCAAAGGCGTTGAGCCACCCGAAGTCGTCCACCCGGGAGAGGAGCAGCGAGACCGTGCCGCTGCCCTCTTCGATGCTGATGGGATCGCTCGTGCCGAGGGCGATGAGGGTGCCGTCCTCGTCGTGGCCGAGCAGCGTCACGGTGGCGGCAGAGAGCGCGCCGAGCTCGTCGGCGCTCAGCACGTCGCCGGAGGCGAAGTCGGTGAAGGACCAGGTGCCCACCTCGCCGCTGTCGTCGTCCACCCGGAGGTCGAGGGTGACGATGTCGGAGAAGAGGGCCGGCTCGTTGGTCGGCAGCAGCACCCGGAGCTCGACGTCGAACTCCTGGGTCTCCACCACGACGATGTCTTCGCCGGGCACGGTCGTGGTCTTCGTGCCGGGCTCGTCCCCGCCGCAGGCGGCGAGGATCCCGAGGAACAGCAGCGGTCGGTGGGGGGGCAGCATCACCGGGGACCCTAGGGTAGGGTCTCGGTGCTGTCAACCGCCCCTGCGGCGCCCGAGGAGCCCATGCACCAAGACCCGACCGACGGCGCCGCCCCCGTGCCGCATGCCCCCGGCGCCTGGCGCCACAGCCCGGTGCTGGCCGCCGTGCCGGGCGTCGTGCACGGCTTCTCGCGGGCCCATGACGGCGCGGGTGTCCGCCTCGACCTGGGCACCCACTGCACCCCCGCCCGGTGGGCCTGGGTCGCCGAGACCCTGGGCATGCCCGGTGCGCCGGTCGCCCGGCTCCACCAGATCCACGGCCGGGTGGTCCACACGGTCGACAGCGGCGGGGTCGCTGGCGAGGGGGACGCCCTCATCACCCGCCGACCGGGGCTGCTCCTGGCGGCGCGCATGGCCGACTGCGTGCCTGTGCTGCTCGCGGGCGTCGGTGTGGTCGCCGCCGTCCACGCGGGCTGGCGGGGCCTCGCCGCTGAGGTCATCGCCGCGACGGTCGCCGCCCTGGGGCCGGGGCCCCTCGTGGCCGTGGTCGGGCCCTGCATCGGCCGCGCCCGCTACGAGGTCAGCGAGGAGCTCGTCGACGCCCTCGCGGCCACCGGTGTCGACCGTGGGGGCTTTGTCTCGCGCCCGGCCCCCGGCGCCCGGCCCCACGCCGACCTGCGGGCCGTGGCCGCCGCCCAGCTCTCGGCCTGCGGCGTCGGCACGGTCGACGTCCTGCCCGACTGCACCTGGGACACCCCCGGCTACTGGAGCCACCGGCGCGACGGCGCCCGCCGGGGCAGCCTCGCTGCCGTCATCGGCATGGTGGGGGACTGAGTGGCGGCGCTGTGCCGGGTCCGGGGCGGGCTGGTCGCCGGGGTGCTCGCCCTGGGGGCCTGCGACCGCAGCGACCCGGAGCTCGATCCCTTCGATGATCGTCAGCACCTGTGAGGGAACGGATATGGACGCGGCGTCGCTTCGGCCAAAGCCTGAAAACGTCAACGAGTGCAGTTTGACTTCGTGTTCAAAAGCTATCTCAAGCCATTCAGCGACCATGTCGCC
>CAXQUZ010000328.1:0-11259 GCA_964226865.1 Myxococcota bacterium | reverse complement strand
ACGGCTCGGTCCAGCCCCGCTTCGCCTTCGAGTGTGCCCTCGACGAGGTCGCCGAGAAGATCGGCATGGACCCCCTCGAGATCCGCCGCCGCAACGCGCTGACCAGCGGGCAAGACACGGTCAACGGCCAGCACGTGCCCAGCACGGGGCTGCTCCAGTGCCTCGACAGCGTGGCGGCCGGCAGCGACTGGGCCCGGCGCTGGAACAAGCTGCCCGACGGGCGCGGCCTCGGCGTGGCCTGCTCGATGTACATCAGCGGCACGGCCTACCCCATCTACCCCAACGAGATGCCCCAGAGCGGCGTCACCCTGCTCGCCGACCGCTCGGGCCGCATCACGGTCTACTGCGGGGCCTCCGACATCGGCCAGGGCAGCGACGGCATGCTCGCCTACGTCATCGCCGAAGAGACCGGGGTGTCGCCCGACAACATCATCGTGATGAGCAGCGACACCGACATCACCCCGGTCGACCTGGGCGCCTACTCGTCCCGGGTCACCTACATGTGCGGCATCGCGGCCCAGGAGGCCGGCCACGCCCTGCGCGAGCAGATGCGCGCCGCCGTCGCGGCCAAGTGGGAGCTTCCCGTCGACCAGATCGGCGTGGCCATGGGCTTCTTCTACGACCGCAGCGACAAGAGCCGCCAGATGGACGTCGCCGAGGTGCTGCGGGTGGCCGAGGCCAAGGCCGGCACGCCGCTCCAGGCGGCCGGCGGCTACCGCACCCGCCACGTGGGCGCGAAGTACCGGGGCGGCACCATCGGCGCCTCGCCGGCCTACTCGACCACGGCCCACGTCGCCGAGGTCACCGTCGACCGCGAGACGGGCATCGTCACCGTCGAGAAGGTCTGGGTGGCCCACGACTGCGGCCGCGCCTTCAACCCCACCCTCGTCGAGGGCCAGATGGAGGGCAGCGTCTACATGGGCTACGCCGAGGCGCTGATGGAGGCCCAGACCTACGACGAGCGCGGGCTGCACGTCGGGCCGAACCTGCTCGACTACCGCATGCCGACCTCGGTCGAGACCCCCGACATCATCTCGCAGATCGTCGAGACCATCGACCCGGGCGGCCCCTACGGCGCGAAGGAGGCCGGCGAGGGCCCCCTCCACCCCATCATCCCGGCCATCGCCAACGCCATCCACGACGCGGTCGGCATCCGGCTCCGCCGCATCCCCTTCACCCCCGAGCGGGTGCTGGCGGCGCTGGCGGCCCAGGCCCAGGGCTGAGGGGCGCCGCCCCGCCCCGTCCACAAGCTGTGTCGGGCCCCTTGCGCCTGTGGCCCCCCCGGGCCACGATCACGGCGCACGCCCCGGGGATCCCCGTCGGGATCTCCCCTCCGCCGGAGCTCGCACCATGTCTCTGCTCGCGACCGTCCTGCTCGGCACGGCCCTGGCCAGCCCGCTCAACACCTCGGTCCACAGCCAGCTCAGCAGCGAGAGCGGCTGGACGCTGACCCACTCCGAGGACGGGGTCCAGGTCTACAAGAAGTACATCCCCGCCCTGGGCCAGACGGCCTGGAAGGGCGTGATGCACGTCGACGCCTCGGTGGATCCGGCCCGCATCTACGCGGTGGTGGCGAACCCCGAGCGCATGAAGCGCCTGAACCACGCCCTCTCCGAGTCGAAGGTCATCTCCAAGCAGGGCTCGGTGCTCACCTACTACCAGGTGCTCGAGGCCCCGGCGCTGGTGCCCATCTCCGACCGCTGGTGGATCAACCGCGCCGTCGGGCGCCGCGGGGTCGACGGCAAGGACGGCCAGTTCCGGCGCCAGTGGTCGAGCGTGCCCAAGGGCGAGATGGGCGAGGTGCGCGCCAACATCGCCTCCCAGTACCCCTCGGCGGTGGAGATCCCCGAGACCCACGGCTGCTGGGAGATCCTCGAGGGGGACGACGGCGGCTCGATGGTCATCTACCGCTCGGTCTCCGACCCGGGGGGCGGCGTGCCCAAGAGCCTCGCGGCCCGCATCGCCGGCCACGAGATCGCCGACAACATCGTGCACGTGGTCGCCGCCGCCAAGTAGGCTGCGCCCCCGCCCGGGCCGGCCGCCTCAGGCGGTGGTGGTCTCGTGGCCGCCGACAAAGGCCTGGACCCGCGGATCGCGGGCAAAGGCCTTGTCCTTGGCCAGCCGGCGCCGCACGCCCATGTCGAGCTCGCTCCACAGCCCCTCGGGCACGGCCCGGTCGTCCCGCTCCCACCAGCAGCGGAACTCCTCGGCGAGGGTGTCGCGGAGGTGGACGACCGCGCCGCGGTGCAGCACCGTGCCGTCGGCCGCCACAGCCTTGACCCCGGTCATGTCGCGGAAGGTGCCGTCGTGGGCCTCGCTCGGGGCACGGCCCTTGCGGGGGCGCGCCGCCCTGAAGTCGAGCGCGACCCCCTCGGTGGCCACCCCCATGCGGGCGAGGTCGGTGACGAGCTGGTCGTGCACCACACGCCGCAGCACGGTCTCGAGGGGACGCAGGGGCTTGATGTCGCGCCCCTCGTCGGCGGGGTGGGGGCCCGGATCGACGCGCCGGTCGACCTCGGCGGCCGGCGGCGGCGGCGGCGGCGACCAGGCGGGGTCGAGCACGGCGGCGAGGCGGTCGATGGGCTCGGTGGGCACCATGACCCGGGTCTGCTCGCGCGAGACGCTCATGTCGCCCGGCGGCAGGGCGCCGTAGCGGGTGCGGCGGCCGCTGCCGGGCTCGACCCAGGGCGCCAGCAGGGCGCGCAGCTCGCTGCCCACGAAGGTGTCGGGGCCGCCCATGTACATGGTGCGGTTCGGCAGCATCTCGCGCATGTAGTGGAGGATCATGCGCGCTGCGTCCCGCCGCGAGAGGGGGCTGTAGCGGGCGGAGTCGATGACCTCGTGGGGCCGCCCGCCGTCCGGAGGGCGCACGTAGCCCTCGATGATCTCGTCGTGGAAGCAGCTCACCCGCACCATCGACCAGGGCAGGTCCTTCAAGACCCGCACCTCGCGGTCGAGGCGGAAGCTGCGCCGGTTCAGCGGGTTGGGCGACCAGCGGAAGCTGCCCACAACGCTGAAGTGGAGGATGTTCTCGATGCCCGCCTCGGCCGCTGCCTGGACGATGTGGGCGCCGGCGGCGTCGGCGTAGCGGGGGCTGCCGTGGCCCGCCGCCCGGGCGTTGATGGCGCTGATCACGTGGGTCGCGCCGTGGAGCACGGCCGAGACCGCCTCCTTGTGATCGGCGTCGGCGTAGGCGATCTGGGAGACATCGATGAGCTGGTCGAGGCCCCGGCCGTCCCGATCGTCCCGGACCACGGCCCGGGTGTCCCAGCCCTGGCGCAGGGCCTCCGTGACCAGGGCGCGGCCCATGCGGCCGTTGGCACCGAAGATGACGAGCATGCGCGTTCCTTCTGGCTGGCGGCTGCCCCGGGGGGCAGCGGTGGCGGACCACCCGGCGGACCCCGTCCACCGGCACCGGGACGGGGCGGTGGGCCCACTATCCCACAGGCGGCGCCAGCACGGGACGGGCCGCTCCCACCGCCGCTCCGGCGGGCTACAGCAGAGACACGCCCTCTCGCCGAGCCCGCCGATGTCCGCACCTCCCCCGCACATCCCCGACGCCGCCCCCGCCCTCGGCGGCCCCGTCACGGATGCGCCCCCGACCCGGGCCCTGCGGCCGGCCATCATCAGCCTCTACGCCCTCGAGAACAACGGCGTGCGGCACGTCTCGGCCACCCTCCGCAACCGCGGCTTCTGCGTCACCGAGATCTACTTCAAGGACTGGGTCAACAACAACTTCCCCTGGCCCCGCGAAGAAGAGGTCCAGGCCCTGCTGGCACTGCTGCGCGAGCGCGAGATCGACATCGTCGGCATCTCGGTGCGCGCCTCGGCCTTCCACCGCATGGCCCAGTTCCTCACCCAGCGCATCCGCCACGCCCTCGGGCTGCCCATCCTCTGGGGCGGCATGCACCCGACCTTCGTGCCCGAGCGCTGCATCCGCATCGCCGACTGGATCGCCGTGGGCGAGGTCGACGAGGCCGTGGGCGACTTCTTTGTGGCCATCGACGAGGGCCGCAGCCCCGACCACACCCCGGGCTTCTGGGCGCGCAAGGCCGACGGCACCATCCACAAGAACGACATCGCCCCCCTCGTCGATCTCGACCGCATCCCCTTCCGCGACTTCCACACCGAGCACGACAAGTTCCACATCGACGGGGCCAAGGTGAGCCGGGGCGACCCCTTCATCACCAACCCCGAGTACACGGTGCTGGCCTCCCGGGGCTGCCCCTACTGGACCTGCACCTTCTGCTCGAACACGCTCACCAAGCCCCTCTACGAGGGCAAGGGCAAGAGCTTCCGCATCCGCTCGGTCGAGAGCATCGTGCGCGAGATGGAGTACGCGAAGACCCTCTGCCGCGACATCCGCATCGTGCGCTTCGACGACGAGGTCTTCCCCATCCAGCGCGACTGGATCAAGGAGTTCAAGGAGAAGTGGCCGGCCCGGGTGGGGCTGCCCTTCGAGGTGTTGGTCGACCCGCGCATGGTGCGCGCCGAGCCCCTGCGCGACCTCAAGGACGCCGGGCTGCGGGCCCTCTGCATGGGCATCCAGGCCAACGACCGGGTCTCCAAGGAATTCTACCACCGCAACGTGAGCAACCAGCAGATCATCGACGCCCAGCGGGTCTTCCGCGAGGTCGACGTGCGCGCGAACCTCCAGCTCATCTGGGACGACCCGGTCTCGACCGAAGAAGACAAGGATCAGCTCTTCCACATGTTGATGCAGCTCGAGCGCCCCTTCGAGCTCTACCTCTTCGGCCTCACCATCTACCCCGAGACCCACCTCGCCCGGCGGCTGCTCCGCGAGGGTCGCATCACCGAGGAAGACATCGAGGGCATCAACACCCACGCCTTCGAGCAGTTCCGGGTCGACCTCGCCTACCCGCGCCCCAAGGCCGACAAGCGCTGGCTGGCCCTCATCGTGCTCTGCAACAAGCGCTTCCTGCCCAAGAGCCTCATCTGGAAGCTCTACCACGACGAGCGCTTCAAGCAGGACCCCGAGCCCCTCGTCGCCTTCGCCCAGGCGGTCAACCTCGTGAAGATGGCCGGGGTGGTCTCCGAGCTGGTGGTCAACGGCGAGCTCACGCCGCTGCTCATCAAGCGCTGGCTCAACCCGAAGAGCCTCATCACCATGTAGCGCCCCCGCGCCGGCGGTATGCTCTGGCCATGAACGCACCCCTCCCCGACCGGGATCCCCACCAGGACTCCCGCCGCGCCCAGGCCCGGCGCCGCCTGCGCGCCTGGCGGAACATGGCCACCAGCGCCACCATGCGCCGGGTCGACCCCGCCTGGGTGCCGCGCCCCCACGCCGGCCACCTCATCACCACCTTCAAGTGCAACCTCAAGTGCGCGGGCTGTGGGTCGTGGCAGGTCAAGGACCACGACGACCTCAGCCTCGACGAGTGGCGCGGCGTCTTCCGCCAGCTCACGAGCCTCGACCTCGTCAAGGTGCTGGGCGGCGAGCCCTTCGTGCGGCGCGACATCGTGCCCCTGCTCGCCAGCGTGCGCGAGATCATCGACCCCTACATCCTCCAGCTCACCACCAATGGCATGCTCGAGGATCGCGTGGTCGACGCCATCGAGGCCATCGCCTGGCCCGGCCTCCAGCTGCGCATCAGCGTCGACGGGCTGCCCCGCACCCACGACACCATGCGCGGGGTCGACGGCTCCCACGCCAAGGTGGTGCGCACCGTGCGGCGGGTGGGCGAGCTGCGGGCCCGCTATGGCTTCAAGTTCGGCATCAACTTCGCCATCACCGACGACAGCGTGGGCGAGCTGGACGAGATGCTGGCCTTCGCCGAGAGCGTCGGCGCCGACCTCATCCCCGGTGTCAACGTCGACCCCTTCCTCGTGGGCACGGTGCCCCCCGAGGTGCGCCGCCCCAAGGTCATCATGGTCGACGACAAGGAGCGCGCCCTGGCCGCCCTCGAAGACAGCCGGGTGGGCACCCGCCGCCAGCTGCCCCTGGTCGACCACCTCGTCTCGCGCCTCGTGACCCGCAAGACCTTCGAGCAGCAGCTCCACGGCGACATCCACCGCTTCCACTGCCGCGAGCTGCGCGACCTGCTCTACCTGCTGCCCAACGGCGACATCGTGCGCTGCGGCCTCGACCACACCCCCATCGGCAACCTGCGGCGCCAGTCCTTCGACGAGCTCTGGTTCGGCGCGGCCACCCGCCCCTTCCGCCAGAAGGTCGACGACTGCCCGGGCTGCCTCCAGGCCAGCGTCCAGATCATGAGCCGGCTCTACGGCGGCTGCCTGCTGAGCTGAGGCGCGCAGGGCCGCCCCGCCGGGCCCCGCTCAGAAGGTCAGCAGCTTGCGCATCAGGTCCATCAGCCCGCCATAGGGCGGGTTGAGCAGCGACAGGGTGTTGATGCGGGGCTGGTGGAAGACGGCGCGCTGGTGGGAGAAGGCGCGGAAGCCGTGCACGCCGTGGTAGGCGCCCATGCCGCTCGGGCCCACCCCGCCGAAGGGCAGGTCGGCCTGGGTCACGTGGAGCAGGCAGTCGTTGAGGCAGACGCCGCCGCTGAGGGTCTTGTCGAGGACGTGGCGCTGGCGCTTGCGGCCGTGGTCGAAGTAGTAGAGCGCGAGCGGACGGGGCCGGGCGTTGACGAAGGCGATGGCCGCGTCGACGTCGTCGACCTCGATGACCGGCAGCACGGGACCGAAGATCTCGTCCTGCATGACGGGGCTGTCGAGGTCGGGGCCGAGCACGAGGCGCAGGGCCATGCGGCGGCTGTCGAGGTCGTCGGTGCCGAGCACCTCGACGGTGGCGCCGCCGGCGGCGGCCTGGTCGGCGAGGCCCAGCAGCCGCTTGAGGTGGCGATCGCTGACAATGCTCGTGTAGTCAGCATTCCCGGCGATGGAGGGGTACATCTTGGAGAAGGCCGCCCGGGCCGCCGCGGCAAAGGCGGCCGCCTGGCCCTTGGGCACCAGCACGTAGTCGGGCGCGATGCAGGTCTGGCCGCTGTTGTAGCACTTGCCCCAGACGATGCGCTCGGCCGCCCGGGCGAGGCTGAAGCTCTCGTGGACGATGCACGGGCTCTTGCCGCCCAGCTCGAGGGTCACGGGGGTGAGGTTGGCGGCCGCCGCCTGCATGACCTTGCGCCCGACCGAGGTCGAGCCCGTGAAGAGGAGGTGGTCGAAGGGCAGGGCCGAGAAGGCGGCCCCCACCCGGGCGTCGCCCTCGACCACGGTGCAGACCTCGGCCGGGAAGACCTCGGCGACCAGGGCCCGGAGGGCAGCGCTGGTCTGGGGGGTGAACTCGGAGGTCTTGAGGAGCACCCGGTTGCCGGCGGCGACGGCGGCGACGAGGGGCGCGAGGGCCAGCTGGACCGGGTAGTTCCAGGGCGAGATGATGCCCACGACGCCCAGGGGGCAGGCCTCGGTGCGGGCCGAGCCGGGCTTGAGCGAGATGTGGACCTCGGCCTCGACGGGCTCCATCCAGTCGGCGAGGTGGAGCCGGGCGTGGCGGATCTCTTCGAGCACCACCATGATCTCGCCGATGTCGGTCTCGGCGCGGCAGCGGTTGCCGAAGTCGGCGCTGATGGCGTCGGCCAGGGCGCTCTTGCGGGCCTTGACCGCCTTGGCCAGGGCCTTGAGCAGGGCCATGCGCTGCTTGTAGGGCAGCCCGCCGTCTCGGGCCCAGGCGGCCTTCGTGGCGGTCCAGGCGGCGGTCAGCGCCGCGAGCCCCGGGGTCTCGGGGGCGTCCGGGTCGTCAGCGTGGTGGCTCGTTGCAGTCATCGGGGGTCTCCACGGCTTCACCGAGTCGGGCCAACCGTAACCGCCGGTCCGTCAGGGGATTGTCTTGCCTGGGCGCCCGCGCGGATCCGGCCGCCCGCGGCCCTGTCCCGCCAGCCCTGCCCGCCACTTTCCTCCAGTGCTGCGCCGCCGGGCCGATGGGGTGCCCCGCCCAGGAGCCCCCGTGGTCGACACCGCCGCCCCGCCCGTCCCCTCCCCTTGGGCCCAGCTCCGGCGCCTGCGCGGCTGGCTCGCTTCGGTCGTCGTGCTCGGGCTGCTCTTCGGCATGCTGCCGGCGCTCATCCAGCCCGCCGCCGGCCCCGTGGCCCAGCAGTCGGGCCTGCGCATGGCCGACGCCCCGGGCCCGATCGCCGCGGATCCGGCAGCGGTGGATCGCGCGGCAGGGGAGCGGCCCTGAGCGACGCGGCGCCCCCCTGCGCGGGCGCAATCCCTTGACATCCGGGGCGCCGCTCGCAATTGCGGGTGGCAGACCGCTGCTGTAGTACCCAACGGAACGCCGGAGCCCCCCCAAGGGCCCGCTGCCCTCACGGCCACAGCACAGAGGTCTCCCATGTCTCCTGCCCTCCTCATCGGCTCGCTCGCGCTGTCCCTGTCGCCCGCGGCCCACGCCGCCGCCCCCCGCGCCGCCGGCGCCGCGGCCCCCGCGCTCCAGGACGGCACCGCCGACACCGAGCGCCACGCGGACATCGACAGCTTCGGCGCCATGGCCCGCCCCGACGCGCCCGCCATCATCAACGGCGAAGACGCCAGCGCCGACGACTACCCGATGACCGGCGGCCTGCTCGTCAACGGCACCCTCGAGCTCGACGGCTTCGGCTCCTACCCGCTGACCGACATGTTCATCTGCAGCTCGACGCTCATCGCCCCCGACGTCGTGCTGACGGCGGCGCACTGCGTCGACCCCTACGCCCTCACCTACGGCTACGGCGACCTGCTGGACGGCTCCTACGGCTGGACCACCGAGGCCGACCTGACCATGTACGACGGCACCGCCGACCGCGACCTCCCCGCCGGCTCGGGCACCTCCTTCGACTGGACGATGCACCCCGACTGGAACATGAACGCCCTCGGCATGGGCCTCGCCCAGAACAGCGACATCGCGCTGGTCTTCCTCGCCGAGCCCCTGCTCGACGTCCAGCCCGCCATCCTCCCCACGGCCGAGGAGGCCGCGGCCATCGAGGAGGGCCTCGAGGTGGTCGTCGTCGGCTGGGGCCAGCAGAGCGCCACCGACATGTGGGAGACCCCGCCGGCCGGCTCCATCCAGATCAAGCAGATGGGCACCTCCCACGTCGCCGAGGTGGCCGACTACGAGTTCCAGGTGGGCAAGGTCGAGTCCGACGTGCGCAAGTGCCACGTCGACTCGGGCGGCCCGAGCTTCGCGATGATCGGTGAGGGCGACGAGCCCATGCGCCTCGTCGGCGTCACCAGCCACGCCTACGACACCACCGACTGCTTCGAGACCGGCGGCGTCGACACCCGCGTCGACTTCTACCTCGAGTGGATCGACGCCGAGATGCGCGCCCGCTGCGAAGACGGCACCCGCTCCTGGTGTGACGAGCCCGGCCTGCTGACCCCCGACTACTACGCGGGCACCAGCGGCGGCGACGAGGGCACCGACGGCACCGACGGCACCGACGGCATCGACGACGGCAGCACCGGCACCGACGACGCCGCCGAGGCCAGCGAGGACGAAGACGCCAAGGCCGGCTGCAGCGCCCTCGGCCTCGGTGCCGCGGGCCTGACCGCCCTGCTCGCCCTAGGCGCCGTGCTCCGACGCCGCGAGGACTGAGCAGGTGGCCACGGCCCCACAGCCCCGTCCGCTCGCCGGGCGGGACGCGCCCCTGCCCCCCGGCGGGCTGCTCACCCTCTCGTCGGGGGCGGCGGCGGTCTTCGGCTGTGCGATCGTGGCCTGGTTCTTCCCCCACTGGTGGCGCAAGCCGGTGGCCGAGAGCATCCTGAAGCTCGTCCCAGTGGCCATCTTGATGGTCCACCTGTGGCGCGCCTCGCCCCCCTCGGCCCTGCGCCGCCACGTGCTCGTGGGCCTCGGCCTCTCGCTCGTGGGCGACGCCCTGCTCGCCCCGGCCATCGACCAGTTCATCCCCGGCCTGGTGGCCTTCCTGCTGGCCCACCTCGCCTACATCCGGGGCCTCCAGACCGGCGCCCCCCCCTGGCGCTGGCCCCTGCTCGTGCCCGTCGCCGCCTACGGCCTCGTCATGGGCGGCCTCATCGTGCCAGGCCTCGACGCGCCCATCGGCACCGCCGTCGCCGCCTACACCGCGGTCATCTGCACCATGGCCTGGCGCGCCCTCGCCCGCCTCGGCAGCCCCGCCGTGCCCGGCGCCGGCTGGATGGCCATCGGGGCCCTGCTCTTCGTCAGCAGCGACTCGATGCTGGCCTGGGCCCGCTTCCGCCACGCCTTCGCCTGGGACGGCGAGCTCGTCATCCTCAGCTACTGGGCCGCCCAGCTGTTCCTGGCCGCCGGCGCCGTGCGCCACGGAGCCCGCCGCCCGTGAGCCTCTCCGCCGCCGCGCCGGCCCCCACCCCGACGGGCCGGCTGGGCCTGCTCTACCTCGCCTCCGACGTGGCCCTCGGCGCCATCGTGCCCTACCTCGCCCTCGAGCTGGGGGCGCTCGGCCTCGGGGGCCTGCCGCTGGCCGCCTGTCTCGGCGCCCTGCCCCTCGGCCGGGTGGTGGCGGGCCCGGTCTGGGGCATGGCCGCCGACCGGCTCCAGGCGCCGGCCCGGGTGCTGCGCCTCGCCGCCGTGCTCGGGCCGGTGGCCGTGGGCCTGGTGCTGGTGGGCCTCTCGCTGGCCAGCCTGCCCCTGACGGCGCTGGGCTGCGGCGCCTATGTCGTGGTGGCGGCGCCGGTGGGGCCGATGTCGGACGCCCTGGCCCTGGGCGCCCTCGGCGGGGACAGCGCGGCCTACGGGGCCATCCGGCGCTGGGGCTCGCTCGGCTACCTGCTCGGCTCGCTGCTCGGCGGGGTGCTGCTCGCCCAGCTCGGCCTGTCGCCCCTGTGGCTGGTCTTCGCCGGCACCCTCGCCGTCGCGGCCGTGGCCTTCGCCCTGCCCGAGGCGCCGGGCCACCGGGCCCAGCCCCTGCTGCCCGCCCTGCGCATGCTCGCCGGGAACACCTGCCTGATGGGCATTCTCGTGGCCGGTGCCCTCCACTTCTCCGCCCACGTCGCCACCGCCAGCTACCTCTCGGTCCACATGGCGGCCCAGGGCCTCGACACCAGCTGGACGGGGGTGGCCCTGGGGGCCGGGGTCGCCGTGGAGATCGGCGTGATGAGCCTCGGCGCCCGGCTGCTGGGGCGGCTCGGGCCGCGGGCCATGCTCCAGGGGGCCATGGCCCTGGCCGTGCTGCGCTGGGTGGGCATGGCGACGGTCGACAGCGGCCCTGCGATGGTGCTGCTCCAGGCCAGCCACGGCCTGACCTTCGGCGGCTTCTGGCTGGCCTCGGTGGCCATGGTCGACGCCCGCACCCCGCCCGCCCTGCGCGC
>CAXQUZ010000327.1:0-3632 GCA_964226865.1 Myxococcota bacterium | reverse complement strand
CGTCGCGGCGGGCGTCGCTGATCTCGTAGCTGATGTCCATTCCGGGCGCGTCGCCCGCGCCGAGGCTCCGGCCGAGGCTCGACCAGGTCACGACTCCCTCGAGCTCGATGGGCGCCACGAGGCCCGGGCCCCGCAGCTCGACCACACAGGTGCGGCCCTCCCGCAGCGGGGCGTCGGTGCGCACGAAGCAGCCCCCCTTGCGCAGGTTGTCGCGCGACTCCTGGACGAGGGCGTCGGCGCGCACATAGGCCAGCCGCAGCCGGGCAGGACGGGGCCCGTCCTCGCCCATCACGGGCAGCGCGCCCTGGGTGGTGGGCTCGTCCGGGTCGACCGCAGCGAGCGCGATCTCCCCGGTGGGCTGGTCTTCGTAGTCGACGACGTGCTCGGTGTCGTCGTCGAGCGGGTCGACCGTGGGCACCTCGGGCGGCAGGTCGTCTGCCGTGCGCCAGTCGGGCTCGCGGCGGGTGGGGGCCGAGGGCTCACGCCGGAACACGATGGTCTCTTCGTCTTCCGAGGGCAGATCGGGGTCGTCGTCCACGGGCGGCACCGACAGCGCGTGGCGGCCCAGGTCGTGGATGGTGACCTCGGTGGGCAGCTCGAGGGGGTCGGGGCCCGGTGCGTCGAGCTCGTCGAGGGGCACCTCGACCGTCGGGGCCGCGCCGCCGAGGTCGTCGAGGGCGAAGCGCCCGCTCTCGAAGCTGGCGCCCTCGAAGGCGGCCTCATCGAAGTCGACCTCGACCTCTTCGGTCGCGGGCGCGGAGAGGGCCCAGGGGTCGCCCACGGCCGCCTCGGGCTCGGGCAGGTCGTCCTCGCCGAGCGGCGCAAAGCCGAAGTCGCTGCCCTCGAAGGCCTCGGGGTCGACCGGGGCGAAGCCGTCCTCGGCCGCCGCAGGCGCCGCCGCGTCCGCCACCGCATCGAGGGCCTCGCCGAGGGCCGCGTCCAGATCCGCGTCCAGGTCGGCGTCGGCGTAGTCATCGAGCTCGTCGTCGGCGTAGTCGTCGACAAAGTCGCCCCCGAGGGCCACGGGCTCCTCATCGGGGTCGTCGTCGTCGAGGGGGGCCAGATCGGCCTCCCCCACCGAGGCCAGGGGCAGCTCGAGGGGCTCGAGGGCCTCGACCTCGTCCAGGCCGCCGACCGGCTCGAGCTCGCCGTAGGGCGCCAGCTCGGGGATGGCCTCGAGCTCTCCGGCATCGACCGGCTCGAGCTCCGCCAGGAAGGCCGGCATCTCGGGCATCTCGCCCAGGTCTTCGGCCTCTGGGGCGGGAGCGGCGTCGGGCACCGCAGGGCCCGCGGCGGGGTCGACCGGCGGCGCCGCGGCCTCGCCGGGGGCCGGCGCGGAGGCCGCACCCGGGGCCGCCGCCTTGTTGCGCCCGAAGAGCCGGCGCAGGAAGCCCTTGCCTCCGGCCTGGGCCGCCGCGGCCGCCGCCGCCTCGGCCGCCGCCTGCTCCTCTTCTTCGGGGTTGCCGAGATCGCCTTCGAGCTCGGCCTTCACGTCCCCGTCGGAGGTGACGTATTCCGCGTAGTTGCGGATGGTGATGCGCTTGCGCTCGCCCGTGCCCTGCTCGAGGGCCGAGACGTGGAGCATGCCGTTGACGTCGAGCCGGAAGGTGACCTCGACCTTGGTCTCCATGCGGGCCGCAGGCGTGAGCCCCGACATCACGAACTCGCCGAGGAACTCGTTGTCGGAGGAGATCTGCTCTTCGCCCTGGCGCACCGTGACCCGCACGCTGCGCTGGTTGTCGCGGGCGGTCGAGAAGGTCTGGCTCGCCGTCGCGGGGACCTGGCTGTTGCGGTCGATGATGGGCTGGAAGAGCCCGCCCACCACGTCGATGCCGAGGGTGAAGGGGGTCACGTCGAGCAGCAGCGCCCGGTCCTGGGGCGGCGCGTCGGCCCCGAGGGAGTTGGCGTGCACGGCCGCGCCGATGGCCACGACCTCTTCGGGGTGGACGCCGCGGCTGGGCTCCTTCTGGAACAGCGCCGCGATGGCCTCGCGCACCCGGGGCATGCGGGTCTGGCCGCCGACCAGGATCACGTCGTTGACGTCCGAGATGCGCAGCCCGGCGTCGGTCACGGCCTTGCGGGTGATCTCGAGGCTGCGCTGGACCAGCCGCTCGACCAGCTCTTCGAGCTTGAGCCGGGTGAGGGTCTGCTCGAGGTTGTCGGCCATCGTGATGCGCGGGATGAGCACGGTCGTGCGGTCCGTGAAGGACAGCTCGCACTTGGCCCGCTCGGCGGCATCCTTGAGCCGCTGGAGGGCCGTGGGATCCGTGCGCAGGTCGACGCCCGTGCCCGACTGGAACTCTTCGGAGAGGAAGTCCACGATGCGGTGGTCGAAGTCCTCACCACCGAGGTGGGTGTCGCCGCTGGTCGACAGCACCTCGTAGATGCCGTGGCTGAGGCGGAGCACCGAGACGTCGAAGGTGCCGCCGCCGAGATCGTAGACGACGATGCTCTTCTCGACGTCCTTGCGGTAGCCATAGGCCAGCGCGGCGGCGGTCGGCTCGTTGATGATGCGCTCGCAGCGCAGGCCCGCCACCTGGGCGGCGGCGAAGGTGGCCGAGCGCTGGGCGTGGTTGAAGTAGGCCGGCACCGTGATGACGGCCTCGTCGACCTCTTCGCCGAGCGAGCGCTCTGCCAGCGACTTGGCCACCTTGAGGATCTCGGCGCTCAGCTCGATGGGCGTGAACCAGGTGTCGCCGAGCTTGATCTTGCAGGAGCCGTCGTCCGCCGGGGCGATCTCGTAGCCGACCAGCTTGCGGACCTGCTCGACCTCGGGGCTGTCGAAGCGGCGCCCCATCAGCCGCTTGACCGCGAAGGCCGTGCGGTGGGGCCGGGTCAGGACCAGGTTGCGCGCCGACTGGCCCACGACGAAGGAGTCGTCCGCCTTCAGCGAGACGCAGGACGGCAGGACCTTGTAGCCCTTGTCGTCTTCCAGCACCCGGGGACGCCCATCGACGAGCACCGCCACGGCGGTGTTGGTCGTTCCCAGGTCGATGCCGATGGCCTTGCCCATGCACAACCCTCTTGTGGCGCGGAATCATACCAGCGTGGCGCCACAAGACCAGCGGACGCCAGACAGCGGCGGGCGCGGGGCCGGCCGCTCAGGGGAGCCGGAACAGTGCCACCTGGAGGTGATCCGGAGACACCCCCGCGGTCGCCGCCACGGCCCCGCCCATGCAGCCGCCGCACAGCCCATCTTCCCCGCCGCCACTGGCTTCCGTGAGCTGGGCCAGCGAAAGGGTCTCGAAGCTGTCAACGCCCGCAGGACGGCGGAGGCCCGCGGCGCACGGGGCGTCTTCCCCGCCGCTCTCGAGGCCCAGGGGGCAGGCCTCCCGCCCCGCCGGCAGGGCACAGCGCAGGTGGACCGCCCGGGCGCCGGCCGCCCGGAGCGCCGCCACATGGGCCAGCAGCACGGACTCCTCGGGGGTGTCGACCCCGACGAGGGTCACGGTCTGATCGGCCACGGCCCCCCGGGGCACCACCGGCAGCGCGCCGCACCAGGGGCGCAGCCAGTCCCCACCCCGGCCGGCCGCCATGCCCGCCGCCAGGGCCTCGGCCCCCGGCAGGGCGACCACGGGCCCGTCGGGGGCGCCCGGACGCTGGGCGAGGGCCGCGCCGAGGGCCCGGTGGAG
>CAXQUZ010000326.1:0-7175 GCA_964226865.1 Myxococcota bacterium | reverse complement strand
AGCACCACCCGCAGCTCCTGCACATCGGCCGAGCCCCCCGTGTCGGGCGAGAGGCTCACGTCGCCGTAGACGAGGCCGTAGAGCATCAGGGGCAGGCCCAGCGCCACGCAGATGTCGAAGATGTTCGAGCCGAGGGCGTTGGCGATGGCGTCGTCGTAGTCGCCGTCGATGGCGTCCTTGACGCTGATGACCGTGTCGGGCACCGAGGTGGCGGCGGCGGCGATGATGACCGTCGTGAAGTAGAGCGGCACGCCGAGGATGTCGGCGATCTCGACCACCGCCCAGCTCAGCCCCCAGCAGGCCACCGAGATGGTCGTGGTGGCGGCGGCGAGCACGATCCAGGCCGTGCGGTCGCTGACCGGGCGGTCCGGAAAGAGCAGCGCGAAGAAGTCGAAGGTCAGGAGGGCGCGCAGGCGGGAGCGCGGCGCCCCGTCGTCGTCCTCGGCGGCGCTGTCGTCGTCCTCGCCCGTGTCTTCGGCGGGGTCGATGCGACCGGCCCGGTACTGGCGCATGAGCACGCCGAAGTAGACCAGGTAGAGCGCCATCATGGCGGCGCCCATCCACCAGGCCATGGTGGCGTCGCCGAGAAACACGATGAGCAGGATCTCCGCGGCGATGAAGAACAGCCCGTCGCGGAGGATGGTGCTGCGCTGGATCTGGATGTAGGGCACGGGCTGGCGGCTGCCGTCGGCCATGCGCACGCCGCGCACGGTGACCGCGAAGATGCAGAGGCAGGGGATGATGACGGCGTTGAAGACCGCGCTGCCCGCGACCGTGGCGATGCCCCCCGAGAGCCCGTCGACGTCGCGGTAGAAGAAGAGCAGGATGAAGGTCGTGATCAGCTCGGGCAGGGAGCTGGCGACGGCGTTGAGGGTGGCGCCCTTGATGCCCGCGGGCATGGCGCGGCCCAGGTGGTCGGTGGCCTCCTCGAAGGACTCGCACGCGAACATGATGACGACAGAGGCGACAACCACTGTCAGCAGAGCAATCAGCATCGTGGGCCGGCGGGTGGCGAGCGCGGGGGAGGGGAGGCGGTGCCCCCCGGAAGAGGGGCGGGGCCCGACCGGGGCCGCCGGCACACGGGCGCCAGCCACCGCAGCGGTCGAAGAGGGGGCGGGTCTAAGGGATCTGGCACAGGTGCGCCATTTCCGGCCTGCTCCAGGGGCTGGCGGCTCAGCCTCCGCGCAGTCGGGCAGCGATGCCGGGAAAGACCTGCTGCAAGCCATCTTGGAGGACAGCGGCCCGGTCGCGGGCCCGCGCCCCCAGCCAGCCCCCGGTCTCGTCGACGAAGCCCCGGGCGAGGGTGTGGCGGGCGGCGGTGTCTTCGTGGCGCCGGGGGTAGTGGCCCAGCAGGGCCTGGCCGAAGGCGGGGTCGGCGACGAAGGCCTCGACCTCGGCGATGCGGGTGTCGACCGGGGGGTGGCGCCGGACGAGGCCGTGGGCGCCCCGGAGGAGCCGCTCGATGCGCGCGCGCCACCGGGGGTCACCGGGCAGGTTCTCGTGCAGCACGCTGCGGTGCTCGGCGCGGACCCGGTCGAGGGTCGCGGTCACGGGCTCGGCGCCGCCACAGGCCAGGGCGGCCGCCCGGTCCGCCGAGAGCTCGCTCTTGCGGTACCACTCGAGCAGCGCGGCCACCATGGCGGCGATGAGGGGCAGGCTGAAGGGGGCCGCAGCGCCGGCCCAGCCGACGTAGAGCAGGGTCCAGAGGGTCATCTTCCAGCGCACATGGCCCGAGAGCACGTGGCCGAGCTCGTGGGCGAGGATGGTCCGCAGGGCGTCGTCGTCGAGGTGGGTCTCGGCGGCGTCGCCGATGACGATCATGGGGTTGTCGACGCCGATGGCCGCGGCGTTGATGGCGTGCATGGGGCGGGCGAAGAGCGGCACGGGGGCGGGGGGATCCAGGGCCTCGTGGACCTCGGCGTGGATGCGGTGCAGCCGGGGCATCCCGTCTTCGGTGACCGGCCGGGCGTCCTGGAGCATGCGCCAGCCCATGGTCCACTCGTTGAGGCGGCCGAGGGTCGCCGCCACCAGCCGATCGGCGCCCGGCACGGCCCGGACCACGGCGAGCGCGGCGGCGTCGGCGGGGTGCTCCCAGGTCGCCGGGGCGATGTCGGGGAAGCGGGGCAGGGGGAGGGGCTGGGGCATGGGCGGACTCCAGGGGAGGAACCAGGGGGCGCGGCCGGGGCGGACGGCGGGGCCGAGAGCCGACAAAACCGCCGCGGCAGATCCTCCGTCCGCCGGGGGCGCCACCCGGCTACGCTGGCCGGCGCCCGGCATTGCCTCCCGGCCCGGGCCCCCGCCCGGCTGGAAGCCCGGCGGGCCCGAGCGCGTGGGGCGCGGTGCCTGGGTCCTGGGTCCTGGGTCCTGGGCCGCTGCGGTGCGCCCCGGGCACGGGGGGCGACCAGGTCGGGGGCCGTTTTTGGCTGTGTTCCCGGCCGGCGCTTCCGATGAGGCATGGCAGACTGAGGCCCGATGCAGACGCCCCCCCGCTCCCACCCCATCGTCGACGCCCTCGCGGAGATCCTCGCGGGCGCCTTCGACGCGCGCGGCCTCCGGGGCTTCCTGGTGGGCGAGCCCCGGGGCCCCGAGATCCTGCGGCTGCTGCCCCGCCGGGCCAGCGTCGAGCTGCTGGCCCGCCACACGGCGCGGCTGCTCGCCGAGATCGGCATCGACAACGCCCTGCTCGCGCGGTTGGCCTCGGCCCGCCCCGGCGCCACCTCCGACATCGCCTCGCTGGCCGTGGCCCTGCGCGAGGCCGGCCACCTCGCGCCGACCTTGGCCGACCAGATCCAGACCCCCGAGGTCGTGCCCCCGAGCCCGACGCTCATCGCGGGCCACCGGAAGGTCCTCGCGGCCGTGCTCGAGGCCCTGCGCGCGCCCGGGGTGGCCCGGGTGGCCCTGCGCGCGCCCGACCCCAGCCAGGCCGAGGGGCTGCTCGGGGCCCTCGTGCGCGAAGAGGCCCGCTACGAGGCCGCGCCCGGCGGCGTGGCCCTCCTCGCCCCCCGGGCGGGGGACGACCTGGCGGCCGTGCTCCGGGCCCACGGGCTGGCCGCCCAGGATCCGGTGCTGGCCTTCGCCACCGAGCTGCGCGACGGCCGGGCCCGCATGGCGGCGCTGCTCGGGCCCCAGTCCCTGCTCATCCTGCTCGACCGGGGCGCCGAGCCCGCCCTGCTGCGCTCCCTGGCCGCCTGTGTGGGCGAGGGGGCCCGGGTGCTGGTGGTGACCGTGCGGCCCGAGGTCGCCCGGGCGCTGGCGGGCACCGAGGTGGTCGTGGCCACGGCCCTGTCGCCAGGACTGGCCGAGGACGTGCTGAGCTGGTGGGCCTGGGGGGCCGACGGCGCCGAGACCACCCTCAAGGCCATCGCCACGGCCCTGCCCCGGGAGCCCGAGACCCTCGAGCTGGCCGGCCGGGTCATGGCCGGGCCCCCGCCGCTGCTCGAGCCCGGCGAGCTGCTCGCCTCGCTCGTCATCCTCCGCTCCCACGGCCACGGCGTCGGGCGCCAGGCCCTCGTGGATCGTGTGCTGACGGCCCTTCCCGAGGACGACCGGCTGCGGGTGCTGGCCCTGGGCATCTACGGGCCCGACGCCGTGCTGGACCGCCAGCTGGTCGGCGCCGCCTGGGACCGTGCGCCCCGGGCGGCCGTGGTCCGCAGCGAGCTGCGCAACCTCGCCGAGTTCGGGCTGGTGCGCCGGCTGCCGGACGGCCGCTGGCAGCTCCCCGCCGTGGTCTACGAGGGCTGCCGCCGGTGGCGCGAGCGCAACGGGGCCCCCATCCGGGCGGCCATCCGCACGGCCACGGCGGTGCTGGTGCCCCGGCTGGCGGCGCTGCTGCGGGCCTGGAGCGCCCGCGAGCTGCCCGAGCTGGCCGCGGGCATCCGGGTGCGCGAGCCCGCCCGGGGCCTCTGGCGCGAGGCCTACCGCTGGGGGCGGACCGACCCCCGGGTGACCGAGGTCTGTGCGACCCTGGCGACCCTGCCGGCCGACTTCCTCGCCTGGCTGCTGCCCGCCGAAGAGGCCCTGATGTGGGCCGAAGGCACGGTCACGGGGGCCGCGGCCTCCGGTGCCCAGGCGGTCGAGTCCCAGCTCCGGGTGGCCCGGGTCGCCCGCGCGCTCGGGCGGCTCGACCACGCCGAGCAGCTCTACCATGCGGTCTGTGCCCGCCACGGGGCCGACCAGCCCCGGGTGCTCTTCGAGCTCGGGCGCATCCAGCACGAGCGGGGCCAGGGGGTGGCCGCCCGGGTCCAGCTCGAGGACGCCCTGCGGCGCGCCGAGGCCGCCGGCGACCGCGCGCTGGTGGTCGAGATCTGCGAGCTGCTCGGCGAGGTCTGCCAGCTCATGGACGACCGGCTCCGGGCCCGTGCCCTGTTCCAGCAGGCCCTGGGCGCCGTGGGCCCCGTCGCCCCCGTGCGGGCCCGGCTGCGGCTCCAGATCGGCGAGCTCCACCTGGCCGACGGCAACGTCGCCGACGCCACCGAGCAGCTCGTGAAGGCGGGGCGCCTCGCAAACGCCGCGCAGCAGCCCCTCCTCGAGGCCCGTGCCGCCCGTGCCCTCGCCGCCTGCGCCCGGTCCAAGGGCCGGGTGGTCGAGTCCCTCACCTGGCTGCGCCAGGCCCAGCGGGCCCTCGAGGGCGGCGGCGACGTGACCGAGCTGCTGCGGGTGCTGCGCGAGCTGGCCGAGCTCGAGAGCGAGCGGGGCAAGGTGCGCGAGGCCCTGGCTCTCCACCGCCGCCGGGGGGCCCTGCTCCGGGCCAGCGGCGACTGGGTGGGGGCGGCCCGGGCCCTGGTCGACCTGGGCGTCTTGATGGAGCGCGAGGACTGCCTCGACGAGGCCATGGGGCTCTTCACCAGCGCCGTGGTCGTGGCCCGCAAGGCCGACGACGCCCAGGGCCAGGCCCGGGCCCTGCTCGCCGCCGGGCGCCTCTTCCTCACCCGCGACAACCTCACCAGCGCCCTCATCGACCTCGAGGCCGCGGCCCTGCTCGCCCGGGACTGTGGCTGGTCGCTGGGCGAGGCGAGCTGCCTGTGGCGCATCTCGCGCATCGAGCGGCGGCTGGGCCAGGTCGCCGCCTCGCTGCTCCATGCCCGGGAGGCCCAGCGGGTCGGCCGCAGCCTCGACGCCACCGGCCAGTTCGAGGTCCGGCTCAACCTCGTCGAGGCCATGGCGGCGGTGGGCCAGCGCGGCACGGCCATCACCGAGGTGCGCTCGATGCTCGACGGCCGGGCCGACGGCGCCCAGGCCGGGCGGCTGCGCCGGCTGCTCGCCCTCTGGGAGGCCCCCCGCCAGCAGGCCTGAGCGCCCCAGGATGACCTGCACGACACGATTCTGGCGGTGGACGGGCCGGTGCTCGGGGCGGCGTGCTGCGGCCGCCACGGAGCGTGGCTGCGCGCCTCAGAGGGCGGTGTCGGCGATCTTGACGGGGGAGAAGCCCTGGTCGCCCCAGATCTCGAGGTAGCCCTTCCAGACGCCCTCGCAGACGTGGTCGAGCTCGCACCGGTCGCAGGCCTTCGGGTGGCCCTTGAGGTCGTTCTTCTTGCGGTCCTGCCAGTTGAAGCGGGCGCGCTTGCTCTCGGCGTCGAAGTGGACCACCGAGCTCTTCGGGCCGTCGACCCACGAGTCGGGGTCGGGACGGGCGCCGGGCGGGATGACGTCGCCGCCGTCCGAGCGGATGCTGCAGGCCGTCGACAGGTCGCGGTACTCGCCCATGTAGCGGGACAGCAGGTCTTCGTTGTTGCGCAGCGAGGCGGGCAGCACACACATCGGGAAGCCGCCGAAGGTGAAGACCCGGCGGAAGTGGGTCTCGGCGAGCACGATGGCCTTGAGCAGCACCGGCACGACCTTGTCGTAGCGGGGGGTCAGGTCGCGGTCGCCCTCGGCATAGCCCTCGGGACGGATGAAGTTGACGCGGATGTCGTCGACGCCCATCTTCCGGTAGAAGAAGTTCATCATCTTGGGCAGGTAGCGGTAGTTCCAGCCGTTCAGGACGATGTTGACCGACAGCCCGTCCTTGAGGGCGCCCTCGGTGCGGCGCTTGTGGACGAGGTAGCGGATGGCGGCGCACTTCTTCTCGAAGTTGCCCGGCACGCGGGTGAGCTTGTCTTCGAGCTCGGCGGTGTGGCCGTGCATCGAGATGGTCACGCGGGTGAGGCCGGCGTCGAGGATGCGGTCGGTGAAGTGGTGGAGCCGCAGCTTGGTGGCGTTGGTGGCGATCGCGATGCGGGTGAAGCCCAGCTCGCGGGCGTAGGCCACCGACTGGCAGATCTTGGGGTAGGTCGTGGGCTCGCCGCCCAGGAAGCCGACGCTGCGGTAGCCCTCGTCGTGCCAGGCCTTGAGCTCGGTCTGCATCTGGGGCCAGGGCATGTAGGAGCGGTCTTCGGCCTTGGGCAGCCCGTCGATGCAGAACACGCAGCGGTTGTTGCAGGCCTTGCCGATGTTGATCGCGACGTTCTTCCGCTGGTCGCGCCACTGGCTCTCGGGCTGGTTGTTCTCTTGGACCGTGATCAGGCCCTTCTCGGGCTTGGGCGCCCCGAGCTCCGGCGCCCAGCGGCGCACGCCGTCGGCAGAGACGGGAGGGGAGGAGGCGGCTTCGGGGCGTGGCTTGGTTGCGTCCATGGCGGCAGTGTAGCCCGGATGTGTCCAAGAGACGGGGAAGCTTGGGGCAGGTCCTGGGGGAGGGACGGGGAGCCAGGGGCCGCCGCCGCTCTTGACCCCCGGGGGCCTGCGGGCCACACTTCGACAGTCCGGTGACACCGCGGGGTGGACTGGTCGCCGGCGGGGCGCTAGCCTTGTCCGAGCCTGCCGGGAGCGCCGATGCACCACCGCCCGCCTGTGTCTGCGTCCGCGCAGCCCCCGCCCGACGAGGCGCCCCCACCCCCCGAGGCCGCGGGCGGCTTCCTCGACACCTTCCTCGCCCGCTCCCTGGCGAACTCGCTGTCGATGGTGGGCGTGGCCGCGGGGGTGCTCTGGTATGTGGGCTCTCAGAACGCCGTCCAGCAGGCCCAGGTCGACGCGCTCCGCGACGAGGTCGCCCTGCTGCGGCTCGAGCGGGATCGCATGCAGTCGGTCGCCGGCGAGCTGGCCCGCGAGGTGCACGACGCGGGCATGGAGTCCGAGATCGTGCGCTGGCAGCTCGCCTACACCGAAGAGCGGCTGCGCCGGGCCGAGGCCGCGGCGGTGCC
>CAXQUZ010000325.1:0-32313 GCA_964226865.1 Myxococcota bacterium | reverse complement strand
CGTCCGATCTCCGCCCCTGCCCCCCGTGCCCCGCGCCGGCCCGCCGCCCCTGCCCCCCCTGCCCCGCGCCGGTCCGCCCCCGGTGCCCCCCGCCGGGCCGCCCCCCGTGCCGGCCCCGGCCACAGCGCCCCCGGTCGACGACGGCCTGCTGCCCGCCCCGCCTCCGGGCGCCGTGGGCTTCCTCGACCCCCGGGTGGTCTTCTCGGCCCGGCTCGAGGGCGCCTTCGCCGACCACGCCGAGCCCGCCCGGCCCGACGGCCAGCTGGTCTGGCGCCCGGCCCTCTGCGCCGAGCTGCTGCTGCGCTTCGACGAAGACCGCTACGGCTTCGTGCTCGACGAGCACCTCTTCCGCTTCTGGTTCCCCCTCGGCGACCGCATGCCCGCCGAGAGCCGCGCCGTGCCCATCACCGACGCAGACCTGCTCACCCGCCCCCCCGCCGGCGGCCGCTTCGCCCCGGTGCCGGCCTGGTGCGACGAGCCGCGCGAGCTGCGGGCGCTCGAGAAGCAGGTCAGCGACGAGGTCTACCGCAGCGAGAGCCGCCCGAGCTTCGTCCACAAGGGTCTCAAGCTCCACGCCCAGGTGGGCGAGAGCCGCGAGGACTTCGCCGCCCGCTGTGTGGCCGCCGCCCGGGAGGCCGCCGACGACCAGATCGCCAAGCTCCAGGACCGCTTCGCCACCAAGGCCCGGCGCATGGAGGCCAAGATCGAGAAGCTCGAGGACCGCATCGTCGCCCAGGAGGGCGTGGTGCAGGCCCGCAAGACCGAAGAGATGGTGGGCATCGGCGAGACCGTGCTGAGCTTCTTCGTCGGGCGCCGCCGCAGCGTCGGCACGGCCGTGCGCCGCCGGGGCACCACCAACCGGGCTGCCCAGAAGCTGGACGGGCTCGAGAACGACCTCGCCCGCGCCCAGGACGAGGCCAACGCCCTCGCCGAGGAGCTCGAGCAGACCATCGCCGAGCGGATCGAGGAGGCCGAGGACGACGCCCGCGCGGGCATCGAGGCGACGGACGTGGGCCTCGAGCGCAGCGACATCCGGGTGGCCCGCTTCGGGGTGGTCTGGGTGCCCGTGGGACGGCGGCTGTGAGCGCCCCCGCCGCCCAGCAGGCCTGCGCCGACTGGATCCGGGACGTGGTGGTGGGGCGGAAGCTCTGCCCCTGGGCCGCCGCGCCCCTCGCCGCCGGGCTGGTCCACCTGCGCACGGCCGAGGCCCGCCCCGATGCCCTGCTCCACGCCGTTGTCGACGAGGCCCAGGCCCTGCTGCACGACCCGCCCGAGGCCTCGCGTCTCGTGGTCCTGGCGCCGGGCGACTGGGCGCCCGACTTCGACGAGCTGCTCGACCTCCAGGCCGCCGCCGAGCAGCTCCTCGACCAGCTCGACCTCGCCGAGGACGTGCTCCTGGTCAGCTTCCACCCCCGCTTCCACTACGCCGAGGCCCACCCCGAGGATCCCGCCTGCCGCAGCAACCAGAGCCCCCACCCGATGATCCACCTGCTCCAGCGGGACGACATGGACCGGGTGGCGGCGGACGGCGCCCGGGTGGCGAACCGGAACGCCGCCATGTGGGAGGCCGAGGCCGCGGCGGCCCAGGCCGGGGACGGGCCGGGCTACGCTGGGGGTCGCGCCCCCGAGGAGGACCCATGACCGCACTGCTGCTCGCCCTGATGCTGCCGGCCCAGGCCGGCCCCGCCTGCGCCCTGCCCGCCGGCTGGCTGCCGGTCGACGTCGACGGCAACAAGAAGGGCTGCGCCTGTGTGGGGCTGGGCCGCACCGCCGAGGGCGCCACCGAGGCCCTGGTCATGGGCAGCTGCGACGTCGAGCTCACCGTGGCCGCCGCGGTCTGCGAGGGCCCGGTGCGCCTGCTGCTCCAGGCCCCCGGGGCCGAGGCGGGCGAGCGCCGGCTGCCCCTCCAGTGCGCGAGCGGCACCCCCCTCACCGGCGAGATCCAGTCCCTCACGGCGCGCCGCCACCGCTGAGGGCCCGCCCTCAGCCAGCCGTGATCCCCCGCACCACCACGGGCATCGCGCCCAGGGCCGCCCCCAGCGCCGCCGGACCGGGCGCGCTCGGCCGCCACCAGAGCCGCGGGGTGCCGTCGCTGGCGCCGAAGCCCTCGACCGGGGCCGCCGCCCGGAGGGCCGCCCCGAGCCGGGCACTGGCCGCCGCGTCGTCTTCGAGGCCCGGGAACACCGCGCTCCACGCCAGCGAGGCCTCGTCGCAGAGGGTCAGGCGGTCGACATGCCACCGGGGCTTCTTGTCGTAGGCGGCGTGGCGGGCCAGGCGGGCACCGAGGCCGCGGCCCACCCGCGAGACGTAGAGCAGCCAGCCGGCCGGCAGGCGGTGGCTGCCGAGGGCGCCCAGCGCCAGCTCGACGGGCGCCGCGAGCGAGAAGAGCACGACGTAGACGCCGTGGTCGGGGACGGACGGACCGGCCTGGGGAGCGGACATGGGAGCCTCCGGGCACGCGGGGCGCTCCCCTAACCGGACGGGGATGGGCGCCCCCAGCGGGCTCCCGGTGCCGCGATATGCGCCCCCCATGCCCACCCCACCGCCTGCGTCCGCGCCGCCCCCAGGCGGCCCCGACCTGCCCATCGATGCCCTCCGCGAGACCATTCTCGACCACTTCGCCCGGGGGCCGGTCGTGCTCTCGGCCCCGACCGGCTCGGGCAAGTCGACCCGGGTGCCCGGCTGGCTCGGCGCGGCGGGGCCCGTGGTCGTGGTCGAGCCCCGCCGGGTGGCGGCCCAGTCCCTGGCCGCCCGGGTGGCCGAGCTCACCGGCGCCACCCTGGGCCAGGAGGTCGGCTACGTCGTGCGCGACGCCCACCGCGCCACGGAGAAGACCCGCGTCTGCTTCGTGACACCGGGCATCGCCCTGCGCTGGCAGGCCGAGGGCCGCCTCGACGGGCTCCACGCCCTCGTGCTCGACGAGTTCCACGAGCGCGGCATGGACCTCGACCTGCTGCTCGCCCTGGCCCAGGCCCGGGGGCGCCCCCGGCTGCTCGTGATGTCGGCCACCCTCGACGGCGACCGCATCGCCGCCCACCTGGGCGGGGTCCACCTCGCGGGCGAGGGCCGGCTGCACCCCGTCGACATCCGCCACCTGCCCGGCGGGGCCGCGCTGCCCGACGGGCGGGGCCTCGAGGGCCGGGTCGTGGCCGCCCTGCGCGCCTGCCGGGAGCTGCCGGGGGACGTGCTCGTGTTCCTGCCGGGCAAGGGCGAGATCCGCGCCGTCGAGGCCGCCCTCGCGAGCGCCCGGCCCCTGGGCGACACCCCCACCGAGCTGATCCCGCTGCACGGCGGCCTCTCCCTGGCCCAGCAGCGGCGGGTCTTCACGCCCGGGCCCGCCCGCCGGGTGGTGCTGGCCACCAACGTGGCCGAGACCAGCCTCACCATCCCGCGCATCGGGGTGGTCGTCGACGCGGGCCTCGTGCGCCGCACCCGCTACCGGGGCGGCCGGGGCTTCCTCACCCTGCTGCCCGTCGCCCAAGACGCCGCCGACCAGCGGGCGGGCCGGGCCGGCCGCCTCGGGCCCGGCGTCGCCCTGCGCCTCTGGGATCGGGCCGCCCCCCTCGACCCGGCCACCCCGCCCGAGCTCGCCCGGGAGGACCTCACCCCGCTGGTGCTCGCCGCCGCCGCCTGCGGCGCCCCGGCCCTCGACCTGCCCTTCCTCGACCCGCCCCAGCCCTACGCGGTCGCCGCGGCCCGGGAGCAGCTCGCCGCCCTCGGCGCCCTCGCCCCGGCCCCCGCCGGGCAGGCCCCGGGCCTGAGCGAGCGCGGCCGCCGCCTCTTCGGCCTGCCCCTCGACGCCCACCTCGGCCGCCTCCTCGTCGAGGCCGAGCAGCGCGGCACCCTCGACCTCTGCCTGCCACTCTGCGCCGGCCTCTCGACCTCGCGGCCCCTCTTCGCCCGCCGGGGCCGCGCCCCCGAGGCCATCGACGAGGCCGACGACAGCCTGGGCGCCGCCGGCTGCGACGCGGTGGCCCTCATCCGGGCGCTGCGCCACGGCCAGCCCCAGCGCGACGGCCTCGACCCCAAGGCCCTCGACGAGGCCCGGGCGGCCCTGCGGCGCTTCGCCCGGGTCTTCGGCCGCGACCCCGCCACCCTCGACCGCCGGCCCCAGGTCGACCGGCGCGCCCTGGCCGACACGGTGCTGGCCGCCTGGCCCCGGGCGGCCCACATCAAGCGCCAGCGCAAGCGGGCCGTGGCCTGGGCCAACGGCGGCACCGAGCTGGGCCTGGGCCGGGGCAGCTTCGTCCAGGAAGACGACCACGAGGCCATCCTCGTCCTCGAAGACCGGGCCTTCAGCCCCCGCCCGCGGGCCGACCAGATCCTCATCACCGCGGCCATGCCCGTGCCCCTCGCCTGGCTCGTCGCCGCGGGCCGGGGCCGCGAGCAGCTCGCCGAGGTGCTGCTCAAGCGGGGCCAGCTGACCAGCCGCATCGACACGGTCTACGCGGGCCGGGTCATCGCCCGCCGAGAGGCCCCGCCGACGGGGGCCCTGCTGCGGGAGGCCGTCGTGCGGCTCGTGCTCCAGGGGCGGCTGTTCCGGGGGGTCGCCGACCGGCTGGCCCGGCGGCTCGAGCGCCGCGCGCTCCAGGCCCGCCTCGCTGACACGGCCCCGCCCGTCTCGGATCCGGCCGAATTTCTCGCGGCCCGCCTCGCCCTGCTGGGGCTCGAGGCCCCCGACGAGCTCGCGCTGCTCGAAGACGAAGATCTGCTTCCCGACGCCATTCCCGAGTGGGAGCGCGCCCAGCTGGACCGGGACTTTCCGCCCCAGCTCGACATCGGCGACGCCCGCTACCGCATCGCCTACCACCCCCAGAAGCGGCTGGCCGTGCTGCACCAGGAGGGGGGCGCCCGCAAGACCGCACCGCCGCTGCGGCTGCTCCCCGCCCTGGTCGGATGGAGAATTGACTGGGAGCTGAAGAATCGTGTGCGCAGACTGCGGGGCTGACGCGAACCCGCCCTGCCCCCTCGCATCTCGGTCATCCCCTGCCCTGGACCGCCCCCCTGCTGCTGCTCGCCGTCGTGCTGGTGCTCGGCGGCCGCGGCGTGGGGCTCGCGCTGTTGCTCCTCGGCCTGTGGCGCTGGCGCGGGCGCCGGCCAGGGCGCCCCCGGGGCCGGCTCATCGGAGGCCTCGGCCTCGGGCTGCTGCTGGGGGGGCCCGCCCTGGGCCAGCGGGGCATCGCGCCGCTCCTGCGGGCCCCACCGGCCCCCACCCAGCGCTTCGCCCAGGCCATGGGCATCGGCGGGCTGGTCGGCCGGCTCGGCGGACTGGGCGCCGTGGCCCGGCTGGCGCCCGCCCTGCCCCCCGAGCTGCGCCACACGGTGCTCGACGGGGCCGCCCACGGCCTGCGCACCGGGGCCCACAGCCCGGCAGAGGTCGCCCGACTGGCCCACGACCACCACCTCGACGACGCCCTTCCCGCCCTCCAGGCGGCGACCATGCGCGAGCGGGCCCGGACCTGTGGGCTCGCCCCGGCCTGCACCCAGGCGGCCCTCACGCCCTGGGGGGCCGAGGCGGCGGGCAGCGACGGCCAGCACGCGGCCCAAGACGCCGTGCGCACCGTGATGCAGGACGAGAGCCGCGACCTGGCCGCCACCCGGGCCCTGGCAGCGAGCTACCCGCCCGCGTGGCAGCCGGCCCTCTTCGAGGAGCTGGGCTGGCGGGCCGGCCACGACGGCGACCCCGAGGCCCTGTCCCTGGCCGCGCGCCTGCCCGCCCCGGCGAGCTGCGCCTGGGCCCGGGGCGTCGCCCGGGGCGAAGAGATGCGCCCCCGCTCCCGCCAGGGCCCCGCCGGCGCCGGCCCCCTCGCCGCCGCGCTGGCGCGCCAGGGCCACGGCGCCGCGGTCCGGTCCGGCCGGGCCTGGGGGCTGCTGCTGGCCACCGGCAGTGCCGACGCCGCCCGGGCCCTGGCCCGCCCCGACGAGGCCCTCGTCGCCGAGATCTCGGCCCTGGCCCCCACCATGCGCGGCCCCGCCACCCCGTGGACCGCCCCCGACGGCCGGGACGCGCCCTGCCCGCCGCTCAGTCCGGCCGGAGCGCCCCCGCCCAGCACCGATCGAGGGCCGGCCGATCCAGGGACGGCCGCGGCGCACAGATGAGCTCGATGCGGCTGTCGGCCCGCCAGGCCGAAGGGCGGATGGGGGTGCCGTCCGGGCCGGCGTCCACCGACCACCAGCCCCGGGTCGTGTGGACGAGGCCCTTGAGGCGCATGGTGCCCTGGGGCAGCACCCCGCCCGGACGGGCCACGTCGGCGAGGGCGGCGAGCAGCCGGTCGTGGGCGAAGACCACCGCCGGGGGCCAGCGCCAGGCCGCCGTCTGGTGATCGGCGCTGTGGGCGACGCGCCGGAACAGCCGGCGCCCGAGCGCGGGCGGCAGCAGCCGGGTCTGGTCGACCCAGTCCGGCGCCAGCGGCAGCCCCCCGGGGCCCGACGGAGGCCGGCCGGGCAGCGCGAGCCAGGCCGGATCGAGCACACCGCCCACGGTGGTGGCCACCACCTCCTTCTCGGGAAAGAGCCCGTCGGCCCAGGCCAGGGCCGCCCGCACCGTGGCCCCGTCGCAGAGGTCGAGCCGGTTGAGCACGAGCACCCGCGCCGCCTCGACCTGGGCCCGCCAGGGGCCGCTGCGCCGGGCGGGATCCACCACCGCCCGGGGGTCGACGAGGGTGATGGGCGCCCCGATGGCCAGCGCACGGCGCAGCCGCGGGTGGGCCCGGAGCTGGTCGGCCACCCGGCCCGGATCGGCGAGCCCGCTGCACTCGATGATCAGCCGCTCGGGCGCCAGCTCGTCGAGCACCCGCAGCACGCTCTGGTGGACGGGCAGGGCGCTCTGGCAGCACAGGCAGCCCCCCGCCAGCTCGCGCACGGCCAGGGGCCCGCCGGCGTCCGCGCCCCCGGAGAGCCGGGCACCGTCGATGCCCAGCTCGCCCGTCTCGTTGACCAGCACCACCCAGGCCGCCCCCGGCGGACGGGCGTCGAGCAGGGAGAGCACGGCGCTGGTCTTCCCGACCCCGAGGGCGCCAGAGAGGATGGTGGTGGGCACGGGCACGGGGACCTCCGGGACGAGAGGGTGCCCCAGACACGCCAGGGCGACAAGGGACCCGGTCGCGGCCCGCCAGAGCCCAGGGTTGCCCTACACTGCGGGGGACCGGCGCAGCGCCCGCCGCCGCTGCCCGTCCCAACCCCTGCCCCGGTCTCGTCATGCCCGCCGCCGCCCCCGCCCCCCTGCTCTCCCAGCCCGCCGCGGCCTTCGTCGCCGCCGTGCGGGCCGACCCGGAGCTGCGGCAGGACCCCAGCGTGAACGACCGCTACGAGGCAATTCTCAACCGGTCCAGCGTCTGTTCCTACTGCGGGGTGGGCTGCCCCTACACCGTCGAGCCCGACCACCGCGGCCGCGACCGGGTGGCGCCCCTCAGCCCCCTGGGCCTCTGCGTGAAGGGCCAGACCAGCCTCGACACGGGCGGCGACGACCGGCGCCCGGGCAAGCTCGCGCGCCGCGGCCTGGCCGACGACCGGATCCGCCAGCCCATGCTCCGGGGCCACGACGGCAAGCTCGCGCCGGTGAGCTGGGACGCGGCCCTCGACCGGGCGGCCTGGCTCTTCCTCCACGCCCGGGAGTGGGTCGGCCCCGAGGCGGTCGCCATCTACGGCAACGGCCAGAAGACCCTCGAGAGCATCTGGCTGGCCTGCCTCTACAAGCTGGTCTTCAAGCTGCCCACCATCGGCGCGAACTCCGAGCACTGCCTCGCCAGCGCCGGCGCCGCCCACGAGCTGAACTTCGGCAACGAGGCCAGCTTCACCTGGCGCGAATTCGACGAGCTGGCCCGCTGCGACGTGGGGGTGCTCCACGGCACGAACGCCTTCATCACCTTCCCCCAGGCCTACGAGAAGCTCGCGCGCAACACGGCCGCCCGCAAGGTGGTCATCGACCCGGTCGCCACCGACACGGTCACCGAGCTCCAGGCCACCGACCCGCGCACCCTCCACCTGCGCTTCCGCCAGGGCGGCGACATCCTCTTCAACCTCGCCGTGGCGCGGGCCATCTTCGACGCCGGCTGGGAAGACCGGGCCTTCCTCGCCCGGGTGGTGGATGCCGACAGCCTCGCCGCCTTCAGGGCCCGGGTGGCCGCGCCGGACTGCGCCCCGGCCGCCGCCGCCGCCGCGCTCGCCCTGCCCGGCCAGGACCCCGACCAGCTCTGTGCCGACATCCTCGACTATGCCGCGCTCATCGCCCGTCCCGACACACAGGGCGCCCGGCCGCGGGTGGCCTTCGTCTCGTCGATGGGCATCAACCAGTCCACCGGCAGCTTCGGCTTCTCGACCAACCTCAACCTGCTGCTGCTCACGGGCAACGTGGGCCGGCCCGGGGCGGGCTCGCTGCGCATCGCCGGCCAGTCCAACGCCACCAGCGAGCTCATGCTGGGCTTCAACGGCCGGCGCATGGTCTTCAACCTCGACCCCACCGACCCCGACCACCGGGCCCGCCTCGCGGCCGCCCTCGACATCCCCGCGGCCAACATCCCCACGGCGCCGGGCACCCCGGTCGCCCACATGGCCGAGGACGACCACCTCTACTGCTTTCTCTTCGTCGGCACCCAGATGACCCGGAACATGCCGCGGCTCGGCCACTGGAAGCGCCGCATGGGCCGCGCCTTCAACGTGGTCATCGACCCCTTCGAGGTGCCCGGGGTGCGCGAGCACGCCGACGTGCTGCTGCCCGCCCTGACCTACACCGAGCGGCGGGGGGTCATCCAGCGGGGCGACCGCTCCCTCCAGCTCCAGCAGCCCCTCACCCCGCCCCCGCCGGCGGCCTGGTCGGACGAGAAGATCCTCGTGAAGCTGGCCCTCAAGATCGCCGAGCGACTGCGCGACCCCGACACGGCCGCCCTCAACGGCCTCGACCCCGACGTCGTGCACCGCACCTTCGCCCGCTACCTGGGCCCCGATGACGAGGTCGACACCGCCGCCATCTTCGACCACATGGTCGCCGTCTCGCGCGAGCTGGGCGTCTACTGCGCCCTCGAGGACGCCGATGGCCAGCCCCTCTCCCACGCCCGCCTGCGCGCCGCTGCGGGCCGGGGCATCCAGTGGCAGGGCGACGGGCGCTACGCCGCGGCCACCGACGCCGACCACGCCGCCCCCGTGTTCCCGGACGTCGGCGCCACCACCACCCACCGCGCCCGGCTGGTCTGCCCGCCGGCGCCCTTGATGGCGGCCCTGCTCGCGCCCCTCCCAGAGGGCAGCTTCAGCCTCATCAGCGGCCGGGGCCGCCCGGGGGTCAAGGCCCGGGCCCTGCGCGGCCGCTACAACTCGGGGGTCAAGACCCTGCCCATCACCGGGGCCCCGCCCGAGGACTACCAGGTCGACATCCACCCCGAGGACGCCGCCGCCCACCGGCTCAGCGACGGCCAGCCCGTGCGCATGGAGGCCACCCACGGCAGCGTGGTCGCCACCCTCGC
Organism: Myxococcota bacterium; assembly: GCA_964226865.1. Lineage (GTDB taxonomy): Bacteria > Myxococcota_A > UBA796 > UBA796 > UBA2385 > CAXQUZ01. Next base: position 22,858 of record CAXQUZ010000325.1, on the reverse strand, counting down.
CACCAACCCGCGGGTGCCCCGGGGCACCCTCGCCATCGACTTCGTGCCCGGCGAGATCAACCGGCTCACCGACTACCGCGAGGCCGACCGCTTCACGAACCAGAGCTTCATCAAGCGCACCCCCGTGCGCCTGCGCCCGCTCCAGAGCCTCGAGGCCCTGCTCTGGGCCCGGCCCGACGAGGGGGCCCTGCTCGCCGCGACCGCCCGGCTCCACGCCCGCTTCGTGGCCACCTACCCCGATCCCGACGACTGGCTGGCCCTCCAGCGCGGCACGCCGGGGGCCGCCGACTGGCTCCACCCGCGGGTGCTGCGCCGCCCCATCGGACGCCAGGAGCAGGCCCTCGTCGAGGCGGTGGGCGCCTGGACGGCCTTCATCCAGCGCACCACCACCGACGCCGCCTACGCGCGCGCGGCCCGGGCCCTGCTCGGCCGCCTCGCCCCCGCCGACCGCGACCGCTTCCTGACCGTGCTGCTGCCCTTCCTGCGCCGCTTCGATCACCAGTCCGCCATGCACACCCTGCTGGCGGGCATCGTCGGCCCGGTCACCCTCGTCGACGACGACGACCTGACCCTCCAGGTCGACCTGCTCAGCGCCCACAAGGCCGCCGTGCTCGAGTTCAAGGAAGAGATCGTCGCCATCCAGCTCTTCGTGGCCGTGCGCCGGGCCATGGAGGCGCTCTTCGGCCCCGACGCCATCGTGCGCCGCGACCAGCTGGCCTTCGTCTCGGGCGTGGCCATCCCCTGCGCCGGCGACGTGCCCGCCCACTTCCTCGGCATCTCGCCCGCCGAGCTGGGGGCCGCCCGCCTCGTCCACAGCCGGGCCATCGGCGCCAGCGCGCTGATGGTGGTCGACACGGCGACCGACCGGGCCGTGCGCATCGACATCCACACCGGGGTGCTGCCCAAGGACCGCGAGCTCACCCTGCTGCGCGGCCGGGTCATCAACAAGAAGCGCGGCGCCAGCCCCCACGACCACAAGCGCTTCTTCGACCGCCTCGGCGAGCTCATCTGCGACTACGTGCGCCGGGGCGACGACAACTTCCACCTCTTCGGGCCCGTGCGCCTCGACTGGCAGGAGTACCACCAGAAGCTCAGCTTCGCGCCCGCCCGCCGGGCCGAGTTCCGCAGCTTCCTCGTGCGCCAGCGGGCCAGCCCCGCCCTCGGCCAGGCCCTCGCCCAGCTCGGGGTGCTCGATGCCGAGGCCGACGGGCGGCTGCTCCAGATGCTCGCGGACCACGCCGCCGGCGGACCGGTCGCCGCCCCGCCGAGCCGCCTCGACGACCTCGACGGGCTGCCGCTGGCCGAGCGGGTGGCGCGGGTGGTCGACGAGATCATCGCCCCCGTGCTCCAGAACGACGGCGGCCGCCTCGAGATCCTGGAGCTGGACGAGGCGGCCGGGGCCCTGCGGGTGCGCTTTGTCGGCAGCTGTGCGAACTGCCCCTACTCGCTGTTGAGCATGGAGCAGCTCGTGAAGCCCACGCTGATGGACATTCCCGGCATCCGCAGCGTCCACCACCGCGCCCGCATGCGCAAGAGCGAGGTGAAGGGGCTGCCGGAGAGCCCCCGCGACGCCTGAGGGCGCCGGGGGGCCGCCGCCCCGGGCTCAGCGGATGTCGAAGCGGTCGGCCTCCATCACCTTGGTCCAGGCCGCCACGAAGTCGTGCACGAAGCGCGTCTTGCTGTCGTCCTGGGCGTAGAGCTCGGCGTAGGCGCGCAGGATGGCGTTCGAGCCGAAGACGAGGTCGGCCCGGGTCGCGGTCCAGCGCACGGCGCCGGTCGAGCGGTCGCGCAGGGTGTAGGTGCCGTCGGCGGCCGGGGCCCAGGCGAGGCCCATGTCGGTCAGCGCGACGAAGAAGTCGGTCGACAGGGTGCCGACCCGGTCGGTGAAGACGCCGTGGGCGGCGCCCCCGAAGTTGGTGCCCATCACCCGCATGCCGCCGATGAGCACGGTCATCTCGGGGGCGGTGAGGCCCATGAGCTGGGTGCGGTCGAGCAGCAGATCTTCGTCCTTGGCGCCGCCGGCGGCGGGCTGGTGGTTGCGGTAGGCGTCGGCCTTGGGCTCGAGCACGGCGAAGGAGTCGGCGTCGGTCTGGGCGTCGGTGGCGTCGCCGCGGCCGGGCGAGAAGGGCACGGTGACGGGCACGCCGCCGGCCCGGGCGGCCAGCTCGACGCCCACGTTGCCGCCGAGGACGATGGTGTCGGCGATGCTGGCACCGTGCTGGGCGGCCAGGGGGCTGAGCACGGCGAGCACCCGCTGGAGCCGGGCGGGCTCGTTGGCGGGCCAGTCCTTCTGGGGGGCGAGGCGGATGCGGGCGCCGTTGGCCCCGCCGCGCTTGTCGGAGCCCCGGAAGGTGCGGGCGCTGTCCCAGGCGGTGCAGACCAGCTCCGAGACGCTGAGGCCGCTCTCGGCAATGGCCTGCTTGAGGGCATCCACATCGTAGTCGGTCGGCCCCGCGGGCACCGGGTCCATCCAGAGGGGCTCGTCGTCCGGCACGTCGGGGCCGAGGTAGCAGGCCTTGGGCCCGAGGTCGCGGTGGGTGAGCTTGAACCAGGCGCGGGCGAAGGTCTGGGCGAAGAGCGCCTGGTCCTTGTGGAAGCGGGCCGAGATCTCGCGGTAGGCCGGGTCCTTGATCATGGCCATGTCGGCGTCGGTCATGATGGGCTTGGCCTTCTGGTCGGGGTGGCCAACGGCCACGGGCATGTCGGCCTCGTCGATGTCGACGGGCTCCCACTGCCAGGCCCCGGCCGGGCTCTTCGCCAGCGCCCACTCGTGGCCGAAGAGCATGTCGAAGTAGCCGCTGTCGAAGCGGGTCGGGTGGGTGGTCCAGGCGCCCTCGATGCCGCTCGTGATGGTGTCGGCGCCGTGGCCGCTGCCCTGGGGGTTGTGCCAGCCGAGGCCCTGGTGGTGGAGCGCGGCGCCCTCGGGCTCGGCCCCGAGCTGGCTCGCGTCGCCGTTGCCGTGGCACTTGCCCACGGTGTGGCCGCCGGCCGTGAGCGCGACGGTCTCTTCGTCGTCCATGGCCATGCGGGCGAAGGTGAGGCGCACGTCCTGGGCGGTGCGCAGCGGATCGGGCTCGCCGCCCACCCCCTCGGGGTTGACGTAGATGAGGCCCATCTGGACGGCGGCCAGCGGGTTCTCGAGCGAGCTGCGGTCCTCGCCCTCCCCCGCGTAGCGGCCGGCGCCCAGCCACTCGCGCTCGGCGCCCCAGTTCGTGTCCTTCTCGGGGTGCCAGATGTCTTCGCGGCCGAAGGCGAAGCCGTGGATCTCGAGGCCCATCGACTCGTAGGCCATCGTCCCGGCGAGGATGATGAGATCGGCCCAGCTGACGCTGTTTCCGTACTTCTTCTTGATGGGCCAGAGCAGGCGCCGCGCCTTGTCGAGGTTGACGTTGTCGGGCCAGGAGTTGAGCGGGGCGAAGCGCTGGTTGCCCGTGGCGGCGCCGCCCCGGCCGTCGGCGATGCGGTACGAGCCGGCGGCGTGCCAGGCCATGCGGATCATGAGGCCGCCGTAGTGGCCCCAGTCGGCGGGCCACCAGTCCTGGCTGTCGGTCATCAGCGCCCGGAGGTCGGCCTTGAGGGCCTCGACGTCGAGGCTCTTGAGGGCCTCGCGGTAGTCGAAGTCGCCGAGCGGGTTCGTCTTGCGGTCGTGCTGGTGGAGAATGTCGAGGTCGAGGGCCTCGGGCCACCAGTCGGTGGCGGCGCTGCTGTGGCGGGTGTGGCTGCCGTGCATGACGGGGCAGCGGCCCCCGGTGGACGAGGCGCTCATGGGGAACTCCGGATGGGGTGAGATGGGCAGGAAGCCGAGGGATCTCGGACCGCGGCTGTGCAGACCCTGTCCATTGTCGTGCAGCGGCGGACCGCAAGGGGAAGATTCTCGGCGCCCCCCCGGCCGGGCGACGGGCCCCCGTCCCCACTCGGCCCAACCGGTCGGGGCCCTGGCCTCCCGGGCCCTCCCCTTTCAGCCCGGTGACAGCGCCGCTGCCGGGCGGTGTTGCGGTCCCCCCCTGGAGGTGGACCCTGGCCCCCCTGCTCCCGAGCCGCGCCCCCGCCGCCCTCGTGGCCCTGGCCCTCGCCGGCTGCGGCCCGGGCCCCTGTCCCGCGCTGCCCGGCCCCCACCCCGTCGACCGGGGCCCCGCCACCGCCGGCCCCGACTGGGACGCCTTCGAGGCCTTCGTGGTCGACGAGCTGGCCGCCGCCTGTGTGCCGGGCCTCAGCCTCTCCCTCGTCGACGCCCAGGGCACCCACTACGCGGCGGGCTTCGGCTGGGCCTCGCTGGAGGACGAGACGCCCGTCACCGTCGACACCCCCTTCATGGTCGCCTCGGCGAGCAAGATGGTCGCCGGGCTGGCCCTGGCCCTGGCCCACGACGAGGGCGCGCTGCGGCTCTCGGACCCGGTCGCGCGCCACGTCGACTTCCCGGTCGACAACCCGCGCACGGGCCGCCGGGCGCCCCCCATCCGGCTCCACCACCTCGCGACCCACAGCTCGGGCATCCGCGACAACTGGGCCATCCTCGACCAGACCTACCGCGACGGCGACCCGCGGGTGCCGCTCGGTCGCTTCCTCGCGGGCTACCTCCGGCCCGGCGGACGCTGGAGCGCACGCAGCCGCAACTGGCACCGCTGGGCCCCCGGCGAGGCCTGGATGTACAGCAACGTCGGCGCCGCCCTGGCCGCCCACGCCGTCGCCCAGGCCACCGGGGAGCGCTACGCCGCGCTCACCCACCGTCGCCTCTTCGCCCCCCTCGGCATGGACCACAGCACCTGGTTTCTCGCCGATCTCGAGACCATGGGCCCCGGCGGCGGCCCCCTCGTGCCCGCGACCCCCTACACCTTCGACGCCGACGGCGGCTGGTCGCCCGTGGCCCACTACGGCTTCCCCACCTGGCCCGACGGCCAGCTCCGCAGCAGCGCCGCCGACATGGGGCGGCTGCTCACCGTCGTGCTGGCCCGGGGCACGGTCGACGGCGCGGCCGTGCTCTCGCCGGGGGCCGTCCGCACCCTGCTGAGCCAGCCCGTCTCGGGCCTCGGTGCCTGGTACCTCGACGAGATCTTCCTGGCCCAGCGCGTCTTCTGGTTCGACATGGCGCTCGACGGCCGCCGGCTCACGGGCCACGACGGCGACGACCTCGGGGTGTCGAGCGAGGTCTTCTACGACCGCCAGAGCCGGGTGGGCGTGGCCCTCGTGATGAACCTCGCGGACGGCGAGCGGGACGGGGATCCCCGGGCCGCCACCGCCGCCATCCAGCACCGGCTCCTCGCCATCGGAGAGTCGCTGTGAATGCTCTTCTGGTCTTCATCTTGGGGGCACAGGGCAGCGCACGGGCCGCCGGCGCCCCCGCCCTGCCGGTCGTGCCGATGCTGCGCCCCACGACCGCAGCGACGGCCCCGGTGGACACCCTGCTCGTGGGCGGCGGGCTGGCCGGGGGCTGGACGGGCCGGGCCCGGGGGGGCGCCTTCGCCCAGGCCGCCTGGTGGCCCCAGCGGCGGCTGCTGGCCACGGCCACGGTGGCCCAGGGGGTCGCCGAGACGGGCTGTGTGGGCTGCCCGGGCACGGTCGCGAGCCTGGGGCTGCGGGGTGCGATCGTCGACCGGCCGGCCCTGCGGCTGGGGGCCACCGGCGCCCTCGACGCCACGGCCAGCGGCGGTCTCGCCGGGAGCGCCAGCCTGGGCCTCGCTGCCGAGGGGGGCACGGGCTGGCTGCGCCTCGACGCCGGGGCGCCCGTGCTCTCGACGGTGGACCTGCTCGAGGACGCCCGCACCGGCTGGCAGACCGGCCTCAGCCTCCACGCCGGCCCCCGCCACGCCACCCGGCTGGGCACCGTGGGCCCCCGCTTCCGTCCGACCCTCCAGCACCGGTGGGCAGGCCCCCGGGCCTGGGCCCAGGCGGGCGCCCTGTGGGACCCGGCGGGCCCCCTGCTGCGTCTCTCGGGGGGCTGGCGCTGGTGAGGACGGGCGCCCGGGGGCCGCGGCTCAGTCCACCGCGGCGCCCACGCCCCGGAGGCAGACGGCCTGGGCCGACCAGGGCAGGCTCTGGCCCGCGAGGCGCCGGCCGAGCACATCGGCGAGCACGGCCACGTCCTCCGCCCCGAGGTGGGCGCCGAGGCGGCCGGCGTAGCTGTCGGGGCGGGGATCGAACCACCGGGCCAGCACCCCGTCGGTGACCGGCAGGGCGTGGGCCGTGGGCACGTGGGTCGCCGTGACCGCGAGGCCGCCCCCGCCGAGCACCGCCGCGAGCGCGGGCGCCGTCCACCGGGTCAGGGGGTCGTGGTCGTCGGTGTAGAGGGCCTCTTCGGCAGCCGCCCACCGGCCGTGCAGGCCCGCGGGCCGGGCCGCCGCGTCGACGAAGGCGGAGATCCGCGGGGTGTGGCGGGCGAGGGACTCGACCAGCACGATGCGCCCGCCCGGCAGCAGCAGAGACGAGAGCAGGGCGACCAGGGCCGCCGGATCCGGGGCCCGGACGAGGGCGTCCCGGCCGACCACACAGTCGACGCGCACATCCCCGAGAACACCGTCCAGCTCTTCATCCCGTGCGACGATGACCTGGGGACGGTGGAGCTCGGGCAGCCGCTCGGCCAGCCCCTGGAGGGCACCGGCCGCGCCCGGGTCGAGGAACCAGGCCCAGACGCCCCCCTCGGGCACCGCACGCAGGGCCTCCCAGGTCAGCAGCCCCGTGCCCGGGGCGCAGTCGAGCACGAGCTCGTGCCGCTGGAGCGCGGCCTGTGCGAAGACCGCCGACCGGAGGCTGGCGAGGCGGCCCCCGAAGCGCCCGGCGGCCCGCTGGAGCCAGCGATCGAGGCGCTTGTCGGCGGGGCCCGTGGTGAGGCGCTCGACGCTGGCGATGCCCACCCCCTCGATCATGGCGGCGAGCTGGGCCTCGCGCTGGCGGGCGACCCGGGTGCCCACCTGGCCCTCCCAGCCCTGGGTCGAGGGCTGCCAGAAGATGCGGCCCCGCAGCCCCTCGGGCAGGTACTGCTGGGCGACCCAGTGCTCGCGGTGGGCGTGGGGGTACTGGTAGCCCTCGCCGTGGCCGAAGCCTTCCTTGTCGCGGTTGCCGTCCTTGAGGTGGTTCGGCACGTCCCCGACCCGCTCGGCGGCGACGGTCTTGAGGGCGTCGAAGAAGGCCATGGTCGAGTTCGACTTGTCGGTGGCCGCCAGGTACAGCGTCGCCTGGGCGAGGTGGAAGCGCCCCTCAGGCAGCCCGACCCGGTCGAAGGCGCTGGCGCAGGCCATCACGACGCCGACGGCCTGGGGATCGGCCAGCCCGATGTCTTCGCTGGCCAGGATGATGAGCCGGCGGAAGATGTAGCGGGGGTCTTCGCCGGCGTAGACCATGCGGCCCAGCCAGTAGAGGGCGGCGTCGGCGTCGCTGCCGCGCACCGACTTGATGAAGGCCGAGATGGTGTCGAAGTGGGCGTCGCCTTCCTTGTCGTAGAGCACGGCCCGCCGCTGGATGCTCTCTTCGGCGGTCTCGAGCGGGATGCGGCGCACCCCGTCCGGTCCGGGCTCGGTGGTCTCGACCGCCAGCTCGAGGGCGTTGAGCAGGGCGCGGGCGTCGCCGTTGGCCACGTCGACGAGGTGGGCCTCGGCGGCCGGGGCGAGCACCACGTCGAGGCTGCCGTAGCCCCGGGCCGCGTCGGCGAGGGCCTGGTAGAGCACCTGGCGCAGGTCCTCGGGCCCCAGCGGCTGGAGCTGGAACACCCGGCTGCGGCTGACCAGGGCCTTGTTCACCTCGAAGTAGGGGTTCTCGGTGGTCGCCCCGATGAGCACCACCGTGCCGTTCTCGACCCAGGGCAGCAGGGCGTCCTGCTGGGCCTTGTTGAAGCGGTGGACCTCGTCGACGAAGAGCAGGGTGCGCTGGCTGTGGAGGTCGCGCCGCTCCTTGGCCTCGGCCACGGCCTCGCGGATGTCTTTGACGCCCGCCAGCACGGCATTGAGCGCCGTGAAGCGCGCCTGGGTGCTGCCGGCGATGACCCGGGCGAGGGTGGTCTTGCCCGTGCCCGGGGGCCCGTGGAAGATGAGCGAGCCGAGGCGGTCGGCCTCGATGGCCCGACGCAGCAGGCGGCCAGGGCCGATGATGTGCTGCTGGCCGATGTACTCGTCGAAATTGCGGGGACGCATGCGGGCCGCGAGGGGCGGCGGCGGGGCCGGGCCTCGGAGGGGCTGCTGCTGGGGACGGCGGGGGGTGCGGGGGCTCATGGCCGCCGCATTAGCGCGCCAGCCCCGCGGCGGACCAGCCCCAGGACGGGGGACGGCCGCACCGCCGCGGCTGACAGACCGATCGGGCTGGCGGCGGGACGGCGCGATACCGGGCCCACCAACCCGGGGAGTGCCCATGTCGAAGGAAGAGAAGGCCGCAGGACGCGGGGGCCCGGTCGCCGCCGAGCCCAGCCTGCTGTCGCTGCCGACCATGGCCATCGCGCCCCTCGACGGGCCCGAGGGCACCATCCCCGACGCCGGCCCCGGCGAGGGTGCCGCCCCCGACAGCGTCATCGTGCCCCTCGAGCGCCTCGCTCCCGAGCTGGAGCAGGCCCTCGACCGGCCCCCGGGCACGGCCAGCCCGGCCGACCGCTACCTGCGGCGCGAAGAGCTGGGCAAGGGCGGCACGGGGGTGGTGGTCGCCGTCGAGGACCGGCTGCTGCGGCGCACCATCGCCGTGAAGCGGCTGCTCGAGGGCCACGCCACCCAGCTCGGCCGGCTGTTCCTCCACGAGGCCCGGCTCGTCGCCTCTCTCGACCACCCGAGCATCATCCCCGTGCACGACTTCGGGGTCGACAGCAGCGACCGGCCCTACATCGCCATGAAGTACGTCCAGGGCCAGACGCTCACCGAAGATCTGCGCCAGAAGGGCGCCCTGCGCGACGGCGAGCGCTTCGCCCAGCTCGTCGAGGTCTTCATCCGGGCCTGTGAGGCCCTGGCCTTCGCCCACGACAAGGGGTGGCTCCACGCCGACCTCAAGCCCGCCAACCTCATGCTGGGCGACTACGGCGAGACCTACGTGGTCGACTGGGGCAACGCCATCCCCCGCCACCGCTGGCACCGCCCCCTCGGCTACGTGGCCGGCACCCCGGGCTTCATGGCCCCCGAGCAGGCCCGCGGCGGCGCCGTCGACCCCCGCACCGATGTCTACGGCCTCGGCGCCTGCCTCTTTCTCTGCCTCACCCGCCGCATCCCCCACCGCGAGGCGGGCAGCGGCCAGGACCTGGTCAAGCACGTCGCCAGCGGGCTGCCGCCCCAGCTGCCGGCCGGTGCCGAGCGGGCGCCCGCGCCCCTGCTGCGGCTGGCCCTGCGCTGCCTCTCGCCCGACCCCGAGCAGCGCCCGGCCGACATGCTCGCCCTCAAGCGCGAGCTCGACCGGGTGCGCAGCGGCACCGCCAGCCTGCCCCGCCAGACCGTCCAGCCCGGCGAGACCGTCGTGCGCCAGGGCGAGCCCGGCGACACGGCCTACCTCGTGCTCCAGGGTGAGCTCGAGGTGCTCCAGGCGGGCCGGGGCCGCATCGCCACCCTCCAGACCGGCGACGTCTTCGGCGAGCTCGCCCCCATCATGGGGGGCATCCGCACCAGCACGGTGCGCGCCACCACCGCCTGCACCCTGGCCCACATGAGCGGCGACGACCTGCGGGCGTCCCTGGGCATGGGCCAGCTCGGCGGCCGCTTCGTCCGCGCCATCGCGGACCGCATGCTCCAGCTGGAGCGAGGGATCTGAGACCATGACCGACACCGCACGGGCCGCGGCGGGCCAGCTCGGCCTGCCGCTCGGCGGCCGCACGCCCTGGTGGGGGCGCCCCCAGGCGGTCCTGCTTCGGCTGGAGCACGGCGGCACCACCGCCATCATCGCCACCCTCGACATGCCCGCCCTGCCCCGGGGTCTCGGGCCCGCCGTCGCGGCGGCCCTCGGGCTGCCCGCCGAGGCCGTGCTGCTGGCCCCCTCGGGCGCCCGGCCGGGCCTCGATCCCGGCGCTGTGCCCGTGCCGGCCCTCGCCGCCGCCCTCGCCGGCGCCGCCCGGGGCCTCGCCACGGCCCTCGTGCCCGTCCAGCTCCACGCCCTCGACGGCCACCGCTGGAACCTCGCCCGGCTCCAGGCCCCGGCCACCTCGGCCTGGGGCGCCCGCCTCGAGCGCCGGGCCAAGGAATTCGCCGGCTGTCGCCCCGACGCCGCCCTGACCCGCCTCGGCCTCGAGCGGAACGGCCGCGACGTGCCGCCGGGCCTCCCCTGGGAGCGCGCCCTGGTCGACGCCCGCCTCACGGGCTTCACGGTGCGCGCGGTCGCCACGGGCAAGCTGGTCTTCGTCTTCGCCGCGGTCCGCGCCAGCCTGCCCCGGGGGCTGCGGGGGGCCCGCCCGGCGACCGGTCCGGTCCAGCTCGCCCGGGAGTCGGCCCGGGAGCGCATCTGGCGCAAGGAGCGCCCAGGGCCCGAAGGCCCGCCCCAGATCGCCCTCGCTGCCGGCATCAGCGCCGACGCCGAGCTCGACGGCCAGGGCGACCGGGCCGCCGCCACCACCATGGCCGAGGCCTGGGGCCAGGCCGTCGCCGCCGCCGCCCTCGACCCCGGCGCCCCCCTCACGGGCCCCCTGCGGGCCGCCCGGGTGGCCCTCGTGCCCGCCGGTGCGCCCGTGCGGGACGGCGCGGCCCACCTGCCCGCGACCCCAGCGCCCCGGGGCCCGGTCGTGCGCAGCGACGTGACCGGCTGGCTCGCCGAGGCCCCGGCGCCCCGCCCCGAAGACGGCGCCGCCCCGGCCACCGAGACCGAAGAGGGGGCGCCCGAGAGCCCGGCTCCCGAGGACGCCGCCCCCGAGGACGCCGCTCCCGAGGACGCCGCTCCCGAGGGCCCCCTGGCCTGGGCCCAGCTGCTCGACCTCGGCGGCCGCCGCATCGTGGCCCTGCCCGCCCAGCTCTCGACCGGCCTCGCAGGCCGCGTGGCCGAGGACACCGCGCTCGTGGGGCCCTGCGGCGGCTTCCTGGGCGCCATGGTGACCCCCCGCGAGCACGACCACGGCACGGTCGGCGGCCTCGCCCCCTGGGGCCGCGAGAGCGGGCGCTGGCTGCTGGCCCAGCTTCCCGAGGCCCTGCCCCCCCTCCTTGCCAGGGCCTCCGGCGTCCCCGAGACCCCCGAGACCTCCGGCGTCCCCGAGGCCCCCGGCTTCCCCGAGGACCCGGCGACCGACGCGGCCCCGCCGGCCACGGGCCGGGAGGCGGTGCTGCGGCTGCGGCGCCACAACCCCGGCCCCGGCCAGGAGCCCCAGCTGCGCCTCGAGGTCGAGTGGGTGGGGCCGCCGGTCGACACCGTGGGCCCCTGGCTGCGGCTGCTGCGGGACGGGGCGCCCGTGCTGCTCGGCGGTGTGCCCGTGGACGACCTCCACCGCGCCATGCTCGTCGAGTCCCAGCCCCACGCCGGCACGACCCGGTGGCGGCTGCGCTGGTCGGCGCCGCTGCCCCGCCGCTGGTCGGGCCGCCGCTTCACGGCCGAGCTGGGCCCCTGGTCGACCACCACCGCCCCCCGCGCCCTCAAGTAGGGCCGGGGCGCCCCCGCCCGCGGGGCCTCAGAGGCTGCAGCGCGGGCCGGTCGCCAGCCCGGCGGCGGCGGTGGCATCCAAGTAGACATAGTTGCCGATGGCATCGTCGAAGGCGACCGCCCGCCAGCCCACCGTGCCCCCGTAGCAGTCGAGGAAGCGGTAGCCCTTCCAGCTGTCGACGGGCCGGGTGTAGCGGAGCAGGGCCGGCGTGCCGTCGTGGCAGTGGGTCAGGGGCGTCGTGGTGGCCCCGTCGGCGGCGAGGCTCCAGTCCCCCGAGGCGTCGGCGTCGGTGTAGAGCAGCCCGAGGGCCTGGGTGTAGCGCCAGTCCGGGTCGCCCCCCACGTCGTGATCGGCGGGAGGCGGATCGACGAGAACAACGTCGAGACCACCATCCACGGCGAGGTCATAGACCGGAGCCAGCGTGGGATCGCTGCCGTAGGCGACCTGGGAGGGCACCCCGGCCATGCGGTCGGCGCCCGCGGGCCGCTCGCTCGTGTCGGCGGCGAGGTGGAGCACGGTCGGCAGGCCGCGCAGCAGCAGCGAGAGCCCCGTGTCGTCCCCTTCGTCGGGGGTGTCGCCGTCTGCGGGGGCGTCGACGAAGGGCGCGAAGACCGGGTAGCCGGCGTGGCTGCGCCAGGTCAGCGGCTCAGAGGTGTCGAAGAGGCAGCGGTTGGGCTCGTGCATGCCCGCCATGCCCGTGTCGACCACCGACCAGCCCGGGGGCCAGCCTGCCGGCAGCCCCGCCTCGGCGCCCGGGTGGACGGTGGGATCGGCGGCCGGGTCGAGCCACACGACCAGCTGGTCGAGGCCCGCGCCCCGGATGGGCAGCCCCTCCCGGAAGCTCGCCTCGGGGGCGTCGGCGGGCGGCTCGTAGACGATGGGCAGGTAGAGCGCCCCCTGGGCGGCCGGCACGTCCCGGGCCAGGCCCTCGATCTGGCCGAGGGGCGGCCGGGCGGGCAGGTCGGCGGTGAAGGCACCGTCGACCGCGGTCACCGTGTCGATGGCCAGCCCGAGCTCGGGGGCGCCGGCGCCGTCGAAGTGGACGTGGACCAGGGCCACCCGCAGGGGGGCCGGGCTCTCGACCGCGCCCGCGGGCAGCACCAGCCGGCCTGCGAGGCGCCGGGGCAGGAGGGCGTCCCCGCCGTCTCCATCATCCCCGCCGTCCCCGTCGTCCCCGTCGTCCCCGTCGTCCCCGCCCACTGGGCTTCCGCCGCTGTCGTCGCCCCCGGGCGCCTTGCCGCCCGCCGCCGGCGCGCCGCCCCCGGCACAGCCCGCGAGCAGCAGCAGCGTCCCTCCCCATGCTCCGGCTCTGGTCACGTCGCCCCCCCGGCCACGATGGCCTCCAGCGCCGCCAGGGCCCCGAGCGGCAGCGACAGCGTGCCCGGCGGACCGTGGGCCTCGCGTGGGTTGATGCGCACCAGGGTCGTCGCGTGGCGGGCGCAGGTGTGGCGCACGGTCGGGATGGCCGTGCCCGCCCCCAGCTCGACGGCCACCAGCCGCCCCCCCTGGCGGGCCACCGCGGCGAGAAAGCGCCCGAAGCGCGCCTGCTGGGCCATCGCACGGGTGGGGATCCAGTCGCCGTCGCCGAACATCAGCACGTTGGGCCGGGCCGGGCTGCCGTCCGGGGCCACGGGCAGCGGGCCCTGCGCCCGAAAGGCCACCGGGTCGATGTCGACCGTGGTGCCCGCCGCCGACCAGATCTCGCCCTGGCCGTCGGTGCGCTGGAGGTGGTGGATCGAGCCGTGGACCTCGAAGACCCGGCCCGGATCGAAGCCCGCGGCCTGGAACTGGCCGTCGACATTCGAGGTGAAGACGAAGTGGGGCCGGTCGCCGATGAGGCGCTGGATCAGGGCAAAGCCGGCGTGGGGCACCGTGTCGCGGTAGAGCTGGAGGCGGTGGCCATAGAAGGCCCAGGCGAGGCCCGGGTCGTCGTCGAACCACCGGGGGTCGGCCATCTCTTCAAAGCGCAGCCGGCGCCCGCGCAGGGCCGGGTAGGCGCGCCAGAAGCCCTCCGGGCCCCTGAAGTCGGGCAGCCCCGAGTCGACCCCCATGCCCGCGCCCGCGCCGATGAGCACGGCGTCTGCCTCGGCCAGCGCACGGCGGGCCGCCGCGACCGTGGCCGCCAGCGCGGGACCGGCGGCGCTCATGCCTTCTTGCCCGCGTCACCGCTGCTGCGGCCGAGGATGATCTGGACCACCAGCCCCACGGCGGCCACCCCCAGGATCAACAGCAGGTCGGCGCCCCGGCCGAGCGACCAGGCGATGACCAGCGCCCCCAGCAGCGCGGTGATGAGCGGCAACAGCCGCCGGTAGACGCTCGGGAAGAGGGCCAGCCCGAGAAAGCCCGCCGCCGGCGCCGCCCACCACGGGGGCACCCCCTCCCAGGCCAGCGGCAGCACGGCGTGGGTGAGGCCCGCCACGAGCAGGGCCCCGGCCAGGCGCACGGCAAGCTGCTCGATGCCCGAGCTCAGCAGGGCGCCGAGCATGCCCGCCCCGACGGTGATCCCGAGGCGCCAGCCCGGGGCCATGGCGGGCAGGTGATCGTGGGCCAGCCAGAGCCCGAGCACGAAGCCCGGCGCCATGACCGCCACCCGGTAGAGGCGCGCGCCGGCCACGAGCAGCACCAGACCGGTGGCCGCCCCGACCGTGCGGGCGTCGGCCGCGCGGACCATCTGCTCGATGCTGTGGGGATCGACGGGAAACTGGGGCACGGTGGCTCCGGCCGCGGGGGCGGGGACGCAGCCCCCACGCGGGGGCCGTCCACGGTAGGCTGCCGCCGAGCCTGTTGCAACGCCGGCCGGGCGGACGCCCCGTGCGCCCCCCGGTCTCCCGATCTCCGAACCCGCCGGCGCGCGTCCCCGCCCCCCGGCCCACGCGCCCGAGGTCGCCGACCTCGGGGAGGCAAGCCGCACATGGAACCCATCTCCGGACTGATGTCTGGCACCCTCGGCCTCGTGTGTGGTGGCCTCTGCTGCGTCTTCGCCGCCATCCTCATCGTCGTGGCCGCCATCGGCCTGCTCCGCCGCAAGAAGGCCGCGCCCGCCCCGGCCCCGGCCGCCAGCGCGCCCGCCGCCACACCGGCCCCGACCCCGGCCCCGGCCCCGGCCCCCGCACCGGCCGCCCTGCCGCCGCCGCTGCCCCCGACGGCCGCCTCGGCCCACATGGACATGCCCGACGAGGTCGAGGAGTTCGAGGACGACGACCTGCCCACCACCCTGATGGCGCCCGGCGGCGGCCCCCCCGAGGGCATGGCCCCGCCGCCCGTGCCCGCCCCGGCCCCGGCCGCGCCGCCGCCGGTGCCCGTCCAGCGCAGCATCCCGCGCTCTGCCGCCAGCTCGCGCCTCGACGTGGACCAGATGCCGGATATCCCCACCCTGCGACCGGGGGCCACGATCATCCCCCCGGACGACTGGAACGACGACTACATCGACGAAGCCGACGCCGACGAGACCATGCTCATGCCCCGCCCGAACCTCGGGCTCAAGAAGGACGACTGAGCACTCGGGGCGCCGGTGCCCCGGAGGCCCCGTGACCGCATCGCCCACCCCGCTCCAGACCCAGGCCGACGCCGCCCGGTCCGGCTGCGTGGTCGTGCCCCAGCCCGACGCCGCCCTGCTCACCCTCACGGGCGAAGACGTGCGGCGCTGGACCAACGGCATGTTCACCAACACCACCAAGACCCTGGCCCCCGGCCAGGGCAACCGCCACGCCTGGTGCAACGACCGCGGCCGGGTCCAGGGGGTGCTCGACCTCTACCTGGTGACCGAGGACCGCGTGCTGCTCGTGCTGGAGGGCGGCACGGTCGACCACTTCGCCGGCCACTTCCGCATGTACCTGATGCTCGACGACATCGAGCTCGACGACCTCGCCGAGCCGGACGAGGGCCCGCCCTGCCAGCTCCTCAGCCTCGTGGGCCCCGAGACGGGCACCGTGCTCGCCGCGGCCGGGCTGGGGCTGCCTCCGGGCGACCACCAGCACGCCCTCTTCAACGGGGTGCGTGTCTGCCGCCGCGACCGCACCGGCCACGGCGGCGCCGACCTCATCGTGCCCGCCGACCGGGTCGCGGCCCTCACCGCCGCGCTGGCCGCCGCCGGCGCCACCGCCGCCACCCCCGCGGTCATCGACGCCCTCCAGGTCGTCGCCGGCCGGGCCGCCTGGCCCGCCGACGGCACCGAGAAGAGCCTCGTGCACGAGCTGCGCCTCAACACCGACTGCTGCAACTTCCAGAAGGGCTGCTACGTCGGCCAGGAGGTCATCAACCGGGTCGACGTGCGCGGCGCGGTCCAGAAGAAGCTCACCGCGGTCGTGCTCGACGCCCCGGTGGCGCCCGGGGCCGCGGTCTCGCTCGACGGCGCGGCCCTCGGCACCCTCACCCGCGTCGCCCAGCTCGACGGCCGCCACCACGCGGTCGGGGTGCTGCGCAAGGCCGCCTGGCCCGCCGGCACCGTGCTCGCGGTGGACGGCGGCGCGACCGCCACGGTGGTCGGCCTCGACTGACCGGCGCCGGGCCTACTTGCGCGTCTTCTTGGGCTTCGAGCCGTCGAGGGGCTCGTCGTCCCGGGCGACGCGCAGGTGGACCCGGCCGTCCTTGTGGGCCAGCACCCGGACATGGCCCTCGGACCAGGGCTCGTCGTCGCCGATGAGCACCACGTCGCGGGCCGGCACGTCCTTGTCGTCGAGGGGGGGCTTGTGGAGCCGCACCTCGAAGCCCGTGTAGAGGGCCTGGGGGTGGGTGCCGGCGAGGGCCCACGAGGCGAAGGGCACGAGGTCGGCCGCGGGGCAGCTCAGGGCCAGCTCGTTGAAGGCGGCCCCCAGCCCGGCGCAGTGCTGGCCCGGCAGGATGAGCTTCTCGACCTCCTTGAGGGCCCCCGAGCAGGCGGCCTCGGCCGCGCCCATGAGCTGGTCGTGGAGCATCGCCGAGCGGGCGACGTCGTCGACCTGGGAGGCGAGCTCGGCCATGGCCTGGCGCACGGGCGCGCTGGGCGGGAGCGTGGGCCGCAGGGGCACCTGGTAGGCCTGGCCGACGAAGGTGACGTCGCGGAAGCCGCGGGCCGAGAGCACCCGGGCCGCCTTGACCACGTTCCGGCCGCGCACGCCGGCACCGACCCGGATCATGACCCGGCCGCCGTCCTCGGAGGCCCCCGAGCCGAGGGTGACCCCCTTCTCGGCCTCGGCCTCTTCATCGGCGTCGAGGGCCGCGGCGAGGCCCTTGGGGCCGTCCACCTCGACCCCGCGGAAGGTCCAGCGGCCCTGGACGATCTCGAGCACCTCGCTGCCCCCGGCGGCGCTCGCGTCGGGCGGCAGGATGAACTTGACGAGGCGCCGGTCGGGCACCGGATCCTCGCCCGGCCATGCGCACGAGGAGCCGAGGTGGGCCTGGATGGCGGCGGTGTCCAGCTCGGCGGCGCCCGCCGTGGCCAGGAGACTCATCAACACGGCACTCAACAGCATCTGCACCCCTTCTCTCTTGCCCACGCTGCGGACGGAGACGGCGGCCTCCGGCAGGTCGACGCACCAGCTTTGTCCTGGCATCCCGGGCCACGCCACCCACCCGGCCACAATTCGCCCGGCCCCCCGGGGCGGCACCGGCGGGAGGCGACGGCCGCCCAGACCCACGAGAACGCCCTCACTGACGCCAACTTCGAGCCCCCCAAAGCAGTCGCTGCGACCGGCGCCGCGAGGGGTTACAGCGCCGTGTTCCGAGCGGAGCCCCCAGAGGCGCCGCGCCCCGGGCCGGCCCCGTCCCCGGCGCGCCCCCCGGGCCCCGCTCTCGCGCGGCCGCCCCGCCCCCCGCGGGCCGGGCCCCGCCGCCCCCATCTCGCCAGGAAGCCACCGTGGAAGAGACCGATCGCGTCGTTGGAGTCGACATCGAGGAGGAGATGCGCTCCTCCTACCTGGACTACTCCATGTCCGTCATCATCGGCCGGGCCCTCCCGGACGTGCGCGACGGCCTCAAGCCCGTCCACCGGCGCATCCTCTACGCGATGCACAACGAGGGCCTCACGGCCAGCCGGCGCTACTCGAAGTGCGCCGGCGTCGTGGGCGAGGTGCTCAAGAAGTACCACCCCCACGGCGACTCCGCCGTCTACGACGCCCTCGTGCGCATGGCCCAGCCCTGGAACATGCGCTACCCGCTCATCGACGGCCAGGGCAACTTCGGCTCCATCGACGGCGACCCGCCCGCGGCCTACCGCTACACCGAGTCGCGGATGATGAAGCTGGCCGAGCTGGTGCTGGCCGACATCGACAAAGACACGGTCAACTTCGAGCCCAACTTCGACGGCGCCACCGAAGAGCCCACCGTGCTCCCGGCGGCCTTCCCGAACCTGCTCGTCAACGGCTCCGACGGCATCGCCGTGGGCATGGCCACGAAGATCCCGCCCCACAACCTCGGCGAGGTCATCAACGGCGTCATCGCGCTCAGCAACAACCCCGACATCACCGTCGAGGAGCTGATGACGCTGATCCCGGGCCCCGACTTCCCGACGGCCGGCACGATCTACGGCCGCCGGGGCGTGCACGACGCCTACACGACGGGACGGGGCCGGGTCGTCGTGCGCGGCCACACCTTCTACGAAGAGACCAACAGCGGCCGCGACGTCATCGTCATCGACGAGCTGCCCTTCCAGGTCAACAAGGCCCGGCTGGTCAAGGAGATCGCCGAGCTGGTCAAGTCCCGCCGCATCGAGGGCATCTCGGCCCTGCGCGACGAGTCCGACCGCGAGGGCATGCGCGTCGTCATCGAGCTCAAGCGCGACGCCGTGCGCGAGGTGGTGCTCAACCACCTCTTCAAGCACACCGCCCTCCAGTCGACCTTCGGCGTCATCCTGCTGGCCATCGTCCACAACCGGCCCCAGGTGCTCACCCTCAAGGAGATGCTGCAGCACTACCTCCAGCACCGCCGCGACGTGACCATCCGCCGGACCCGCTACGAGCTGCGCAAGGCCGAGGCCCGCAAGCACATCCTCGACGGCTTGCTCATCGCCCTCGACAACCTCGACGAGGTCATCCGGATCATCCGGAGCAGCGAGACCGCCGAGGCCGCCCGCGAGACCCTCCAGGGCCGCTTCGGGCTCTCCGAGATCCAGGCCCGGGCCATCCTCGACATGCGGCTGCGGCGCCTCACGGGCATGCAGCGGCTCGAGCTCGAGAACGAGCGGGCCGAGCTCGAGGCCGCCATCGCCGAGTACAAGGCCATCCTCGGCGACGAAGGCAAGCTGATGGAGGTCATCCGCGACGAGCTGCTGGCCATCAAGGAGACCTTCGCCGACCCCCGCCGCACCCGCTTCACCGAGGCGACGGGCGAGGTCGACATCATGGACCTCATCGCCGAAGAGGACCAGGTCGTGACCCTCTCGGTCAACGGCTACATCAAGCGCACCAGCCACTCCGAGTACCAGGAGCAGCGCCGGGGCGGCTTCGGCAAGCGCGGCATGCGCACCCGCGACGAAGATAGCGTGCGCGACATCTTCATCGCCAACACCCACTCCGACCTGCTGGTCTTCACGACCCAGGGTCTGGTCTACAAGCTGCCGGTCTACCGCATCCCCGAGGTCAACCGCGACGCGAAGGGCCTGCCCATCGTCAACCTGGTCGAGCTCGACGGCGACGACACCCTCGCCTCGGTCATTCCCGTGGCCGACCTCGACCGCGACGACATCGACCTGCTCTTCTGCAGCCGCCACGGCCGGGTCAAGCGCACCAAGCTCAGCCTCTACCGCAACCTGCGCACCAACGGGCTGCGGGCCTACAACTGCGCCGACGGCGACGCCCTGCTCACGGTCACCAAGGCCCAGACCGAGCAGCACGTGCTCATCGTGACCCGCAGCGGCCTCAGCATCCGCTTCCCCGGCGTCAACGACAAGGGCGAGCTCGAGGTGCGCCACATGGGCCGGGTGGCCCGCGGGGTCAAGGGCATCGAGCTCCAGGACGGCGACGAGATCGTCGACATGATCGTGCTCTCGGGCGACGAGAGTGCCCGTCTGCTCACGGTCACCGAGAATGGCTACGGCAAGCGCACCGACCTCGAGCAGTACCGGGCCCAGGGCCGCGGCGGCAAGGGCATCATCGACATCGTGACCGGCCCCCGCAACGGCAAGGTGGCCGGCGCCGTCGAGGTGACCGAAGAGGACCGGGTGATGCTGATCACCGACACGGGCCGGGTCATCAAGCTGCGGGCGGCCAGCATCCGCGAGGTCAACCGCAACACGAAGGGCGTGACCCTCATGCGGGTCGAGGACTACGAGCGCATCGTCGGCGTCGCCCGGGTCGCCGAAGAGGACGACGAGGACGAGACGACCGACGCGCTCTCCCTCGACGCCGAGGACGGGGACGAGGACGAGGAGAGCGGCGAGGCCGTCGACGAGACCGACGAGACCGACGAGACCGACGAGGCCTGAGCCTCTCGCCCACCGGCCTGCGGCCCTCCAGGGATGCCTGGGGGGCCGCCGCGTGTCGGGCCCCGCGCTCCCCCGGCCCCGCGCCGCGAGGCCCTGCGAGGCCGGCGACGTTGATGGTGCCGTGTTCCACGGATAGTGTTCCCCGCATGCGCTCCTCCACCCGCCAGACCCCGTCCGTGATCGCCGTGCTGATCGGCAGTCCCGCGCGCCTGGCCGGCCGCCTCGCGCTCGTCGGCGCCGCCGCGACGATCGCCGCCGGCCTCTGGTGGAGCCCCCTCTCGCCGGCCGCCCTCGATCGTCCCGCCGCCAAGGCGGCCAGCGGCGACACGGCCGGTGCGGTCGCCGACTATGTCGCGCTGAGCGAGAGCATCGCCCCCGCCGCCGTGCGCGAGGACGCCGCCTGGCGGGCGGCCCGCCTCGCCGCCGTGGCCCCCGGCGCCCGCGACGACGCCGAGCTGCTGCTGTTCCGCTTCCTCGAGGCCTGGCCCGACTCGGTCCACGCCCCCGCGGCCCACGTCCAGCTCGCCACCCTCGCCCAGGCCCAGGCCGACCGCACCCCCGAGGCCGTCGCCCACCTGGGCCAGGCCCTCGCCGCGGCCCCCGACCACCCCGACGCCGGCCGCTGGCGCCTCCAGGCCGCCCGCCTGCGCCTCGACCTGGCCGATCGGGACGGCGCCCTGGCCGAGCTCCACGCCGCCACGGCCCACGCCCCCCAGGCCGCCCGGGCCTGGCTGGGCATCGGCCGGCTGCGCATCCGCGACGACGCAGCCGCCGCCTACGACGCCTACCAGCACGCCCTCGACGCGGCGGTCAGCCCCCCCGAGGCGCGGCTCGCCCGGCTCGGCATGGCCACCGCCCTCGAGCAGCTCGAGGGCCGCGAGGCCGCCCTGGCCGAGGTCGACGAGGCCCTCGCCACCGAGGGGGCCGACCCCGGCCTGACCCGCCGCCGCGAGCGCCTGCAAGCCGCGCGCTGAGCCGGGTCAGGTCGCGCGACAGTGTCCGCTCTGTCGGCATTCTCACCAATCTGCTGACAGTCGGTGACACGGTGGGCAGGGCCCCCGCGCCGGGTCGCGCTACGATGGTGGGACCGGGGGCTCGCCGGCCGACCAGGCAGCGGCCCCTGCGGCGACAGGAACAGATGCGGATGGACCAACCCCAGGACATCACCGGCACGGGCCTCTTCTTCCGCGGCCCCCTCGGCATCCACGTCGCGCTCCGCCTGCACGGAGGCCGCCTCCAGGTCGAGCCCACCAGCCGCCTCGAGCGGCTCGCCGGGGCCCGGCCCTTCTCGATCGACCTCGCCGCCGTCCAGGACGTGCACGGCTCGTGGCTGCGGGGCATGACCATCGAGACCGCCAGCGGGCCCCTGCGCTTCTCCGGGGCCGGCATCAAGGTCGTCTACGAGGCCCTCAAGCTCCAGCTCGGGCGCCCCGGCGACCCCCGGCGGCTCCTGCCGGGCGAGTCCGTGCTGGTCGAGGGCGCCGTCGAGCTGGTCGCCTCGCCGGTCTGGATCAGCGGCACCCTGCGCATCACGAGCCGGCGCCTGCTCTTTCTCGCCGACACCGGCGTCCAGTCCGTGCTCGGCACCGACCGCAGCCTCGAGCTGCCCATCGAGTGGGTCGGCGCGGCCCAGCTCGACGCCGACGGCCAGCTCCAGCTCGCCGTCGACGGCGGGCCCGGCCGCAGCCGCCCCCCCGTCCGCTTCGCCCAGGGCATCGCCGTGCGGGCCGGGGCCCTGCTGCTCGCCATGGGCATCGACGAGGCCGCTGCGGCCCGCCCCCTCGCCGAGCGGCCGCCACCGGTGCCCCCCGCCATCTTCGGGCCCGTCGAGCTGCTCGGCGGACCGGTGCGCCGCCAGGGCTTCGCCGCCATCGGCCCCGGCGGCATCGGCATCGCCGCCGACGACCTCGTCGCCTCGGTGGCCGGCCCCGAGCTCACCCTCCTCGACCACGCCGGGCTGCTGGGCTGGACGGTGCCCCAGGATGCCCCCGCCACCCTCCACCTCCACCACCGCCGCGGCGACCACAGCCTCGCCTTCGCGGACGTGGCGCTGGCGCTCGACCGCCTCGCCGAGCTGGCGGCCGGCCACGCCCCCGAGGGGGCCCGGCTGCTCGACGGCCAGCACCGCCTCAGCCTCGAGGACGTCGACGAGCTGATGGCCGCGGTGCCCGGGGTGCTGCCCCAGGCGGCCGCCCAGCAGGGCATCGCCGGCGTCGCCGTCATCCACGGCCCCGCCCTCGGCCGGGCGCGGCGGGGCTGGCTGCTGCTGCTGACGGCGGGCT
The DNA here is from genome assembly GCA_964226865.1 of Myxococcota bacterium. Classification (GTDB taxonomy): domain Bacteria; phylum Myxococcota_A; class UBA796; order UBA796; family UBA2385; genus CAXQUZ01. Next base: position 666 of record CAXQUZ010000325.1, on the reverse strand, counting down.
TCCTGCTCGTCGACATCGACGAGACCCGGGCCACCTTCCTGCCCGGCCCCTTCATCGACCGCGCCCGCGTCCAGCTCGACGAGGCCGGCCGCATCGACATGCGGGTCGATCGAAAGCCCGTCGGGGTGCTGGTCGTCGGCGGCGAGGCCCCCGCGCGCGCGATCTGGTCGGCCTTCGGGGGCCGGGCCCCCGAGAAGAGCGAGGTCTTCGCCGCCTTCCCCCACGTCGCCGACATGCTCGGCCGGGTCTCCTGCCTGCGGGTGGCCCGCGACCGCCGCGAGCTGTTCAGCCGGCGCATGGCCACGACCCACCTCGAGCCCGAGGGCCTCACCTTCAAGCTGCCCCTGCCGGTCCACCGGCGGCTCGAGCCCGGCGCCCGGGTCGAGGTCGAGCTCGGCGACGAGCGCACGGTCTACACCTTCCGCACGGACGTGGCGCGCATCGACCTGCCCCGCGGCGAGCCCCGGGCCAAGGCCCCCGCCCCGCCGGCCGGGGGGGCCGCCCCCCTGCGCCCCGCCCCCGTCGAGCACGCCCTCGTGGTGCTGCTGCTCGCGCGCCAGGTCGAGCGCCGCGACAACCGCCGCAGGCAACCGATTTCATGAGGTCTCCGTGCGGGATGCTGTCGAAGTAACCGGACAAGTCTGCGTCGATCACCTCCCAATGCCG
>CAXQUZ010000324.1:0-4100 GCA_964226865.1 Myxococcota bacterium | reverse complement strand
TTCCGCTCGGGAGGCCCCGCACCGGAACACAGAGAGGCGGCCTCCCGAGCGGGGGCCGCCTCTGGCGCTTCAGCCGCGGACCGCGCCCCGGGGCACCGTCTCGACAGACGGGCCCGAGGCGCCGGGTCTCAGCGCAGGAAGGGCGTGTCGAGCAGCTCTTCGCAGTCTTCGGCGAAGATGGTGCCCTTGCCGCTGCCCTTGGCGCTCGTGTCGTCGATGTCGAGCAGGGGGTAGCGCCCGTCGAAGTAGTCGAGGTCGAGGTCGATCTCGACGCCGCCCGTCACCTCGTCGAGGCGGGTGAGGGTGCCCCAGACCGCGCGGGCCGTGTACCAGACCACGGCCTGGGAGTAGGACGGAGAGTCGGGGTCGATCTCTTCGGGCACGACCTCGGTCGGGTCCTGGAGGTAGCCGTCGACGCCGAGCCAGTAGTAGCCGGCCGACCCGAAGGCGTCGGAGTACTGGAAGGAGCCGTTGGTGCCCACCGCGCACTCGACGTTCACGAAGAGGTCGAGGGTCTCGCGCAGGTCGAGCTTGTTCTCGGTCGTGTAGGTGCCCGGCGCCGGCTCGTTGTGGTTCAGCAGCACGTTGCAGGTGTTGGCCGCGAACATGTGGGTCGGGTCGAAGGGCGGGATCGGCGTCTCGGGGTCGCCGTCCGGATCCTTGCCCAGGTAGAGGGCGACGTCGGCGCAGGTCGCGCCGGGGCTCGAGCTCACGTAGGTGACGCGGCGGGTGATGCCGCCGGTGACCGTGGCCTCGTAGGTGAAGGCCTTGTAGGCGAGGATCGAAGCGTAGTCGTCCTGGACCCAGGGGGCCGGGGCGCCGTTGATGTCGGTCTCGTCGGTCTCGAGGTCGCCGTTGTAGGCGCCCTCGGCGAGCCCGGGATCGGTGTCGGCGTCCGCATCGGCGTCGGCGTCGGCGTCGGCGTCGGCATCGGCGTCGGCGTCCGTGTCGGAGTCGGCATCCGCGTCGGCGTCGGCGTCGCCGTCGACATCGCCGCCGTCGTCACCCTCGCCGGCCTCGATGGGGTCGCACTGCTTGGTCTCGTCGTTGGCCTCGTAGCCGTCCGGGCACTTCGAGCAGCCCGTGAGCAGGCCCACGGAGGCCAGCGCGATGAGGACTGGCGCCTTGGGAATCATCTCGGTCTCCAGATGCAGCTTGGGAGCTGATGAATAGCACCTGCGGCGGGGCAGTGTCTCGTGCTTTCGAGAACACCCTGAACATCGACATTGTCAAGCGCCTGCCGGGCACCACCCTCGGCACCCCCGGGGCCTGGGGAGGGGCCTGTGTGTCGGGGAGCCGCGCGGGCCGGGACCGCCCCCCCCAAGACGCAGGAGCCCCCGGCGCAGCACAGCGGCTGGCCGGGGGCCCGAAGATCAGCGTGCGGCGGCTCAGCAGCCGGAGCACTCGGACTGGTAGGACCAGGTGGTCCAGCTGTGCTCCCAGATGTCGTAGCCGTGGAGGTAGACGACGAGGGCCTCGACGTCACCCGAGATCTGGCCGGCACCGTCGGTGGAGCCGGAGAAGAGCACGGTCGCGGCACCGGGGTACTCGAAGTACATCGTGAAGTCGGAGCCGGAGCCGGTGATCGGGGCCGTCAGGTCGCCGGGAACGCCGACCTCACAGTAGGTGATCTCGACGCCGTCAGCGGCCTCGGTGCGGTTGTAGAAGCAGAGGGTCGTGCGGATCGGCGAGCCGGGGGCACGGGCGTTCTGCGAGTCGTCGATCTCACCCTCGGCGCCGTACTGGCCGGCGATCTCGGGGGGCTGGTCGCCGGTGTTGACCACGAAGCCGGAGCCGCCGACGGCGCCCTCGGTCACGGTGTTGCCGGTGAGCTCGTCGGCCGCGGCCGAGCCGGTGTTCGTGCCGTTCGAGGGGGTGGACTCCTCGGACTCGGGCTCGATCGGCTCGGTCTCGACGCCGTCGAGGCAGAAGCTGGCGTAGACGTCGGAGGTGGCGTCCCAGCAGGCGTTCACGTCGCCACAGGCCGAGTCGAGGATGCAGTCGATCTGGCAGTCGGAGTAGCCGTAGAAGGCGGCGTCTTCCTGGAGGCAGTTGGCGCCACAGTCGACGGCGGCCACACCGCTGCCGCCCTCGGTGAGACCCGGAATGGTCACCTCAGGGGGGTTGGCGCCGCACTCTTCGACCTTGGAGCAGACGTCGGCGCACTCGGCGGCCTTCTCGGCGTCAAGGTCACAGCCGGTGGCCAGGGCGGCACCCGCGAACATCACGATGGCGTGGATGGAACGGTTGGTCATGGAAAGTCCTCCTCCATTGGGCCCCGACGGTAACCGATCGGGTGGGGATCCCGCGATGGGGAATTGGGTGATTACGAGTCGTGAAGATCGTCCACAGATGGGGATCAGCTCGGGGTGAATGGCCACCGGACCCGTCCGTCGGCAGGGGTCGCCCCCGCGTCGGCGCGGCGATAGCCCCGGCCCGGGGGCGCCACCGACACCGGCGCCTTCATCGTCCCCGCTGCCCGGGGACTGGAGGGAGAGATGGCCGGCCTGTCCGAGCGACATGACGCGGTGATCGTGGGTTCTGGGCCCAACGGCCTCAGCGCCGCGGTGGCGCTGGCCCGGGCCGGACGCAAGGTGCTGGTCGTCGAGGGCGGCGAGACCATCGGCGGCGGCTGCCGCACCCTGCCCATGACCCTTCCGGGCTACGCCCACGATCACTGCTCGGCCATCCACCCGATGGCCCTCGCCTCGCCCTACCTGCGCCAGCTGCCCCTCGACGACCACGGCCTCAAGTGGATCCTGCCCCCCTTCGCCGCGGCCCACCCCCTCGACGACCGCCCGGCGGCGATGCTCGCCCGCAGCCTCGACGAGACCGCCGCCACCCTGGGCCCCGACGCCGGCCACTATGCCGACTGGTTCCGTCCCCTGGTCGACGCCTGGTCCGACATCATGCGCGCCGGCATGGGGCCCCCGGGCCTGCCCCGCAGCCTTGTCGCCCTGGCGACCTTCGGCGGCCGGGCGGCCCTGCCCGCGACCGCGCTCGCCGAGGTGGCCTTCGGTGGGGTCGAGGCCCAGGCGCTCTTCGCCGGCCTCGCGGCCCACTCGGTGCTGCCCCTCGAGCGGACCCCCTCGGCCGCCATCGGCCTGATGCTCCAGCTCGCCGCCCACGCCGTGGGCTGGCCCCTGCCCCGGGGCGGCGCCCAGGCCATTCCCCGGGCGCTGGCCTCCCTGCTGGCCGAGAACAGCGGCGACATCGCCACCCACACCCCCATCTCCCGCTTCGAGGAGCTCGACGAGCTGCTGGTGCCCGGCGGGCTGGTCTTCTTCGACACCGGGCCCCAGGCCGCCGCCCGGATCTGTGGCGACCGGCTGCCGGCGCGCTGGGGCGAGCGGGTGGCCCGCTACCGCTACGGGCCGGGGGTCTTCAAGCTCGACTACGCCCTGTCCGAGCCCATTCCCTGGGCCGATGCCCGGGTCGCCCAGGCGGGCACCGTCCACCTCGGCGGCACCCTCGCCGAGATCGCCGCCAGCGAGCGGGCCTGCTGGCAAGGCGAGCACAGCCCCCGCCCCTACGTGCTGCTCGCCCAGCAGTCCCACTTCGACGACAGCCGGGCGCCGGCCGGCCGCCACACGGGCTGGGCCTACTGCCACGTGCCGCCCGGCTCGACGGTCGACATGAGCGCGGCCATCGAGGCCCAGATCGAGCGCTTCGCGCCCGGCTTCCAGGACTGCGTGCTCCACCGCACGGTCACGACGCCCGCGGCCTTCGAGGCGATGAACCCGAACTGTGTCGGGGGCGACGTCAACGGCGGGGCGGCCGACATCGACCAGCTGCTCACCCGCCCGACCGCCACGCTGCGGCCCTGGGCCACGCCGAACCCGCGCATCTTCCTGTGCTCGGCCTCGACGCCGCCCGGGGGAGGGGTGCACGGCATGGGCGGCTACAATGCCGTCCACACGGCCCTTCGCGGCAAGATCGAGCCCCTGGCCTGAGGCCGCCGGGGGCCCGACCGGGCGCTTGTGTCAGACATCGCCGGGTAGCGTGGGTGAAGCCGGGGGGAGGCGCGGAGCTCGATTCCGCGCCGGTCCGAGTACTCGAGACCGGGACTGAGCATGAGCCCGCGCCTCCTTTCGGTCACG
>CAXQUZ010000323.1:0-15584 GCA_964226865.1 Myxococcota bacterium | reverse complement strand
CCTCCTCGTCGGTCTCTTCGTCGAGGCCCAGCACGTGGAGGATGTCGAGCACCCCCTGCTCGTCGGCCCCCACGTCGATGACGGGGTGGTCGAGGGTGAGCTCGGTGACGTCGACCCGCTTGTCGGTGATGTGGCGGAGGTTGTAGCCGAGCACCACCGCGTCGGCGGCCACCAGCGGGCGCCCCTGGGCGTCGGCGAGGCGCACACCCTTGAGCGAGATGCCCGTGAAGAGGTCGGTCTCGAGGCCATCGATGGACAGGCTGCCGTTCGGGATGGCCGGCGCGGCGTTGGTGAGGACCTGGTCCTTGAGGAAGGCATTGCCCGCGTCCGAGCGCAGCCACAGCACCCCGCCGCCGAGCAGCACGATGCCGAGAACGCCCGTGCCGCCGATGAGGAGGGCAGCACCCACCGCGATGCGGCGGCCCCAGCGCTTGCCGGCCATCAGAAGGCCTCCGCGAGCGAGAAGTGGAAGCCCCAGCGGGACTCCTGGGCGAACATGGGCTCGTCGTCGAGGCGCCGGGCCACGTCGAGGCGCACCACGGCGAAGTCGAGCAGGTAGCGGAAGCCGCCGCCGACCGAGGGCACGATGGTCACGGGCAGGCCGTCCCGGTCGGGCTGGTAGACGTCGTCGAGCTCGGACCAGACCATGCCCGCGTCGAGGAAGGCCGCGAAGCCCATGCTGCCCTGGTAGATGCGGGGCTCGATGGTGCCGTGGGCCATCACGGTGCCGCCGACGGGCAGGGTGTCGTTGGTGATCTGGGCCACGCCGAGGGCCGAGGCCGCGCGGGACAGGTTCGCGTTGCTGTAGAGGTAGGGGCCCAGCCGCCGGCGACCCCAGCCGCGCACGTCGGTCGAGCCGCCCAGGTAGAGGCGCTCGGCCGTCGGCACCGAGGCGTAGTTCTCGTCGCCGTAGGTCTGGATGATGCCCGCGCCGATGCGGGTGGCGAGGGTGCCGCTGAGGCTGTCGCCGAGGAGCCGCCGCAGGTTGAAGTAGAAGCGGTGGTCGCCCTTGGCCCGGATGTAGTTGAAGTCACCGCCCAGGTAGCGCGAGGCCTCGGCGACCTCGTAGAGGGCGTACTGGCCGCGGGTGGGGGCGAAGAGGTCGTTGCGGTCGTCCCAGGTGAAGGCCTGGCGCAGGTAGGTCAGGACGTAGCGCTCGGCAAAGTCGAGGCCGAGGGCCGTGTTGCTGAACTCGGAGGGCGCGAGGGTCAGCTCGTTGAACTGGAAGAACTCGAGGTTGTAGCCCAGCTCCATGGCGAGCTTCTCGGTGAGCTGGCCGCGGATGGCCGGCCCGACGCCCTGGCTCGTGTACTTGTAGCCCTGCTCGACGCCCATCTCGAAGTCGAGGGCCGTGCTCACCGTCCAGCGGCGGCTCGGGAAGCGCGGGATGGTGACCGTGATGGTCGAGTCGACCGTGGGCCCGCTGAACTCGGTGACCGCGTCGAGGCCGTCCTCGGCGATCTGGCCGGGCATGGCGAGGGTCGTGTAGCCGACGCGGTTCTCCCAGTCGAGACGCACCAGCTTGTTGAAGAGGTTGACGTGCTCGAAGTCGCCGGAGACGTGGACGTCCTGCTTGCCCGTCTCGATGAGCATGCCGGCGCCGACCCGCAGCTGGCGGTCGTTGGCCCGGGCGAGCTCGACCCGCACCGGCACGATGTCGCTGTCGGGGGTCTTGAGCTGGGGCAGCACGTTGACGACACTGAAGACCCCGAGGCCGAAGAGGCGCTGGCGGGTCTTGGACATGGCGCTGAGGCTGTAGCGGTCGCCCTCGGCGATGAGCAGCTCTTGCTCGATGCGCTTGGGGTCGATGACCGGGGCATCCTTGGCACCGCCGCCCAGGTAGACGATCTCGATCTCGCCGAACTTGCAGGAGGGGCCCGGGGTGCCCTGGAGCACGACCTCGGCCTCGTGGCGGCCCGGGTAGACGTCGACCTGCTTGTCGATCTTGGCGTAGGCGAAGCTGCGCTCTTGCAGCTTGTTGAGGGCCAGATCCACCGTCGCGTGGATGCTGTCGACGCTCAGGGGGGCGCCCTTCTGGAGCGGCGCCTCGGCGGCCAGGGCCATGAGCAGCGGCCGGCCGATGATGTCCATGCCCTCGTAGTCGAGCTTGGTCACGACCGTGGGCTTGCCCTCGCGCACCATGCCGCGGATCTTCACGGCGGGGGGCGGGTCCCAGAAAAGGAACTTGCGGCCCTTGGAGACGTGCTGGACGTCCCAGCCCTGGACGGCTGCGTCGTAGAAGCCCTGGTGGGCGTACCAGGTCTCGATGCGCCAGGCGTCGAGCTCGAGCACGTCGCGGTCGAGGAAGACCCGGCGGCGGCGGGGCTTGATCAGACCGGTGAAGGGCGGGTTCTTGTCCTGCTCCATGGCGGCGCGGAGCGCGAAGTCGGTGCGCCCGGAGCCGAAGCGGCCGTTGCCGTCGAACTTGATCTTGCGGACCGCCTCGCCCCGGGCCGGCGGCGGTGGCGGCTTCTTCTTGCAGCCCACCACGCCCGCGAGACCGCAGCCCAGCAGCACACACAGCACGTTGTTCCGAAGCAGCGACATGGATCCCGTTCTCGTGCGGGAGACTATCTCCTCGCGGGCATCCTGTGCAGTATGACATGTCAAGAGCACCCCTCGGATCCATGCCAACGAGAAGCCGGGGCCCCCCGCGACCGGTGCGGTGGCCGGTGCGCCGGGGCCTGCGGGATCGTGGGGGGCCCGCCCGCGGGGCCGAACGCCGGCAAGAATGGGCCCGGAGCCCGGCGCCAGGGCCGGAAGGCGTGGCGCTCCAGAGGCCTGCACGTTAGTGCCGCGGCGATTGTTCCAACCGGTTGGTGGCACCGTCATGCAACGCGCGGACCGCGAAGGCGCCGCGCCGGCCCCCACGGGCCTGTCGCTTCCAGGTCGCCCCCCACCGTCCTGTCCTCCCCCATCCGTCCCGAGGCAAGAACCATGGCCAAGAAGAAGGGCGTTGCCCGCCAGGTCATCCATCTCGAGTGCACCGAGAGCCGGAAGTCCGACGTCCCCGGCGTCAGCCGCTACACCACCCAGAAGAACAAGAAGAACACTCCTGGGCGCATCGAGCTGATGAAGTACAACAAGTACCTCAAGCGCCACACGCTGCACCGCGAAGTGAAGTGAGCCGCTGCTGAGACCTCGTCTCAGCGCGCGCAGCACGGGCGGGCCCTCCACGGGGCCCGCCTCTGTTGTTCTTGGAGCGGCGGAGACGGAGACGAAGCACTCCGGGAGCCGTGGCTCCGGGGCAGCGAACGGAGGGCAGAGGACGGGGACGGGACGGCCCCCCGGAGTGCTGGGCGTGCGGGCAGGCCCCGACGGCGACCGCCAGGGTGGCGGGGCGCGGTTCCGGGGAGGTGGTGCCGGGGACACGGTGCCGGGCCCAAGACGCAGGAACGGCCCGCCGCGGGATGCGACGGGCCGCTCGGGCCGAAGCCGTCGGGAGCTCAGAGCTTCTGGCTGTAGAACTCGATGACGGCCTGGGTGTTGGCCTCGAAGGGCAGGTCGGCGGCCGAGGGAGCGGACACCATCTTGCCGGAGGCCTTCGAGGGGTCGAACTCGAGGAAGGCGGGGCGCACGCGGGCGGTGCTGGCGCCGAGGGCTTCCTGGATGAAGGCCTTGGACTTGCTCTTCTCCTTGACCGAGATCTCGTCACCGGGACGGACCTGGAAGGAGGGGCGGTCGACGCGCTTGCCGTTCACCATGATGTGGCGGTGGACGACGAGCTGGCGGGCGGCCGGGATGGTGGCGGCCAGGCCGAGACGCCAGACGATGTTGTCGAGGCGCGACTCGAGGAGCTGGGCGAGCACCTGACCGGTCGGGCCGCGGCGGCGGGAGGCCTCGGCGACGTAGCGCTGGAACTGCTTCTCGAGGACGCCGAAGTGGTAGCGGAACTTCTGCTTCTCGATGAGGCGGGTCTTGTAGTCGGAGTCCTTGCGGCGACGGCGCATGCCGTGCTGGCCCGGGGGGTAGGGACGGTCGAGGGTGGCGACCGTGGTGATGCCGGGAAGGACGGCGTTGAGGGCACGACAGCGCTTGAGCCGGGGGCCGAGGTAACGAGCCATGGATGACCTCTCGCGGGGCGAGCAGTATGCGGAGAAGAGGCGGCAGCTGGGGCCGGGGCCTGGCACCCCCAGCCGAGGGGTGTCGGGCTCCCCGGGATGGGGACGGACCGCTGCGCGATCTGTGAGAAGGACAAGCCCTGTGCGGTTGAGGAGCCGCGGCGGACAGTGACGGTATGGGGGCACGGGCGACCGGAGGCCACTCGGGCCGGCGGCGGGCGAAGGAGGGGGCCACATGACCCGCTGGTTCGGACAGCGGGCGGCAGGCAAGCTGCCTTGCGGCGCCGTCTTCGGCACGCGCACCGACCCGGAGCCACCTGGGCGACACCGGCCGGCCCGCGTTGCTATCGGGTCGGCGAGGGCACGTCAACCACCCCAGGCCCGCACAGATCACGGCCCGGCCCGCGGGCATCGTCCGGCCGGAGACCGGCCCTGCCGACCGGGGGCCCCACCCGCCCTGGCGGGGCCTGGCACACACCGCCGGGCAGGGCGAGGGCCCCCGCCCGGCCCGCATTCCGGACCTTGAGGCGCGGATCCGGTTCTGATAGAATAGAGGCGGCGCCGGCGGACTCCGGCGCGCCACCGCAGAGGCCTCGATGCTGCACCGCACCCCACTGCTCGGCCGCCACCGGCGCGCCCAGGGCTTCACCATCCTCGAGCTGATGGTGGTGGTCGCCATCATCATGATCCTCACGGCCGCCGGCATCGGCCTCTCGTCCGACCTGGTGCCCCGCTACAAGACCCGCCAGGCCGCCAAGGAGTTTGCGTCGATGGTCCAGCGGTGCCGGGCCATCGCCATCCAGTCCAACCGCGAGTGCTCGATCTGGATGGTCGACTACGACTCGAACCTGGGCAGCCTCTCCTCCAACGGGGGCGAGTACTGGGTCGGCATGGGCAACCTGTCGAGTGACAGCACGACCTGGGATCTGCTGCCGGTCGACTCCGAGGCCGACGGCACCGACGACGACAACAGCATCGGCCTCATCGACATCGCAGACCCCGCGGGCAACCACTACCGGCGCCACGTGGGCATCGCCCAGTGGGACAGCATCGCCGGCCCGGGGGCGGGCAACACGAACCGCATCGTCTTCACCCCCCGGGGCTTCCTGTCGAACCCCTCGTCCGACTTCGACAGCACCGGCAGCATCACGATCGCCTTCGTGAACAAGGTCGCCCAGGACGCGGGCATCACCGAGCGCATGCTGGTGCGCATCAGCCGCTCGGGCATGACCCGGATCTCGTCCTCGGTCAACGACGTCTACACGGGCGCGGTGTCGGGAACGACCCAGATCTGAGCCCACAGGCTCCCCCGGCCCTCCGCCGCGCGCGCCCCTCCCCTCCCGGAGGGGCGTGCTGGGTCTTGCCCGGTGCGTTCCCCGCGGCCCGACGGGGCCCCGCGATCTCCACCGGGGCCCCGCCCGCCCGCCGGCCGACCGTGGTGCCCCGCCGTCCCCGCGGGTCTCGCCGTCCCTCCGGGCCCCCCCACACAAGATCACCCACCCCCTTGTGTTCCACGAAATCCAGAACAACCTCAACTGCGCCATTCTCGGAAAGCCCGGGCCGCGAGGAACACTCAGCCCTTGCTGGCCCCCGGACGGTCCAGTACAACGGATGTGCGCCGCGGGACCTGCGGCGGCGGACTGGCGACATCCAAGCTTGGGACGGCACTGTCGACCCCTATGGACCGCTGTGTGACCGGACGGAGCCCCCTGGGATCCGTGCGGCCTCGCAGTGCGGAGATGGACCCGTCCGCCTTCCCTGTCCCCTTCTAACCGGGGACGTCCGCCCACCCGCCGGTGCACCGCCTGGGACCATCGCCCAGGTGACAGACGACGCTGCTCGCACTGCGAGGGGCGCCCCCCACCCTGCATCCCGTCCCCGCCTCCCGCCCACCAGACGTGGGCCGGTCTCGCCCGCCCGCGCACCGCGCAGGCCATGGGTGGGGCCGGCCCATGCTCTCGTCTTGGGCCCGCCCGTCGCGCGCGGCAGGGAGAGCAGGCCACGGCCGTGCGGTGGTGTGGGCCCACCGGCCGTCCAGCGGCGCTTCGTGCCTGCGTCCCGGTCCTGCTCAGGCGGTCGCGTCGGCGGCGGCCGCACAGACCGCGGCCACCCGCCGCGGATCGAGGGGCTGGGCGATGGCGCCGTCGGCATGGAGGTAGGTGCCGACGATGGCCCCCGCGGCCCCCGCGGCCCGCAGGGAAGGCAGGGTCGCCGGCACCGCGCCGCTGCCGACGAGCACGGGCGCAGCACCGGCCGCCCCACAGACGGCCTGCAGGGTCGCTTCGGAGGTGGGGTGGCCCGTGCCCTTGCCCGTGACGATGATGGCGTCGGCGCCCCCCCGAGAGAGGGTCTCGTCGGCGACGAGGGCCGGATCGGACGCGCCGGCGGGCACCCCGTGCTTGACCAGCACATCGGCGAAGATGCGCACCCCGTGGCCACCCTGGAGGGGATCCACGCCGAGCGCGCGGCGGTAGGAGAGCAGCGCGTGGGCGCGGCCCTCGATGAGGCCCTGGTCGGTCCAGGTCGCGCCGCTGAGCACGTTGACCCGGATGAAGTCGGCCCCGACCGCCGCCGCCACGGCGAGGGCCGCCGGACCGTCGTTGCGCAGCACGTTGACGCCGAGCCGCAGGGCCGGCGCCGCCTCCCGCAGCTCGTGGGCGAGGCGGGCCATGGTCGCGACCACGTGGGGGGCCGAGCGTCCCGCCGGGAAGGGGGCGTCGCCGAAGTTCTCGATGATCACACCGTGGGCCCCCCCAGCGGCGATGGCCGCGACGTCGGCGAGGGCCCGCGCCCGCACCCGGTCGAGCCCCGGAGAGGGCCGGGGGCCCCCGGGGAGGGGCAGCAGGTGGACCACGCCGAAGATCGAGAAGCGATCCGGCGGCAGGAGGTCAGCGCAGGGAGGGCTAGGAGCTGCGGCGGAGGCGGGACCCATCGGTGGCATCCTCGGCGTCGGGGAGAGAGGCATCGAAGAGGCCGAGCTGCACCGTGCCCGGTGCGGCGGTGCCCCCGACCGCGGCGGCGGGCGTGAGGGCCTCGGCCCAGGGCCCGATAATCACCCGGCCGCCATCCACCTCGGAGATCCCGCCCCGGACGTCGATCGAGATCGCCCCGAAGGCCGCCCCGGCGGCGAGCTCGGTGGCGAGGGCGAGCGACTGGGCCGCCCCCAGGGCCAGCTCGTAGCCGACCTGTTCCGGGGCCAGGGCCGCCCGGAGGCACAGGGCATCGAGCTCGGCCGAGGACAGGCGCCCCCCGGCAAAGCGCTCCTGGAGGCGGGCCGGGAGGGCCTCGATGGCCACCGGCCGCCGCGAGCCGGCCTCGCGCACCCGCACCGCCACCCACCAGTCCCCGCCGTCGGCGACCGCGCGCTCGAGGTCGCGATCGACCGCCCGCACCCCGCCGACCACCTGCCAGCGCTGGGGCGCCGCCGGCACACCGCCGGGCTCGGCCACCAGGCCCCGGCCCGAGCGCCGGCCCAGCATCGGCCAGCCGTAGCCCCGGGGCCGCAGCAGCACGAGGCCGTCGGACGCTTCCTGGCCGAGCACCAGCCGGTCGCCGGCCCGGAAGGTGAAGCCCGCCACGGCACCCCAACGCGTGACCACCACGTCACCCTGCCGGTCGAGACGAAGCGCGGGAACATCGAGATGAAGGGAAGACATGAGACCTCCTGAACAGGTGAAGTCAGTCTACCCGGCACTCTCGCCGAGGTGGGGACAGTTTTTGTCCTGAACAGAGCAACAGTTTCTCTTGACAGCGAGGCCCCGCTGGTGTGGGGCCGCCCGCTCTCGACGGTCAGGTCGCGAAGATCCTGGAGTTCACTGCGCTCTGGACCTGTCCTGTGGCAGGTCCTGACACTTCTCCGACCACTTCGGGTCAATGCCGGGGCGCTGACGACCGCTATGCGGGAAGTCTCGGAGCGGGACCGACGCCTGCACACGCTGTGGTAGGCTCGGCCGCCTTGGAAGGGGAACGAGCATGAATCTTGTGGGATCCACCCTGTGGATGCTGTCCGTTGGTGCAGCCTGGGCAAGTGGCGGTGGTGAGGGGAGTCTCGGCGCCACCCTCTCCCCTCTCTGGACGCTTCCCTTCGCGGGCATGCTGCTGTCCATCGCGGTCTGCCCGATGGTCGCCCACCACTGGTGGGAACAGCACCGCAACCAGTTCCTGGTCTCGGCCGTCTGGTCGGCGCCCATCCTCGCCTTCCTGGGCTGGATGATCGCGACGGGCCACCACGCCCACGAGGCCACCCACGGGCTCGCCCACGCGGTCGAGGAGTACGTCTCCTTCATCGCGCTGCTGGGCAGCCTCTTCGTCATCTCGGGCGGCATCCTGCTCAAGGGTGACCTCGAGGGCAAGCCCTGGGTCAACACGGCCTTCCTCGCCATCGGGGCCGTCGCCGCCAACCTGATCGGCACGACGGGCGCCTCGATGCTGCTCATCCGCCCGATGCTGCGGACGAACAACCAGCGCGAGTACACCAAGCACATCCCGCTGTTCTTCATCTTCCTGGTGTCGAACATCGGCGGCGCGCTCACGCCCATCGGCGACCCGCCGCTGTTCCTGGGCTACCTGCGCGGCGTGCCCTTCTTCTGGACCCTCGAGAACCTCTGGCACGTCTGGCTGTTCCCCGTGGTGGTCCTGCTCATCGGCTTCTTCGTCATCGACACCTACTTCTATGGCAAGGAAGACAAGAGCTCGGTGGCCCTCGACGCCGACAACGTCCAGCCCATCAGCTTCCAGGGCACCTGGAACTTCCTGCTGCTCGGCGGCGTCATCGCCTCGGTGCTCCTGCTCTCGCCGGACGCCGAGCACCCCGACTTCCGCCAGTACTACGCCCGCGAGATCGCCATGTTCGGCCTCGCCGGCCTGAGCATGTGGAAGACGACGACCGAGATCCGCACCGACAACGGCTTCACCTTCGGGCCCATCCTCGAGGTCGCCGCGCTCTTCTGCGGCATCTTCATCACGATGATCCCGGCCACCATGCTGCTCCAGGCCAACGGTGCGGCCCTCGGCCTGACCGAGCCCTGGCAGTACTTCTGGGCCACGGGCATCCTGTCCAGCTTCCTCGACAACGCCCCCACCTACGTCACCTTCGCGGCCGTGGCCTGTGGCGGCGTGGCGGAGTGCACCTCGGCCGAGCAGCTGGGCACGCTGGCCTCCAGCACGACCGGTGAGCCCCTGCTCATCGCCATCGCGCTCGGCGCGGTGTTCATGGGCGCCAACAGCTACATCGGCAACGGCCCCAACTTCATGGTCCGGGCCATCGCCGAGGAGAACGGGTACAAGATGCCGAGCTTCTTCGGCTACATCGGCTGGTCGGCGGTCATCCTGCTCCCGGTCTTCGTGCTGGTGACCTTCATCTTCCTGGTCTAGTCCGTGGGCACCCGCACCCGGGCACTCGCGCTGCTCATCGGGGCCGGACTCTCGGCCTGGATGGGCAGCGCGGCACTTCAGGGGCCCGCGCCGCGGCCCGTGCCCCCCCTTGCGCCCGCGGCTCCGCGCCCCCCCACCTCTGACGAGCTTCAGACGCTCGCCCAGGCCTGGGGCCAGCTGGCCACCGAGCTGGACGCCGCCGCTGCGGACCGGGGCACGCCGCTGCCCCTGGACGCCCTCGAGGCCACGCGCGCGGACGGCACGCCCTGGCTGCCGGGCGGCATCCCCGACAACCCGCTGCTGCCCGGGGTGGGCTGGGTGGTCGCGCGCTGCCCGCCCACAGGTGCGGGAGGGCCGCCCGCGGACTGGCGCTACTGCCCCGAGACGGGGGCCGTGGCACCCGGCGGGGCCCCTGCGTCGCGCGCGCCGCTCAGGGCAGCGGGTACACCGGCTCGAGGGTCCACGTCCCGTCCGTGAGGGGGAGCGCGGTCAGCGCCGTGCCCTCCCCGCGCCAGGCGGCCGCGTCCCCCACCACCCCGAAGGGGTAGACCGGCCCGTCGGTGGTGGCGCTGTAGTAGGCGCCGTTGAGGGCATGGGCGAGGCTGGCGTCGACCGTGTCGTCGCCGAGGCGGGCCTCGACCTCGACGTGGAGCTCGCCGACGCCGAGGTAGAAGGGCGCGACGAAGGGGCTGTCGGCGGCGATGCCCGCACAGTCCGAGGACCAGCCGCCGGGGCTGAGCTGCCACCACTGCAGCACCCCCTCGGCCGAGAGCTCGGCGGTGGCGGCGACCGCCGTGATGGGCGCCTGGCCCATGCACAGGGGCGTGCCCTCGGCGTCGAGCCAGCCGAGCCGCAGCGCACCGCCCGTGGCCTGGATCTCCCCGCCGCTGACGGTGAAGGTGGCGGCGAGGGTGGCCCAGGTCGGGGCCGAGACCGCGCCCGTGTCGTTGGCGTCGGCGCCGCCGTCTCCGCCGGCCTCGTCCGCTGCGTCCCCTTCAGCCGCAGTCGAGTCGCCGCCCTTCGCAGAACAGGCCGAAGCCCCCGCCGCGACGAGACCGAAGAAGACGCAGGCCCGCAGGCCCACCGCATCAAGATTGTGCATCACCGGCTCCTTGGCCGGACCCTGACAGGCCCAGGCTACCGCAGCGCGCCCGTGTCGGCCACTGCCGGACCCGGACGGTCGACCAGGGCGGCGTCCCGCAGCCGCCAGAGCTGGGCAGGCCACAGCACCATGCGCCGGCCCGCGGTCCAGGCGCCGGGCTGCGCTGGTGGCTCGCCGAGATCGAGGCCCTCGTCCCAGACCACGCCCGCCCGGGTGGTCGTCTCGCCGTCCCAGGAGAGCCGGACCGACAGGCGGGCATCCCCGTGGCGGCCGACGCCCCGATCCTCGTCCCGGAGCGGGCCCACGGCGAGGTGGGTCATGCCGCGCAGATCTTGGGCCTGGCCCTCCGAGCCCGGGCAGTCCTGGTCGACGTCGGCCACCGTGAGCGCCCACTGGTGGGTGCAGTCCTCGCAGTCGGCCAGCACCGTCTCGGGATCCGGCACCCCGGCCACCGAGAGCAGCCGGGCGCAGCGGTGGCGCTCTTCCCCCGACTTGCGGCCCCACTCCGGCTCGTAGAATTCCCACACGAAGAAGCCCGCCAGGTCATCATTCTCGGCATCGAGATGGCCATGGAGCACGCCCCAGAGGGGCGGATCGCTGCGGCCGCAGGCACCGAGGCTGGCGAGGGCGGCGAGGCCCAGGAGGGCACGGACTGGGGTCATGGGGTCCCCCGGGGGGCAGCGGGGGCCGGCGGCGGGGCCCCGGTGTCGTCGCCGGCGCCGTCGTCCTCCGCCGGGGAGGGCACGGGCACGATCATGCCGACGGGCACGGCCGTCCAGCTCGCGTCGGGCAGGGGCCGGGCCGCCGCGTCGCTGAGGGGCACGGGCGCGCCGGCCGCGTCCAGCCGCAGCTCGTCCCCGTCGACGACGCTGCCCAGCACGAGCAGCCCCGTGCCGGTCTGGACCGGCTGGCCGGGCTGGCTGTGGGTGAGCTGGCCGCCCAGGCTGGCGTCGCTCCAGGTGTCCCAGTCGCGGAAGCGGGCCGCGTGGTCCGCCGCCTCGTCGGGCCGCAGCGCACCAAGGGAGAGCACCCAGCTGCGCTCGAGGAACCACTCGGGCAGGCTGGTGCCGAGGGGGGTCGGGTCGCCACCGCCACAGCTGGCCGAGAAGTCGGGCATGCGGTCGATTGTGGTGACCACGGTCCAGCTCGCCCGGCCCCGGACGCCCCGCTCCGGTGCCGGCTGGGCCCCCGCGAGGCGGAGGGTGGCGGTGCACACCCGAGACACCGAGGCGAGCTCGTCGAGCTCGGGCCCGTCGGGAAAGTCGAGCGCCGAGAAGAAGTGGAGGCGCAGCTCGGCCGGCACCCCGCGGACCTCGACCAGCTCGCCGTCCTGGCTCGCGAAGCGTGCCGAGGCGGCCCAGCTGTCGAGCAGGTAGGTGGGCCCCTCGGTGGCCGGGCCGGCGTCGCCGAAGACCACCTCGTCGAGGCCGGCCCCGCCAGAGTCCGCCCGCAGGGCACCCGTGTCGGGGCCCTCGGCGCAGGCTGAAGCGAGCCCGAGGCCGAGCAGCCAGGCCCGAGCGGGGCGGCGCTCAGCCACCCTGGCGCTCGGCCGCGAGGGCCGCCGCGCGGGTGACGAGCATGCGGTCCCACTCGATGTCGGAGCTGTCGAGCAGCCGCTCGGCCTGACCGAGGGTGTCGGCGGAGCGGGCGCCGTCGGGCTCGGCAAAGCCGACGAGGTAGGTCGCGAGGCCCGGGGTCGCCAAGGGGCCGTCAGCCGGCTTGGCCACCCAAGACTCGGCCAGCGACCGGGCGCGGCCCACGCGGGTGCGGGCGTGGAGGTCGACCCAGGCACCGAGCAGGCCCATGTCGAGCGCGGCCTCCCGCCAGCCGTCGGTCAGCGCGACCGCGTCGCGCACCTTGTCGTCGAGCAGCAAGACCTGGACGAGCCCGCGCTGGCAGCCGGGACGCCGGGGACGCAGCTCGAGGCACCGCTCAAGGCGGCCCTGGGCGAGGCTGGCCTTGCCGTCGCGGGCGACCGAGGCGGCCCCGCCCTCGAGCACCACCGGGTCGTTGGGATCCGCCTGGCGGGCCTTCTCCCAGGCGTCCCGGGCGGCCTCGCGCCGGCCGGCGCGCTCGTGGAGCCGGGCCTCGGTTGCCCAGGCGCGGGCACGCATGCGGCGGTCTTCGGCAGGCAGGCGGCTGCGGAGCTGGGCCAGCTCGCCGAGGCGCAGGCTCTCGTCGAGGCTGGCATCGGCGGCGCGGGCGAGCACCCCGAGGGGGTGGAGGGCGGCGAGGGCCCCGGAGCGGGGCGAGCCACCGGCGGCCCGGGCCCGGAGGATCTCGGCCCGGAGACCGGCCTCGTCGCCCGTGGGCACGAGCGCCCGGCCCGTCTCGGCGTCGTCGGCCCGCAGGGCGGCCTCGGCCAGCACCAGGCGCACCGCAGGGTCGGCCTGGGCCGCCGGGGAGGCGCTGGCCTGGAGCTGGGCGAGCTCGTCCTGGGCCCAGAGCAGGTGGAGGCGGGCGCGCTCGGCGTCGAGGCCCTTGCCGACAGCGCCGGCGTCGACGAGCTTGCGGGCCTCGGCCTCGAGCGAGAGGTCGCCCTCCCACTGGGCGAGCAGCAGGGCATCGACCACCACGAGCCAGGCGGCGGCCTTGGCGTTCGCCGCCGCACCGCCCTCCAGCTCGGCCTGCAGCTCGGCACGCGCCCGGCGCAGCCCGTCGGAGTCACCGTCGAGAACGGCGCTCTCGACGGCTTCTTGGCGCTGAGAGGCGAGGATGCCCCGCACGCCGAAGGCCGCGAGCAGCGTGACCGCCACGGCCAGCACCGCGGCGCCCACCACCAGCGGCATCAGCCGCCGGTCGTCCCCCGCCGTGTCGTCGGGCTCGTCGTCGAAGACCGGCCGGGCCATGGGCGCCGGCGGGGCCCCGCGCACGGGCGAGGGAGAGACCGGCGGCGTGTCTTCGTCCTCGCCCGGGATGTCGGGGACCGGATCCGGCACGGGCACCCGCTCGATGACGTTCATCGGCCCCTGGGCCGGGGCCGGCGGCGGAGCGGCCGCCCGGGACGCCGCGGGGCTGCGGGTGCGCATCACCACAAGGTCGTCGTCCTCGTCGAGATCGCCCTCGTAGTCATCGTCGTCGAAGTCGTCCCCCGCCCCGGGCAGCGTGTCGTCTGCCGCTGCCTGGTCGCGCTCGAGGGCGCGCAGGTCGAGGGGCTGGCTGCGGGCGTCGTCGGTGGGCCGCACCTCGAGGGGGGTGGCGCTGACGCTGCCGTCGGGGCGGTTGATGACCTGCATGATCTGGGTGTCGCCGGCCTCGACCCCGGAGAGGTCGAAGACGTCCGGGTCGGTCACATCGGCCGTCGGGGGCTCGGCGAGCTCCTCGGCGCTGGCCATCACCGCGGCCACCGTCACGTCGTCCTCTTCGCCGAGGAAGGAGGTGCGGATGCCCTCGTCCGCCCGGAACAGCGAGGGGAAGGCCGCCGCGTCGCGCCCGAGGCTCGACAGCACCTTGCTGGCCTCGGCGGTCTCGGGGTCGTCGGCAAGCAGGCTCAGCTCGGTGTGTTCGACCCCCTCCCAGCCGCCGCCGGCGAGGCCGGCCAGCAGCTCTTCGACGAGCTGCTTGAGGGAGATGTCGCGGGTCTGGGTGTCGCCGCGCACCGCCCAGAGCAGGCCGCGGATCTGGCCGTCGCGGGGCGACTCGCGGAGGAGCTGCTCGAGGATGCCCCGGGCGCGGATCACCTTGCCTGCTGACAGGAAGCGCCGGGCGGCGTCGAGGCGCTCGGCGCGGGTGGCGCCCGCCGCGAGCTCGGGGGTGGCGGCAGGGGCAGCCGCGCCGGCCCGGTCCCGGAGCGCCGACAGCGCCGGGTGGTCGGGGTGGAGCTCACCCATGCGCTCGACCATGCGCCGGGCGCGGGCCTGCCAGCCCCGCTGGAGGAACATCTCGGCCGTGAGCAGCAGCGCCTCGGGGTCGTCCGGCGCCTCGACCGAGAGCTCGCGGAGGCGGGCCCAGGCCCGGTCCATCAGGCACAGGGCGATGAGCGCCCGGGCCTCGGCCATGCGGGCCAGGCGCGAGGGGCTGCCCTCGTGGGACCAGCGGTCGACCAGGCGCACCACGCCCACGGCGTCGCCGGCATCCTCGAGCTGGCGCAGCACGCCGTGCAGCGCGTCGGCGTCCAGGGCGGGGGCGTCGGGAGCGGGCCTTGGCGTCTGCATCGCCCCTCGGGAGAATACGAACGGATCGGCGGACCGATCGGGAGCAGGTCGGGAGGTGGGTCGGGGGGCCGGATGGTGCCCCCTGCGGGGGACCCGGGCCACAGCCAGCGACGCGCCAACATAGCACGGGGCCCGAGCATGGCCCGGACCCCGTGGTGCGGGGAGTGTGCGGCCTGCGACCGCGCCACGCCCCCGAGTCTCGCGGTGGTGCTCAGCCCTGGAGGGCCTGCTCCAGCTCGGACTTCAGGACGGGGCCCACCTCGAACATGTCAGCGACGATGCCGTAGGTGGCGTGCTGGAAGATGGGCGCCTCGGCGTCGGTGTTGACGGCGACGATGATCTTCGAGGAGCGCATGCCAGCGAGGTGCTGGATGGCGCCCGAGATGCCCATGGCCACGTAGAGGCTGGGGTTGACCGTCTTGCCGGTCTGGCCGCCCTGGTGGCTGTGGGGGGCGTAGCCGGCGTCGACGGCGGCACGGCTCGCACCCGGGGTGGCGCCGAGGACGGCGGCCAGGGGCCGGATGAGGGAGTCGTACTGCTCGGCGGACTTCACGGAGCGGCCACCCGACACGATGCGGTCGGCCTCGGTGAGGTCGGTCGTGCTGGACTGGGGCGCCTCGGTGTCGACCACCGTGGTGAGCACGCCGGACACCTCGACGGCGAGGGCCTCGACCGCGGCGTCGCTGCCGCTGGCCTCGGGCTTGCCGAAGGAGTTGGGGCGGGCCGTGAACAGCGCGGGGGTCGAGCTGATGCGCACGCCGGCAAAGGCGCGGCCACCGAACATGCGACGCCGGGCCACGAGGCCGTTGTCGTCGCTCAGCTCGGAGATCTCGGTGGCGAGACCGAGGCCGAGGCGGGCGGCGAGGCGGGGCATGCCGTCGAGGGCGGCGGGCG
>CAXQUZ010000322.1:0-12397 GCA_964226865.1 Myxococcota bacterium | reverse complement strand
TGCCCCCGACGCAGCCCTCGCCGAGCGGCGCGCCCGCTGGCTGGCCCTCGACGGCGAGGCGGCCGTCGCCCGCATCCACGAGCTGAGCCGCTCCCTCCAGCGCCACGGCCGGCTCTACCACCAGCAGGCCCGCTCGGAGATCAGCGACCGGGAGTACGATCTGCTCTACCGCGAGCTCGAGGTGCTCGAGGCCCGCTTCCCCGCGGCGGTGCTCCCCGACAGCCCGACGCGCACGGTCGGGGCCGCCCCCGTCTCGAAGCTCACGCCCTTCCCCCACCGGGTGCCGATGCTGTCGCTGGGCAACGCCTTCTCGGCCGACGAGCTCCGGGAGTGGGAGGCCCGCCACGACGACAAGGGCAAGCTGCGCGGCGGCCTGATGCTCGAGCTCGAGCGCGCGGGCCTGCGGCCAGAGGCGCCCCTGCGCTACATCGTCGAGCCCAAGCTCGACGGCCTGGCCATCGAGCTGGTCTACGAGGACGGGGTCTTCCTCAAGGCCGGCACCCGGGGCGACGGCCGCACGGGCGAAGACGTGAGCCACACCCTCCGGGTGCTGGGCGACACCGTGCCGCGCCGACTCCAGGGCAGCCCGCCGCCCTACCTCAGCGTGCGCGGCGAGGTGCTCTTCGAGCTGTCCGGCTTCCAGGCCATGAACGAGGCCCGGGCCGCCGACGGCGACAAGCCCTTCGAGAACCCGCGCAACGCGGCGGCGGGCACCATCCGCCAGCTCGATCCCCGGGCCGCCCGGGAGCGGCCGCTGGTCTTCTTCGCCCACAGCGCCGGCGAGGGCATCGACGCCGCCGACGTGGCCAGCCACAGCGCCCTCCTCGCCCGCCTGGCCGCGCTGGGCTTTCGGGTCCACCCCGAGAACCGCCTCTGCGAGGGCATCGACGAGGTCATCGCCGCGGTGGACGAGATCGGCGCCTTGCGCGACTCCCTCGACCACGAGATCGACGGCGCCGTCATCAAGGTCGACGACCTCGCCCTCCAGGAGGCCCTCGGCTTCCGCACCCGCACCCCCCGCTGGGCCACGGCCTACAAGTACCCACCGCCGCGCGCCCGCACCCGCCTGGAGCGGGTCGACTTCACCGTCGGCCGCACGGGTGTCGTCACCCCCGTGGCCGTGCTCGCGCCCGTGCGCGTGGGCGGGGTCACCGTGCGCAACGCCACCCTCCACAACGAGCAGCAGGTCCGCAACAAGCCCGAGTTTCTCGGCGGGCTGCGCACGGGCGACCTGGTCGAGATCTACCGGGCGGGCGAGGTCATTCCCCGGGTGGACGCGGTCGTGCCCGAGGAGGGGCGCGAGGCGCGGCCGCTGGTGACCTTCCCGACCGCGTGCCCGGTCTGTTCCCACGCCCTCGATCGCGAGGAGAACCCGAAGGAACCCGAGAAGATCACCTGGCGCTGCCCCAACGCGCTGGGCTGCCGGGCCCAGCTCGAGAGCGCCCTCCAGCACTTCTCCTCCCGCCTCGCCATGGACATCGAGGGCCTCGGCCAGAAGCTGGTCGTCCAGCTCGTCGACCGCGAGCTGGTCCGGCGTCCGAGCGACCTCTACACCCTCGACCACGCCACCCTCGTGGGCCTCGACCGCATGGCCGACAAGTCGGCGAAGAACCTGCGGGCCGCCCTCGAGCGCAGCAAGAGCCGCCCTCTCCAGAACGTTCTCTACGCCCTCGGCATCCCCCTGGTCGGCGAGGCCACGGCGCGGGACCTCGCGGCGGCCCTCGGCTCGATCGACGCCGTCCTCGCGGCCGACGAGGCCCAGCTCACGGCCATCGACGGGGTCGGCCCCGACGTCGCCCAGCGGGTGCTCCACTTCTTCGGCGACGCGCGCAACCGCGACGAGATCGATCGGCTGCGCGCGGTCGGCGTGGCCTTCCCGGAGCAAGAGGTGGTCGCCGCGGGCGACGACGCGGCGGCCGCGGCGCCCCTCGAGGGCCTCACCCTCGTGCTGACCGGCACCCTCTCGACCATGGGCCGCAGCGAGGCCAAGAAGCAGCTCATGGCCCTCGGCGCGAAGGTCTCGGGCTCGGTCTCCAAGCGCACGAGCTTCCTCGTGGCGGGCGAGGCGGCCGGCAGCAAGCTCACCAAGGCCCAAGACCTCGGCGTGCCCGTGCTCGGCGAGGAGGGCCTCGCCCAGCTGCTGGCGGGCACGGTGCCCGAGGGGGCGGCATGAGCGCCCCGGCCCTGCGGGTCCACGCCTTCGTCTTCGGCAAGGTCCAGGGCGTCTGGTACCGCAAGTCCACCCAGGACGAGGCCCAGCGCCTCGGGCTGGCGGGCTGGGTGCGCAACCGCCGGGACGGCTCGGTCGAGTGGGTGGCCGAGGGGCCCGCCGCGGCCGTGCGCGCGCTGGTGGCCTGGAGCCACAGCGGGCCGCCCCTGGCGCGGGTCGACGGGGTCGAGGCCACCGAAGACACGCCCGTCGGCCTGGCGGCGGGCTTCGTGGTGCGGCCGAGCTGCTGAGCGCCCCGGGGGCTCAGGGCTGGCGCCGCCGGGGCACGTCACCCAGGGCCACCCGCAGGGCCTTGACCATGCCCCGCAGGGCACCGGCCTCGCGGGTGCCGAGGCCGGGGGTGCCCAGCATGCGAAACAGGGTGTTCCGCGTCTTCTCGGGGGGGTGGGCCTGGCCGTAGGTGGTGCGGGCGAGGGCGGCCATCAGGTCTTGCACGATGCCCTCGCGCAGCCCCGCGGGCAGCCGTGCCAGCTCCGGCGGGGCGACCGGGGCCGCCTCGCCCGGGGGCAGCCCCTGGATCCAGGCCAGGGTCACCGTGACCGCCATGGCCAGGTTCAGGCTCGCGTGGGCGGCGGTCGGCAGCCGCAGGGCCGCGTCGCAGCACGAGAGCTCGGCGTTGCTCAGCCCCATGTCTTCGGGGCCGAAGACGAGGGCCAGCGGGGCGTCGTCGACCGGCGCGGCCGCGACCAGCTCGGCCGGGGTCCACACGGGCCAGTCCCAGCGGCGGGAGCGGGCCGTCGTGCCGACCACGAGCCGGGCGCCTGCGACCGCCTCGGCGACCGTGCCCACGATCCGGGCCTGGTCGACCACGTCGGTCGCGCCCGGCGCCATCCAGCGGGCGACGCTGGGGTCGTAGCCCCGGGGGGCGACCAGCACGAGGCCCGCAGCACCGTGGTTGGCCACCGCCCGGGCCGCCGCGCCCACGTTGCCGGGCTTGCGGGGGCGGGCGAGGACCACGAGGGTGCGAGAGATGAGCGCAGGGGGCGCAGCCGTCACGTCATCCGCCGAAGAGACCGCGGAAGAAGGCGGCGATGCGCCCGAAGAAGCCCGCGGGCGGCTCGGCCTTCACCGGCGGGGCCGGCTCGGGGGCTGGGGCCGGCTCGGGCTCGGGCGCAGGCGCGGGGGCCTCGGGCGTGGGGGCCGTCCAGCCGTCGGCGGCCTTCTCGTCGCTGGGCCCGAGCTGGGGCTTGGGCATCGCGAAGGGGGTGGCCTTGTTGGGGTCGACGGGGGCCGTGTCGGGCAGGGGGGCCTCGGGCTCGTGCGCCGGAGCGGGCGCGGCGGCCGGGCTGCCACCAATGCTGCTCATGAGCGAGCTGGTGGGCATGTTCAGCGGCGTCGGGGCCGCCTTCGGTGCCGGCGCGGGCGCCTTCTTCTTCTTCTTCTTGCGGCTCTGGCCCAGGCGCAGGGTCGACTCGACCGTCTGGTTGGTCTCCTTGTCGCGGGCCGTGAGGTTGAGGATGCCTTCAGAGTCGATGTGGAAGGTCACGTCGATCTGGACATCGCCCTTCTTGGCGGGGCGGATGCCCGAGAAGACAAAGGTCCCCAGCAGCTCGTTCTCGGCCACCAGCCGGCTCTCGCCCTGGTAGATCTTGAGCATGATGGAGCGCTGGTTCGTCTTCGAGGTCGTCAGCGTCCGGGTCTTGTAGTCGGGCAGCGGCTGGTTCTTCTGGAACAGCACGTGCATCGACCCGTCCACCTTGTTGATGCCGATGGGCATCGGGAGGACGTCGAGCAGGTGGACCTCGGTGCCGTCGGTGCTGCCGAGGCTGTGGGCCATGATGGCCGCACCGATGGCCACGGCCTCGTCGGGGTGGACCCCCTTCGAGGGCGGCTTGCCGATGAACTGGGTGACCTTCTTCTGGACCAGGGGCATGCGGCTCTGGCCGCCCACCAGCAGGATCTCGTCGACCTGGCGCTTGGTGGTGCCCGCCTCGGAGAAGATGCGCTCACAGGTCGAGACCGTGCGGTCGACGAGGTCACCGGTCAGCTTCTCGAGCTGGCCGCGGGTGATCTCCATGTCGACGTTGAGCGGCCCCGTCTCGCTCTTGGCGATGTAGGGGATGTGGATGCGGGTGGCCGAGCGGCTCGACAGCTCGATCTTGGCGGCCTCAGAGGCGTCCCGGATGCGCTGGATGGCGACCCGGTCCCAGGAGAGGTCGACGCCGTGCTCGTCGTGGAAGCTCTCGAGCACGTACTTCATCAGCCGGTCGTCGAAGTCCACGCCGCCGAGGAAGGTGTCGCCGCCGGTGGCGATGACCTCGAAGATGCGGTCCTTGATGTCGATGACCGAGATGTCGAAGGTGCCGCCGCCGAGGTCGTAGACGGCGATGCGCTGGGAGAGGTTCTTGCCGAGACCGTAGGCCAGGGCGGCCGCCGTGGGCTCGTTGAGCACCCGCAGCACCTTGAGGCCCGCGAGCTTGCCGGCGTTGCGCACGGCCTGGCGCTGGCGGTCGTTGAAGTAGGCCGGCACGGTGATGACCGCCTGATCGACCTCTTCGCCCAGGGCCTCCTCGGCCACGTCGCGGATCCGGCCGAGGATGGCGGCCGAGATCTGCTCGAGGGTGAAGACCTCGTCCTTGACCTTGATGAGGACGTCGTTGTTCTCGCCCTCCATCATCTCGTAGGTGAAGACCTGCTTCACCTTGTTGATGGTCTTGGAGTGGAAGTTGCGCCCGATGAGGCGCTTCGAGGCCATGACCGTGTTGGACGGGTTCAGCTGGGCCTGTCGCTTGGCCTCGTCGCCGACCAGTCGCTTGCCCTCTTCGTCGATCGCGAAGATCGACGGGATGGTCGAGCCACCGCCGCTGTAGGTGATGACCCGGGGACGCAGCCCATCCATCACAGCCGCACAGCTGTTGGTGGTGCCCAGGTCGATCCCGATCGCCTTCCCCATGAAGGTCCATCCGCGTGGAAAGTTGAAACAGGCTGGCTTGGTACCACGCCTGCCATTGGCAGGTCAATGCGGGGCACCGGGGCCCGCCGGTGGGGCACTCTCGGGCCCCGCTCCGCTGCGCCACGGGGGTGGCGCAGCGCAGTGTCACACAGGGGGCGGCGACCGCTCTGTCCGCTTCCTTTCGCCCCCCCGGCGCCGCCCGGGCGCCCTCAGCGGTCGCGCCGGATGCGCACCTCGAGCACGGCCCGGTCGCTCGCCTTGGAGACCGTCAGGGTGAAGCGGCCGCAGCTGACCCCGTCGCCGGCCGCGGGCACCCGGCCCAGCTCGGCAAGGAGAAAGCCTGCAATGGTCTCGTAGTCGCCGTCTGGCAGCTCGAGCCCGCAGGCCGTCTCGAGGTGTTCGCGCTCGGCCCGGCCCATGGCCAGCCACTCCCGGTCGCCCACCCGGCGCACCCGGGGCCGGCTGCGGTCCGACTCGTCCTCGATCTCGCCCACGATCTCCTCGAGCAGGTCCTCGATGGTGATGATGCCGGCGGCACCGCCATACTCGTCGACCGCCACGGCCATGCGCTGGCGCTGGCGTCGCATCTCGACGAGCAGCTCGTCCACCCGCTTGCTCTCGGGCACGAAGAGGGGCTGGCGGGCGACCTCGGTGACCGGGCGGGTCCAGTTGTCCGAGGCGAGCAGGTCGGGGTGGAGCACGATGCCCACGATCCGGTCGACCCGCCCCGAGAAGATGGGGAGGCGCGAGTGACCACTCTCGGCCATGCGGCGCGCGGCGTCGGCGATGGTGGCGCGGTCGTCGACGGCCTTGACCTCGATGAGGGGCACCATGGCGTCCTCGACCACCGCCTCGGTGAAGGCCAGCACCCGCTGGAGCAGCTCGCGGTCGGTCGCCGAGAGGTCGGGGGAGCGGGCGCCGTCGTTGCCCAGCAGCAGCCGGAGCTCTTCGCGGGTGACGCCCTGGCCGTGCTCGTCGTGGCCGAAGAAGCGGTTGAGCACGTCGAGCAGCACCAGCAGGGGGGCCACCACGAGGCTCACGAGGCGCAGCGGGAAGACCACGACCGGCGCGAGGCGGGTGGCGTGGTGCTGGTAGATGGCCTTCGGCACCATCTCGCCGAAGGTGAGGGTGACGGGCACGACGAAGGCGGCCGTCGCGGCGGCGGGCAGGCCGAAGCGGTCGGCGACGAGGCCCGAGGCCACGGTGGTCGCCGTGATGAGGGAGAGGTTGGTGCCGACGAGGCAGGTGCCGAGGGTGCGGGCGGGGTTCTCGAGCATGGCCAGCACCATGGCGGCCCCCCGGGAGCCCTCCTTGGCGCGGGCCTGGAGCTCGAGGCGGTCGGCCGAGACCAGCGCGATCTCAGAGCCGCTGAAGAAGCCCTGGAGCAGCACACAGAGCAGGATGACGGCGACGGAGGCGGCCACGCTCATCGGGCCTCCTCGGTGGGCTCATCGGGCAGCGGATCCGGCGACACCGACAGCTCGACCACCCGCCGGGCGTCGACGCTGGTGACGACGAACTTGAGCCCGCCGAAGCTCACGGCGGCGCCCTTGGCGGGCACCTCACCGACCTGGTCGAGGATGAAGCCGCCGAGGGTCGTGTAGTCGCCCTCGGGCAGGGTCACCTCGAAGCGCTCGGCGAAGTCCTCGATGTCGATGCTGGCCCGCACGGTGAAGATGTCGTGGCCCAAGGCCGTGACCTCGGGGTCGTCTTCGTCGGTCTCGTCGAGCAGCTCGCCCACCAGCTCGGCCAGCAGGTCGTCGAGGGTGACAAGGCCGACGACGCTGCCGTGCTCGTTGACCACCACCGACATGTGGAAGCGCTCGGTGCGGAACTCGCGCAGCATGTCTTCGGCGCGCTTCGAGGTGGGCACGAAGCGGGGCCGCAGCAGCAGGGCGCGGATCTCGGCCGGCCCGGGCGGCGGTGCGCCGTCGAGCACCCGGTCGAGCACAGGCAGCAGCGACTTGGCGACGAGGATGCCGACGATGTTGTCGGCGCGGCCCTGCCACACGGGGATGCGCGAGTGGCCCGTGGTGCGCAGGGTCGAGAGCAGGTCGTCCCAGCCGGCCGACAGCGAGATGCTGATGATGTCGGGCCGGGGCGTCATGAGCCGGTTCACGGTCAGGTCGCCGAAGTCGAAGACCTTGAGCATGAGCTCCTGCTCCATCGGCGCGATGCTGCCCGAGGCCCGGCCCTGGTCGATGAGCTGGCGGAGCTGCTCTTCGCGCAGGGCCTGCTCCTTGGGGGCCGTCGAGCCGCCGGTCAGCCGCAGGAAGCCGTCGGCGACCACCGTGAGCACCCAGCGCACCGGGCTCACGAGCATGCTGAACAGCCGCAGCAGGGGGGCGGCGAGGCTGGCCCAGCGGCGGTTCATGCGCAGGGCCACGACCTTGGGGGTGACCTCGCCCATGACGAGCAGCACGGGGGTGAGCACGACGATGTTGAGCCAGGGCTTGTCGGGGGCCAGGGCCAGCACGAGGCCGGCGGTCACCGAGGAGAGGGTGACGTTGACCAGCTCGTTGCCGATGAGGAGGGTCGCCAGGGTGCGGCGGGGGGCCCGGACCAGCGCGTCGGCGGCGGTGTGGCCCCCGTCGACCAGGGCCTGGCGGTCGAGGGGCTGGAGGCTGAACAGCGCCGTCTCGGATCCCGAGAAGAAGGCCGAGAGCAGCAGCAGCAGCACGGCCGCCACCGTCGTCGGGAGGACGGCCTCCTGGGAGATGGCGACTGCCTCGCCTCCGGCGGCCTGGGCGGTGGCGGCGAAGAGCAGCAGGGAAGGGAGGCTCAGCATGGCGCAGCCGCCGGCGGAGAGAAGTGGGAGAAGGCGGCGCCCGGCCAGGGGCGGCCAGCGAGGACCACCTCACGGTCGGGGGTCAGCCGGCCGACGGGGGTGGCGCAGGTGCCGTGGGCGGCGGCCAGCGCCGCGATGCTGCGCCCATGGGCGGGCGGGGCGGCGACGAGCAGCTCGTAGTCGTCGCCGAAGCCCAGCTGGAGCGGCAGCGGGTCGACCCCCGGGGGCAGGCCCTCGAGGGGCGGCAGGGCGGCGGGATCGACCCAGGCGCCCACCCCGCTGGCGGCACAGAGCCGCGGCAGGTCGCGGGCGATGCCGTCCGAGATGTCCATCATGGCGTTGACCAAGCCGTTCTCGGCCAGTGCGACCCCGAGACCCACCGGGGGTTGGGGGCGGAGCAGGGCGGGGTTGGGCCCGTGGGCGAAGCCGAGGCCGGCCATGCCCGGGCGGCCGGTGACCCAGAGCTGATCGCCGGGGCGGCCCCCGCTGCGGCGCACGGGCCGGGCGGCGCGCCCGCCGACGGTGACGCTGGCCACGACGGCGGGGCCCCGGAGGGTGTCGCCGCCCACGAGCCGCACCCGGAAGGCCGCCAGTGCTGCCCCGAGGCCCGCGGCGAAGCCGTCCACCCAGGCCCGATCGAGGGGCGCGGGCAGGGCCAGGGCGAGGGTCAGCCAGTCGGGCCGGGCGCCCATCGCGCCCAGATCCGAGACGTTTGTGGCGACGGCCCGCCAGCCGACGTCCGCCGGCGACCAGCGCGCGTCGAAGTGCACGTCCTCGACGAGGGCGTCACTGGAGATGACCGTGCCGTCCTCCAGCACGCAGGCGTCGTCGGCCCCGGCGTCGACCGGCGGCACGGCGAGCGGCGGACGCGCGGCGAGGAGCCGGCGGATCACGAAGGCTTCGCCAGGGTCGTCGCTCATGGGGACGGGGCCGCGGTCGGTCGCAAGTGGGGGGTCTCCGGGAGCGGGGGTCAGGGCGCCCCCTCGGGGCGCAGCTCGGGGGGATGCCACTCGCGAATGGCGTCGCCGTCGATGGTGAGGATGCGGAAGCTGCGGTCGACCTCTCGATCTTCTCCGAAGCGGGCGCCGCCCGCCACCGGGCTCGACACCCGGGTGGCCGCGAGCTCGTCGCGCACGGCCTTGCGATCGGGGCCTCCGGCGAGCACCGCCGTGCCGAGCAGCCGGGTGGCGTCCCAGGTGAGGGCGTCGATCACGCCGGGCTTCCGGCCGAGGGCCTGCTTGTGGTCGGAGACGAACTCGCGCACCCCGGGCGCGTCCGAGCCCGGGTAGAAGGCGTCGACGAAGATGGCGTGCTGGACGTAGTCTCCGCCGTTTTCGACGATGCGGGCGTCGTTCCAGGCGTTGAGGCCCACCAGCGGCATGCGCTGGGCGTGGCGGTGGGGGCGGAAGTCGCCCACCGGGAACTCCTCATAGGCCAGCGAGCTGGCGACGAGGGCCACCCGCTGCCAGGAGTCGGGAATGAAGATGGCGTCGAAGTCGAGCTTCGGGGGCAGCACGACCTTGGACGGGTCGTTGCCGGCGCGCTCGGCGTCGCGCTTGAGGCGGTAGTACTCCGAGCTGCGGGCGGTGTAGTCCTTGGCGCCGAGCTGGCGGGCCGGATCGAGGAAGCTGGTGGCGGTCGCGTCGTAGGTCACGGCGCGCACGACCTCGCCGCCCTTCTTCTTCACCTCGGCCTCGAAGGAGGCGCGGGCGTGCTGGCCGAAGGAGGTGTCGGGGTAGAGCACGGCGAAGCGGCGCATGCCCTGCATGCTCGTGAGGTTCTGGACCAGGGCCTCGACCTGCTGCTCGACCGGCAGGAAGCCGCGGAAGACGTAGTCGCCGGCGCTGGCCGGGTCTTGGGACTGGGCCAGGGCGACCATGGGGGTGCCGAGGGCCTGGGCCGTCTCGGCGGCCACCATCGCGTCTTCCTTGAGGAGCGGGCCGAGGAGGGCGACGACGCCCTCGTCGAGGACCAGCTCTTCGATGGCGCGGGTGGTGGCGGCCGTGTCGCCGTGGGCGTCGCGGAAGACGAGCTGCATGCGCCCGCCCATGCGGTCGTTGGCGAGCTCGACGACCTGGCGGATGCGCTTGCCGACCGCGGCGTACTTGCCCGAGGCCGGGAGCAGCACGCCCACCTTGCCGGCCACGGCCTTGTCGCCGGCCTCGGCGCGCTTGATGATGTAGCCGGCCTCGCGGGCGTGCTCGGAGTCGGGCCAGGTGGCGAGGAGCTGGCCGGCGAGGCGGCCGGCCTCGCTGAGGCGGTCGCCCTGGAGGGCCTCCCGGGCGCGCTTGATGGTGTCTTCTTCGGCCGAGACCTGGGCCTCGGGGCTGTCTTCGAGCTGGTCGGCCTGCTCGGGGGCCATCATGGGCGCCAGCGTCGCCTTGACGCGGCCCTCGACCACCGGGTCGCCCGCGGCGTAGGCCACGGCCTTGCGCACATACTCGCGCACCTTGCTCGGGTTGGTGCCCTGCTGGACCCCGTCGAGGGCCAGCAGCCGGAAGCGGTCGGCGTTCATGCTGTCGGGCAGGCCCGGCTCGCCGAGCAGCTGGAGGGTGGCCACGACGTTGCCGGAGAGACCGTCCTGGGCGTTGAGCAGGGCGAGGCCCATGGTGGAGCCGTCCTGGACGCTCTTGTCGTCGGCCTTGGCCGCCGACTCGAACCAGGCCCGGGCGACGGCGGTGTCGCCCACGAGGCGGCGCTGCTCGCCGGCCCACAGCGAGATGACGGCCTGGGCGGCGGGGTCGGCGGCGTCGCTCGCGGCGCTCTCGAGCATGGCGATGGCCGCGAGGCGGTCGCTGGGGGCCAGCACGAGGGCCTTCTCGACCACCTCGGGCGTGGGCGGGGCCTTCTGGCGGCGTCCGGCGTCGGCGTGGGGGACCACGAGCAGCCCGAAGGCGGCGGCGGCCAGCAGCGAGCGGAGGCGGCGGGCGGAGAACACGGCGGGGCTCCGAGGGGCGGGGAGGGGGGGCGGGACCTCAGCGACGGTCGCGGAGCGCGTCGTCGTAGGCGAGGCGGGCGGGGTGGGAGGCAGGGGGCAGGGCCGTGGCGAGGGCCGCGAGGGCGGCACGGGCCTCGGGGGAGAGGGCGGGGGGCACCTCGACGCGCACCTTGACGAGCAGGTCGCCCGTGCGCTTGCCGGCGGGGGACGCGAGGCCGCGGCCCGACAGGCGGAACACCTTGCCAGACGGGGTGCCAGGGGGGATGCGAATTGTGGTCGCGCCGTCGAGGGTGGGGACGGCCAGCTCGGTGCCGAGGGCCGCCTCGGTGAAGAGCAGGGGGGCCTCGCAGAGCACATCCGCGCCGCGCCGGCGGAAGATGTCGTGGTCTCTGACCTCGATGAGCACGAAGAGATCGCCGTGCTTGCCCCCGCCGCGGCCCTCGTTGCCCAGGCCGCGCAGCCGCAGCTTCTGGCCCGTGGCCACCCCGGGGGGGATGCGCACGGTGACGGTCTCGCGGCTGTCGAGGGCGCCGGCGCCGTCGCAGCGCTTGCAGGCCTTGGTGCGCAGCCAGCCCCGGCCGTCGCAGCGGGGACAGTCGCTGCGGAAGATGCGCCGGGTGGAGGACTTGCCGCTGCCGTCGCAGGCCGGACAGGCCGCCCGGCCCTCGTCGCCGGGCTCGGCGCCGGTGCTGTCGCAGCGGGCGCAGTGGAGCCGCCGCATCAGGCTGATCTCGCGGGGACCGCCCGCCGCCACCTCTTCGAGGGTGATGGCGAGGGTGTAGCGGAGGTCTTCGCCCTTGTCGCCCCGGTCGCGCTTGCGGAAGAGGCCGCTCAGCGCCTCGCTCACGAAGGCGTTGAGGTCTTCGGGGGTCGGGGGGCGGCCGTCTGGGCGGTAGAGTGGGCCCAGGCGGTCGTAGCGCAGGCGCTCTTCGGGGTCGGAGAGCACCTGCCAGGCCGCGGCGACCTCCCGGAAGCGCCGCTCGGCGTCCGGGTCGTCGGGGTTGCGGTCGGGATGGAACTGGAGGGCGAGGCCCCGAAAGGCCTTCTTCAGCTCCTCGGGGGTCGCATCGCGCTTGACGCCCAGCACGGCGTAGTAGTCGCGGCGGGACACGCTGACCTCCAAGGGGCCGCGGGGGTGCAGGTCGCGGCCGGGACTCTGCCCGCAGGTGACCTACTTCGACGGGGCGCCGCCGTCATCCTCGTCGTCGAAGTCGTCCAGCTCGTCGTCGTCGAAGTCGTCGTCCAGCTCGTCGTCGTCGAGGTCGAAGTCCTCGTCCTCCACCTCGTCGCGGAGGTTGCCGTAGATGGCGTCCGCGAGGAGCTGGGCGGCGTCGAAGAGCTCGGCGTGGGCGGCCCGGATGGCCTCGGCGTCGCCCGCGTCCATGGCGGCCTCGGCGGCGGTCATGGCGGCCTGAACGGCGTCGTGGTCCTCGGGCTCGAGGTCCTCGCCGAACTCCTCGAAGGAGAGGGAGGTGTTGTAGATGAGCCCGTCGAGCTGGTTCTTGGCCTCGGCCACCTCGCGGCGCTGCTTGTCTTCCGAGCGGTAGG
>CAXQUZ010000321.1:0-6166 GCA_964226865.1 Myxococcota bacterium | reverse complement strand
GCTATTGAAACATGAGTAAGTGATTTGCCTAACTTACCACTTAATTCCACTAGCAGTAATTTTCCTCCTCTATCTCCATCCAAAAATGCTGTAACTATTTTTTTATTTTTTGCCATATTCACAAGTTCGGGATCGATTCCGGAACCCATTCCACGGGGGGCCCCGCGGGCCTTCTCGTTCTCTCAAGATGCCGCAACAGAGGGCATCTTGGGAGCCACTACTCCCCGCGGAGGATGCGCACCCGGGCGAGCCGCACGGGGCGGGTGGGCCGGTCGCTGGGGCCCCGGTCGACCCGCGCGATGGCGGCCACGACCTCGGCGTCTCCGCAGCGGCCGAAGATGGTGTGCTTGCCGTCGAGGTGGTTCGGCGTGCCGCCGTCGGTGATGAAGAACTGGGAGCCGTTGGTGTCGGGGCCCCGGTTCGCCATGGCCAGCAGGCCCGGCTTGTCGAAGACCAGCCCGTTGTCGGTCTCGTCGGCGAACTCGTAGCCCGGGCCGCCCTCGCCCGTGCCCAGGGGGTCGCCGCCCTGGATCATGAAGCCCGGCTTGACTCGGTGGAAGGTGGTGCCCGGGTAGAGGGGGGCGGTGGTGGTCTGGCCCGTGCGGGGGTCGGTCCAGGCCTTGCCGCCCTCGGCCAGCTGGACGAAATTGGTGACCGCGACGGGCGCCTGGTCGGGGAAGAGGGTGCAGCGGATGCTGCCCATGCTGGTCTCGAGCACGGCGGCGAGGGACTGGCCCGGGGCGAGGCCCAGCCGGGCCCGGGCGGCGTCGGTGCGGGCCTGGCGCAGAGAGCGCTCGAGGCCGGCGATGCGGGCGGCCTGCTGGTCGAGCTCGCCCCGGAGCCGGCGGGCCTCGTCCTCGGCGGCGCTGCGGGCGGCCTGGGCCTGGGCCAGCTCGGCGCTGAGCTGGGGGTCGGGCCCACAGGCGCCGGCCCCGAGGGCGAGGCCGAGGACGAGGGGGGCGGCGCGCCGGCGGGGGCGGGGGGACGAGCGGTGCATGGCGACCTCCGGGGCGGGCCCTAACCGCGGCCACACAATCCCGGCTTGCCAGATGGGGGCCCGTTGTCTATGCGGCTGTGGGGGCCCGGCGCCGCGGCCCGCGAGCCGCCCGGCCCCCCCGACCCGCAGAGCCCCGGGGGCCCCATGGATTCCGTCCGCATCTACCTTCGCGCGCCGCTCTTCACGGCCCGCTCCGCGCCCCACCTCCCCGCCAAGGCGGTCATCCTCGAGGGCACCGTCGACGACCGCAGCAACGGCGGCGTGCTCGTCACGGTCACGGCCTGGGCCGACTTCGAGGGCAAGGCCCTCGAGGGCGAGGGCCGCCGGCTCTTCGTGCCCCTGGCCAAGATCGACCACATCGAGCTGCTGG
The DNA here is from genome assembly GCA_964226865.1 of Myxococcota bacterium. Lineage (GTDB taxonomy): Bacteria > Myxococcota_A > UBA796 > UBA796 > UBA2385 > CAXQUZ01. The sequence goes on along the minus strand of CAXQUZ010000321.1, from coordinate 4,799 downwards.
GAGCCCCGGCATGAGCCTCGGCCCGGGTCGGGGACTGGTGCTGGCGGTGGCCCTGGGGGGCTGCGGCAAGATGGCCATCGACGGCGAGGTCGTCGACGCCACCGGCAAGCCCATCGCCAACGCCAAGGTCGCCGCGGCCGGTGCGCCCTGCTTCGCCCAGACCGACGACAAGGGCCGCTTCGCCCTCGAGTGCCAGCCCGGCACCCACACCGTCGTCATCTCGGCCGAGGGCTACACCTCCGAAGAGTTCAAGCAGGAGGCCCCCGAGCGCGAGCGCTACGACAGCGGCCGCCACCTCCTCGTCCAGATCCCCGAGACCCACGGCCTCCACCTCTTCGCCGACAACGCCTACCGCGAGATGGCCCCCGGGCGGCTCCAGCGCACCCTCGAGACCAAGGGCAAGCTCACCCACCGCCGGGTCTGTCTCGACCGGGAGAAGAGCGAGGCCAACACCCTCTCGGCCGGCACCCACGCCTTCTTCGACTTCGAGCACCCCGGCTGGCGCCCCTTCAAGCTCGACGCCGAGGGCTGCGCCTACCGCGACACGAAGAACGCCGCCCACCAGTGGTCGGTGGAGTACCGCGAGAAGGCCCCCTACGACGTCAAGGCCATCAACGAGGGCAAGAGCATCGCGCTGATGCAGCTCGCCCCGGGCGACTACTTCATCGCCGACTGGCGGGGCTTCTTCGTGGGGGCCGACGAGAAGGAGGAGAAGTTCTCCTACACGGGCCACTGGCTCACGGTGCGCTGAGGGCGCGCCAAGCCTGAGAATCCGCCAGTGTGCGCCATTGTCGAGCTGCCCCACCGGCGCTAGACTTGACGAATGCGCCACGGTCTGTATACTCCCGCGTCGCTCGGCCCGATGGACGGGCGGGAGTGTTGCCCCAGCGTTGCCCCGACGGGCCGAGGAGAAGCCAGATGGAGTTCAAGGTCGGCGACATGGCGGTCTACCCCGGTCACGGGGTCGGAGTCATCAGCGACGTCGAGACCATCGACGTCGAGGGCACCTCCGCCACCATGTACGTGCTCAAGATCCTCGACAACGGCATGACCATCCGGATTCCCGTCCAGAACGCCAGCGCCCTCGGCGTGCGCACGGTCATCGCCAAGACCCAGGTGCCCAAGGTCTACGAGGTTCTCAAGGACCGCGACGTGCCCGCCGACAACCAGACCTGGAACCGGCGCTACCGCGAGTACCTGAACAAGATCCAGACGGGCGACCTCATCGAGGTGGCCAAGGTGCTGCGCGACCTCGCCCTGCTCCGCAAGGACAAGAACCTGTCCTTCGGCGAGCGGAAGATGTACGATCAGGCCTCGAACCTGCTCATCCAAGAGCTCGCCGTCGCCGAAGACAAGGACGAGAAGAAGGTCCGCACCCGCATCGAGACCATCTTCAAGAGCTGAGCCCCGCGCCAGCCCGTCCCCCCTGCGCCGCCCCCACGAGTCGCCCATGACGCCCGCCCGCCCCCTCCGCCCCCTGCTTCGCGCGCGATGTCTGCGCCGCCTGGCGGTCATGGGGCACGGGACTGCTTAGGGGGGTCCGGCGCCCGACCTCCAGGCGGACCCACGCCGTCTCCGGATGCACGGAGGCGGCGTGTTCGCGTCTTGGCGCCCCCCTTGCCCTGCTGTGGGGGCCCCGCCCCCGCCACTTCCCGCCGCGCCTGCCCGCGGCCACCCCGAGGACCACCATGGATCCCGCCGCCGTTCCCCCGATGCGCATCACCAACACCCGCAGCCGCCAGCTCGAGAGCTTCACGCCCACCGAGCCCGGCCACGTGAAGCTCTACGTCTGCGGCATGACCGTCTACGACTACTGCCACATCGGGCATGCCCGGGCGATGTTGACCTTCGACGTGGTCTACCGCTGGCTCAAGGCCCGGGGCTGGCGCGTCACCTACGTGCGCAACCACACCGATGTCGACGACAAGATCATCGCCCGCGCCGCCGAGCTGGGCGAGCCGCCCCTCGCCCTGGCCCAGCGCTTCATCGACGCCCTCGACGAAGACCTGGCCCGCATGGGCAACGTGCGGCCCGACCTCGAGCCCCGGGTCAGCGACAACATCGAGGGCATCGTCGCCATGACGGCCACCCTCATCGAGAAGGGCCACGCCTACGCCGTCGACGGGGACGTCTACTTCGCCGTCGACAGCTTCGACCGCTACGGCCAGCTCTCGGGCCGCAAGCTCGAGGACCTGCGCGCCGGCGAGCGGGTCGACGTCGACACGCGCAAGCGCCACCCCGGCGACTTCGCCCTCTGGAAGTCCGCCAAGCCCGGCGAGGTCGCCTGGCCCTCGCCCTGGGGCCAGGGCCGCCCCGGCTGGCACATCGAGTGCTCCGTGATGTCGACCCGCCACCTCGGCGACAGCTTCGACATCCACGGCGGCGGCATCGACCTCGTGTTCCCCCACCACGAGAACGAGATCGCCCAGTCCGAGTGCGCCAGCGGCACCCACCCCTTCGCCCGGGTCTGGATGCACAACGGCCACCTCAACATGGCCGGCACGAAGATGTCGAAGTCGCTCGGCAACATCATCCGCATCCGCGACATCCTCGACGAGGTGCCGGCGGAGGCCCTGCGGCTGCTCTACCTCGAGTCCCACTACCGCAGCCCCCTGCCCTACTCGGCCGAGCGGCTCAAGGAGTGCCTCGTGGCCCTCGACCGGGTCTACTCGGCCAAGGAGGTGCTCGAGGAGATGGCGGCGCGTCCCGTCGGCGCCTCGGCGGCCGAGCTGGTGCGCGACCTGGGCGACCAGGCCGCCGACCTGCACGAGAAGGCCACCGGCTTCCGGGCCGCCTTCGCCGCGGCCATGGACGAGGACTTCAACACGGGCAAGGCCATCGCCCTGGTCCACGAGCTCGCCCGCAGCGCCAACCGCTTCGCGAACAACCGCAAGTGGCGCAAGCGCGCCGCGGCCCTCGCCCAGCCGGCCCTCGAGGCCTTCGCTCTGGCCGGTGAGGTGCTGGGCATCGGCGGTCTCGAGAGCGGCGCGTGGTTCGACCAGGTCAAGAGCCGCCGGCTCGCCGCCCTGGGCATGACCGCCGAGGCCGTCGAGGCGCGCATCCAGGCCCGGCTCGACGCCCGGGCCGCCAAGGACTGGGCCGCCGCCGACGCCATCCGGGTCGAGCTCGACCAGCACGGCATCGTGCTCATGGACGGCCCCCAGGGCACGGCCTGGCGCATGCGGCTGGACGACTGAGCGCAGCCGACCCCAGCGGTCGGTTGGCCCCCGAGAACGACGACGCCCGGGCGGTGGATGCAGCCCGGGCGTCCGGCGTCGGGGGCCGGCCGGCCTACTGGAAGAGCATGGCCGCGCAGGTCACCTTCTTCTCGACCTTGGCGCCGCAGGTGGTGGTGACCACCGCGTGGACCACATCCCCGGCGCCGCTGGCGGAGGGGGTGTCGAAGGTGTGGGCGAAGTGCCACTTGAGGGCCTTCTCTTCTTCGCCGACCACCTCGGGCTTCAGGCCCTTCTTGAGGGGCTTGCCGTTCAGCCAGGTGTCGTAGCTGTAGGCGCAGCCCTCGGTGGGCTTCTGGGCGGCCTCGTTCATGTACCACATGTGGAGCTCGGTCCCGACCGGGTGGCGGGCCTCGTGGCCGAGGGTGGAGAGGTCCTCGGGCAGCTCGGCGGCCTTGGTCGCGACGAGGTCACGGCTGGTCTGGCAGTGCTCCCACAGCAGCTCGCCCTGGTCGTTCTTGACGAAGGGGTTGGTGCCGGCAGGGTTGGAGTCCTCGACCTTCTTGCCATTGTAGATGGTCATGTAGTTGTCTTGGACGACCAGGCGGCACTTCTTGCTGTCGAGCTTGACGTAGATGATGCCCCGGAGCTTGTTGCCCAGGTTGTTGTTGTTCGCCACGAAGGACTTCCACTCGGGCTTGTCCTTGTACTTGGCGGCGATCTCGTTGCCTTCCTTGATGCCCTTGGCGACCTGCTCATCGGTCATGTCGGGGGCAAAGCCCTTGAGCAGCTCGGGGGTGCACTCCTTGCCGGCAGCGATGAAGGCCTGGCAGTAGTCCTTGGGCTTCACCTCTTCGCGACAGATGATCTCCTTGCCCTTCTCTTCGCAGCCGTAGTCGTACATGTCGGAGATCGAGCCGACGTTGTACTTGGCCTTCACGCCCGCGCCGTCCTTGAGGAACTTGAGGCGGGTCGTGGGATCGGGCACCTGGCTCTTGTCGGGGTTGGCCTTGAGGAAGACCCACTCGGTGTCGGGCAGGGTGGCAACGGAGAGCTCGCAGCCGTCCGCGCCGTCCTTGGCGCCCACCGTGAGCTTGTTGCTCTTCTCTTCGCAGCCGGCGAGGGTGCCGCCGAGGGTGAGGGCGAGGAGCGTCCCGCGGGTGATCCAGCGACTGTGCATGTGTGTGCCTCCTGGGGGCCCGGCGGGCCGACCGCGGTGTCGCGGCGCTGGCCGGGCGCTGATCGAGCGTCGCCGGACGCTACCACACGCGGAGGACGGGGCCCTGGAGCGGTGCCCTGGCCCGTGGGATCGGGCACCTCGGCGCCCTCAGGCCCGGGCGGAGGCGGGCACCGGCAGGTGGCGGGCGAGGGTCCGCTCGAGCAGCTCGCGCCGCAGCGGCTTGGTGATGTGGTCGTCCATGCCGGCGGCCAGGGCCCGGGCCCGGGAGTCGTCCGAGACGTCGGCCGTGACCGCCACGATGGGCACCCCGACGCCCCGCTCCCGCAGGGCGATGGCCGTCTCGCCGCCGGTCAGGCCCGGCATCATGCAGTCCATGAGGATCATGTCGGGGCGCAGAGATCGGAAGAGCACCCCTCTGAACTCCAGTCACCGCATGCGATCGC
>CAXQUZ010000320.1:0-12806 GCA_964226865.1 Myxococcota bacterium | reverse complement strand
GGCATTGCGGGGCCCGAGCGCCACCGGGCGGGGGGCCGCGGAGAGGGAGGCGGGTCGGGTCGGGGAGGGGCGGGCCGGGCGGCTCGGCCGCGGTCTGGCGGCGCGGGGGTGGGCGGCCAGCAGCGCGAAGTGGGGGAGGGCGGCCCGCCCGCGCTCCGGTGCGCGGCGCGGGGCGAGGTCCGGGGTGGACCGGATCCCCAGGTCGCCGGGCGGGCGCCGCGAGAGGGCAGGGGGCCGGAACCGGGCGGTCATCGGGGCCCTGTTGGGTCTGGTTATACCGCGCCCCCGGCAGAGTCCGTCCGTGCCGCGGGGCCCTGCGGGGGCGCGCAGGCCGACGAACCCCATCTCCACCGCTCTGTGCTCCGGGCCCTCCCGGCAGTGGGTGTGTCATGTCTCTCGCGCTCTTCCTCCCCGTCCTGCTCGGCACCGCCATGGGCCCGACCGCCCAGGCGGCCCCCATGCAGGGCGTCACCGCCGGCCTCGCGGGTGGCTACCTCTTTATCGACCCCGACGAAGAGATCAGCCACGCCTGGGCCATCGTGCCGCGCCTCGGCTACACCTTCGGCCCGCGGGTGGGCTTCGAGTTCGATCTGGGCGTGCACGCCGGCCAGGTCACGGCCCTGAACATGCCCTACACGGGGCTGACGCCGCGGCTCGACCTCATGATCGACATGGCCCCCGACCACTGGGCCCAGCCCTTCCTGCTGGCCGGCGGCGGGGTGTTCTGGAAGCAGGCCCGGCCGACCTCCTCGGCGCCCCTCGACCGCTCGGCCGCCGACTCCCGCTTCGTGCGCAGCAACCCGAACACCGATCCCCTCGCCAACTTCGGCGCCGGGCTCCTGCTGCGCCTCGACGGCCCCTGGTTCTTCCGCATGGACGGCCGCGCCCTGCTCCACTGGGGCGAAGACACGGTCGGCTACGCCGAGGGCTTCGCCAACTGGGAGCTCACCGCCGGCATCGCCTTCCGGGGCGGCGAGCTGAAGCGCGACACCGACGAGGACGGCCTCGCCGACCGAGTCGACCCCTGTCCCACCGACCGCGAGGACTTCGACGGCTTCCGGGACGACGACGGCTGCCCCGACCGCGACAACGACCAGGACGGCATCCGCGACGACGTCGACCAGTGCCCGGACGAAGAGGAAGACCCGGACGGCTTCGAAGACCGGGACGGCTGCCCCGACACCGACAACGACAAGGACGGCATCCCGGACTGGAGCGATGCCTGCCCGGACGCCGCCGAAGACGGCGACGGCTACGACGACAGCGACGGCTGCCCCGAGAACGACAACGACCGGGACGGGGTGCCCGACGACCGCGACCGCTGCCCGACCGATGCCGACGACCGCGACGGCTTCGAAGACTCCGACGGCTGCCCCGACACCGACAACGACAACGACGGCATCCCCGACAGCGCCGACGCCTGCCCCTCGGAGCCCGAGAACATCAACGGCTTCGAAGACCAGGACGGCTGCCCCGACGAGCTGGTCGAGCCCGACATCTTCGACGGCGTCATCCCCGGCGTGAACTTCGAGACGGGCAAGGACAAGCTGACCGTCGACTCCTACAAGGTTCTCGACGAGGTCGCCGACATCCTCGGCAAGTACCCCTACATCCGCATCGAGGTCCAGGGCCACACCGACTCCGACGGCTCGGGCCGGGTGAACCTCGACCTGTCGGCCCGCCGGGCCCGCACGGTGGTCGAGTACCTCATCAACCGCGGCGTCCAGCCCGACCGCCTCGAGTACGTCGGCTACGGCGAGTCCAAGCCCCTCGTGCCCAACGACAGCCCCTCCCACAAGGCGGTCAACCGGCGCGTCGAGTTCCGCCGCATCGACCAGGGCCCGCCGGCACCGTGAGCGGGCTGCGCTGGTCGGGCCCCGCCCTCCCGGTCGAGGGGGTGGTGCCTGCGCTCATCGACGGGCTGGCGGCCCACGGCAGCGCCGTGCTGGTGGCGCCCCCGGGCTCGGGCAAGACGACCCGGGTGCCGGCGGCCCTGCTGCTCGCGGGCCTCGCGGGGGACGGCCAGGTGGTCGTGCTCCAGCCCCGCCGCCTCGCGGCCCGGCGCGCCGGCCACACCCTCGCCCGCTGGCTGGGGGCCCGGCCGGGCGACGCCGTGGGCTGGCGGGTGCGCTTCGAGAACCGCAGCTCCCCCGCCACCCGCCTGGTCGTGATGACCGAGGGCATGCTCACCCGACAGCTCCAGTCGGATCCCTTTCTGGATGGCGTGAACATCGTCATTCTCGACGAGTTCCACGAGCGCGGGGTCCACGCGGATCTGGCCCTCGCCGTGCTCCGCCGCCTCCAGGCCGAGCTGCGGCCCGAGCTCAAGATCCTGGTCATGTCGGCCACCCTCGATCCGGAGCCCGTGGCCGCCTTCCTCGGGGGGGCGCCCGTGCTGCGGGCCGAGGGCCGCTGCTTTCCGGTCACGGTGCGCCACCGCAGCCAGCGGCCGGCGCGCCGCATCGAGGAAGAGGTGGCGGACGGGGTGGTCGAGCTGCTCGGCGAGACCGAGGGGGGCCACCTGCTCGCCTTCCTGCCCGGCGTGGGCGAGATCGAGCGCACCCGGGCCCTGCTCGCGGCGCGCCTCGACCTGCCCGTCGTGCCGCTGCACGGCCGGCTGCCCCTCGCCGCCCAGGACGCGGCCCTCCAGCCCACGGCCCCGCGCACGGTGGTGCTCGCGACCAACATCGCCGAGACGAGCGTGACCCTGCCGGGGGTCCGGGCGGTCGTCGATGCGGGCCTCGAGCGGGTGCCAGAGCACGACTTCGCCCTGGGCATCGACAGCCTGCGCACCCTCCCCACCTCGGTGGCCTCGGCGGATCAGCGGGCCGGCCGGGCGGGCGGCACCGGCCCCGGCCTCGCGCGGCGGCTGTGGACCCCGGCGGCCCACCTGCTGCGGCCCGCGTCCCAGGCCCCCGAGCTCGAGCGGGTCGACCTCACCGAGCTGGTGCTCTTCCTCGCCGATCTGGGCGAGGCGCCCGAGGGCCTCGACTGGCTGGACGCCCCGCCGGCCTCCTCCCTCGGGCGGGCCCGCCAGCTGCTCCGCGAGCTGGGCGCCCTCGACGCCGACGGGGAGATCACGGCGCTCGGCCGGGGGCTGGCCAGCCTGCCGGTCCACCCCCGGCTCGGGCGGGTGGTCATGGCCGGGGCCGCTGCCGGGGTGCTCGACAGGGCCACCACCGCGGCCGCCCTGATGGCCGAGCGGGATCCCTGGGGCGCCCCGGGGGTCGCGGCGCCGGCAGCGCTCGCCCAGCGCATGGCGGCGGTGGACGATCCGCGCCAGGCCAGGGGCGGCGACCGGCGGGCCCTGGCCCGGGTGCGCCAGGTGCGCGATCAGCTCCGGCGCCTCGCTGGGCGTCTCGACACCCTGCCGCCGGCCCCCCGTGGCGGGCTGCTCGGCGCGCTGGTGGCGGGCTTTCCCGAGCGGGTGGGCCTGCGCACCGACACCGGCGAGGCCCGGCTCGCGACCGGCGGACGCGCCCGCTTCCAGCAGCCGCCGCCCCTGGGCAGCGCGCGCTGCTTTCTCGCCGTGGCCCTCCACAGCGGCCCCCGGGGGATCCGCATCGGGGCCGCCGCGCCCCTCGACGACGCCCAGCTCGCCCCCGACTGGTCGGTGGCGGTGCGCTGGGATCCCGAGGCCCAGCGGGTGCGCCTCTCGCGGGAGCGCCGCTGGGGGGCGCTGGTCTTCGAGCGCCGGCCGGCCCGGGCCGAGGATCGCGGACCGGCGGCGCCCGCGGGGGCCCGGGTGTGGGCCGCGGCGGCCCGCCGGGCGGGCGCGGCCGTGGTGCTGCGGCCCGGGCCGGCGGTGCGGGGGCTCCAGGGCCGGCTCGCGCTGCTGGCCCGCCTGCGCCCGGATCACCCCCTCCCCGACGTCTCTTGCGATGCCCTGCTGGACGATGTCCTGGGCGCGTGCCGCTCCTTCTCCGACCTGGCCGGCGCCGACCTGGTGGGCGCCATCCAGCGGCGCCTCGACCACGCCACCCGTGCCCTGCTCGCGCGCGCGCTGCCCGTGCGCATCGCGGTGCCCTCCGGCTCCGAGATCGCCCTCGACTACGGCGACGGCAGCGGGCCGCCCGTGCTGGCCGCCCGCATCCAGCAGCTCTTCGGCCTGCGCGAGACCCCCCGGGTGCTCGGTGAGCCCGTGGTGGTCCACCTGCTGGCGCCCAACCAGCGCCCCGCCCAGGTCACCCGCGATCTGGCCGGCTTCTGGACGGGCTCCTACCAGGAGGTCCGCAAGCAGCTCCGCGGCCGCTATCCGAAGCACAGCTGGCCCGAGGATCCGCTCACGGCCGTGGCCGAGAACCGCCCCCGTCGCCGGCGCTGAGCGGCGGCGCCCCCGGAGGGCTCAGGGGTGGAGCCGGTCGTTGACCTCGATGACCACGGCGAGGTGCTGGGCGAGGTCGACCCGCTCGGGGTCGAGCTCCCGGTGGACGAGGGCGCCCAGGATGAAGCTCAGGAAGACCCGGGCCCGCGCCGGGCTCTCGAGCGCGAGCTGTTCCTGGATGGCCGCGGTGAAGGCCGACAGGGTCTCTTCGAGGAAGGCCCGGCCGGTGGCCGCCGGCTGGTGGCGGTGGATGTCTTGCGCGATGCGCAGGGCCTGGATGAGGGTGTCGGCGTTCTGCTCGACGTAGCTCGACAGCACGGCCAGCCGCGCGGAGCGGGGGGCGTCCACGGGCGCCGCGGCGGTCGTCGTCGCGATGGCGTCGGCGGCGAGCTGGCGGAACAGGGTGGCAAAGAGGGCGTCTTTGCTCGGGAAGTAGTGGTAGAGCGTGCCGGTCGACACCCCGAGCTGGCGGGCGAGCTGGCGCATGGAGAGGCCGTTGTAGCCCCGCTCGGCGAAGAGGCTGAGGCAGTCGCCCAGGATCTCGCGGCGGCGGGCATCGTGGTCGATGATTCGGGGCATGGTCTCGCCGGTCGGGTGGGCAGGGGCACCGCGGCCGGTAGCACGCTGTGGTGGGCCTTCGCCAGCACCCGGCCGGGCGCGGGTCCGGGGGACGGGGGGGCGGTGTCATCGCCGTGATGCCGGCGGCGCGCGGGCGGGGACGCGGGCGGGTCCGGGGGCTGTGGGGGTGAGAGTGTTGACTGGGACAGTGTTCTCGAGCTTGTGCCGCCCGCGGGAGGCCCGGCCGGGCGGGGCGGGACGCCCGGCGAGAGTGCAGGGCCGCCCGGTGGGATGCCCCAAGATGTCAGTGGGCCGACATCGGGCACGGGCCGGTGACGCCGTATGGTCTTGGTGTCCCCAGGAGGACCGATGCTGCAGCGCCAGACCCGCCGTGAGACCACCGCCGACGGTCCCGCGTCCGCCGCCCCCGACCAGCTCCAGGGCGCGGGCCAGCAGGGCCGCGACAACTCGGCGCTGCTCGCCCGCCTCGGCGGCTCGGCCGGGGGCCCCTTCTCGGCGCCCGTGAACATGGCCCTCTCGGCAGCCTTCGGCCAGAGCCTCGGCGGGCTCTCGGCCGGCAACGACAGCGGCGGCACGGCCTCGCTCGGGGCCGAGGCCTTCACCGAGGGCTCGGCGATGACCTTCGGCGGCGGCTTCGCGGCCGATCTGGTCGACGCCGACGCGATGGGGGTCGCCGCCCACGAGGTGGCCCACGCCCTCGCCGGCGGCGGCAGCGGCCAGACGGCCCTCGATCAGCCCGGCGACCCGGGCGAGCTCGCCGCCGAGCAGGCCGAGACCCGGTTCCGCGAGTGGGTGGCCGGCGGCATGCGCGGCCCCGTGCCCAGCCTCAGCCCCGCCCGCGGCGGCCAGGCGAAGATCCACCGCAAGTCGACGGGCAGCGGCTGGAGCGGCAGCCCCGTGCTCCAGTTCGGCATGCGCAGCGAGGCCGTGAAGGCCCTCCAGGCCCAGCTCAACGCCAACGGCGCCTCGCTTCCGACCACGGGCTACTTCGGCCGCCAGACCCTCTCGGCCGTGCGGGCCTTCCAGCGCCGCAACGGCCTCTCGGTCGACGGGGTGGCCGGGGCCAACACGGCCAAGGCCCTCGCGGGCGGCAGCAGCGGCGGCGGTGCCTCGGGCTGGTCCGGCCGGCCCGGCCTCGAGCTCGGCAACAGCGGCGCCCAGGTCCAGTCCCTCCAGACCCAGCTCAACGCGCGCGGCGCGGGCATCGAGGTCACGGGCACCTTCGACCAGGCCACCCTCGACGCGGTGCGCGCCGTCCAGCGGGCCGCGGGCCTCGAGGTCGACGGGGTCGCGGGCCCCGCCACCCACCGGGCCCTCTCCCAGGTCCACATCGACGCCCAGCGCTCGGACGACCACAAGAACGCCTGCGGGGTCTCGGGCTCGCCGGCCCTCCAGTTCGGCATGCGCTCCCCCCAGGTGGTCGAGCTCCAGAAGCTGCTCAACCAGAACGGCGCGAGCCTGCCGGCCACCGGCTACTTCGGCCCGATGACCAAGGCCGCCGTGGTCGCCTTCCAGCGCTCCCGGGGCCTCGAGGCCGACGGCGTCGTGGGCGTGAAGACCGCCCAGGCCCTCAACACCTGCGGGCCCGGTGAGCTCGGCGCGAAGCCCGACCAGAAGGACGAGGGCGACAAGAAGACCGACGCCCCCCAGCCCGAGGGCGGCGGCGGCGCCGGTGTGGTCGGCAACGCCGATCCCAAGGGCACCCTGACCGACCCCAACCTCCACCCCGAGGTCCGCAAGATGGCGGGCACGGTGGTGCGCAAGCTCCAGGCCGATGGCCTCCAGCCCTACGTCTTCGAGGGCTACCGCAGCTTCTCGCGCCAGAACGCCCTCTTCAACAAGGGCGGGGTCACGAAGGTCCGCGGCGGCGGCTCCTTCCACAACTACGGTCTCGCCGTCGACATCGTCTTCTACAACAGCCGCGGCACGGGCCCCTCCTGGGATGCGCCCTCCTCGAGCTGGCAGAAGCTCGGCCAGCACGGCAAGGCCGCCGGCTTCACCGAGTGGGGCGGCGACTGGGGCTGGGACATGCCCCACCTCGAGTACCACCCGGGCCACAACGCCTCGGCCTACGCCTTCCAGCAGCTCTACTACCGGGGCGGGCTCAGCGCCGTCTGGCAGTCTCTCGGCACCGACCTCAGCCACATCCAGGCGGCCTCCACCTGGGACGGCGTGGTCTCGGGCGAGATCACGCTGCGGAACGGCACGGACGGCGCCGCGGTCTCGACGCTCCAGGAGAAGCTCAACGCCAACGGCGCCAGCATCAAGGTCGACGGCGACTTCGGCCGCGGCACCGAGGCGGCGGTGAAGGCCTTCCAGCAGGCCAACGGCCTCCAGGCCACGGGCATCGTCGACGCGGCCACGGCCCGCAAGCTCGGCTGAGCCGGCCGCCCGGCGCGCGCTCTCGGGGGCGCGCGGGCTCGGGTCTCTGAAGCGCGCCATGCCCACCGTCGACACGGTGGGCATGGTCATGTCGGGGCCGGGCGATCAGGCCACGGGCACCTGGATGGCGGGGGCCTTCTCCGGGCGGGTGCCGCGCTTCGGGCGGTCCGTCGAGAAGGCCTCGATCAGGGCGCTCGTGCCGCCCCGGACCTCGCCGTCGTGGTCGACGATGAAGCCGGGGGCGCCGCCCCACCGGTGGCGGGCCACCGCGTTCTCGGGGCTCACGTCGGTGCTCTCGACGAAGACGTGGGTGTGGCTGCGGGCGAGGGCCGCCCGGGTCTCGACGTCGACCCCGAAGCAGCTGACCGCGCAGCCCTGGCCGCCCTCGGCGATGGTGCGGGCAACGAATTCGGGCTCGTCGACGGGGACGATGGGCAGCACGGCACCGTGCTTGCGCTGGCGCACGATCTCCAGGTCGGGCGCGCAGTCGCTGACGACGGTGGGGTAGAGCACGGGCAGCCCGTCCTCGACGAAGTAGCGGAAGTCGAGGCCCACATCGAGGCTGGCGTCGGCGTCCTCGGCGGCGTCCAGCCAGTCGAGGAGGGCGACCCGGGCCGCGTCGCTGGGCATCGCGCTGACCTGGGCCTCGGGGGTCTCCGGGGCGGCCACCGTCAGCGCGGAGGCGGCGTCGCAGATGGCGGCGACGGCGTCGTCGTAGACGGCCGGGTCGATGTAGACGCGGCCGATGCGGGCCGGGTCGCGCCCGCCGTGGCGGAAGGCCGAGGCGACGATGGCGGCGGCAGCGGCCTCGATGTCGGCGTCGGCGCCGATGAGGGCCGGGTCGTTGGTCGGCGCCTCGGCGATGAAGCGGGTGCGGGTGTCGCGGATCAGGGCCCCGTAGGGGTGGACCATCGCCGGATCGCCCGCCCACCAGACCGCCCGGGTGAAGGCGTCGGTCAGCGACCGGAGCAGGAAGGCATCCGGGATCTCCGCGGTGAAGATCACGCCGGGGAGGATGTCTTCGGCCATGTGGGCCAGCCGGGTTGCGAGCTGGGTCGCGCCGGGCGGCAGGTTCACGATGACCTGGCGGTTGCCCGCGACGAAGGCCGCCCCCATGGCGCGGGCGAGGCCCGTCAGGGGTGCATCCGCCGTGAGCTGGATGGCAACGCTCCCGAGAGCGCGGCGCTCTCCGGTGCGAAGGCTCGGGTGGAACGGAGGCCCGTCTGATCCGTCGAAACAACGCAGCAAGCGCGTGGCCTCGGGGATGTGGCCCTCCACCGCATGGCGGTGGGCCATCTGGGTCTCCTGGACGAGGTCCTGGGCAACCTCCGCGACCGACTCTTCGAGCCGCGCGGCGAACGTCCGGACCGACAGCGTGCGTTTGTCTGGCGTGTACATGTCCAGAACTACGGCACGGCGGCCCCCCAGGGTGAGGGGGATCGGACCGAGTCGGGCCACCCGCTGTGGATTCGTCGGCCCGGGCGGGGCTCAGGCGGGGCCGGACCCGGCGACATGGGGCGGACACCCGGCGATGCGGGTCCAGAGGCCCGCGGTGGCGAAGGCCTTGTAGTGGGCCAGCTCGGCCTCGAGGGCCGCCACCCGATCCTCGGCACGGGCGGCGACGGCCCGCCAGTCGGCGGTCTCCTGCTGGGCCTCGCGGGCCTCGGAGGCGGCCGCCATGACCTCTTGGAGGGCCACCGAGCGCTCGGTTCGCAGGGCCTCGATGTCGCGCCGCTGGCGGAGCAGCTCGGCCCGCAGCACCCGCAGCTCGAGGGCGCTGCCGCCGATGCCCCCGTCGGTCGCTTCGCTCGCGAGGGCCGCGAAGCCGTCGGCCTCTTCGCCGTCGTCTGCCGAAGCGCGCTCGGCGTCGCTGTCGCCGGTGCCGCTGTCGTGGTCGTCGACCGGATCTTCGGTGACCACCGCGCCCGCTTGCAGTGCCGGTGCGTCGCCCTCGGCGGCGAGCTCTTCGGCGAGGGCCTGGGCCAGGGCGCGGTCGGCGGGGACCGGCGGGGGCGCAGGCTCGAGGGGGAGGAGGGGGCCGAAGCTCGACAGGGGCGCGCCGGGCGCCGGGGTCGCGGTCATGCTCTCCGGGTCGACGAAGCCGCCGGGAAGCTGGGTGGCCACGTCGGTCAGGGTCATCTCGGTCGCGTCGTCGTCGGCGCGCTCGGCCAGGTGCAGCGAGGCCATGGCCCCTCCCGTTCCACAGGTGGGATGCGCCCACCAGGAGGGAATCGTAGCGATCGCGGATTGACGTGTCAATCGCAGACCTCGACAGTCTCTGGGAGCCTACATGGCCACCCGAAGACCGGCGTGCATGCCCACCGAGCGGTCGGTCGAGAGGTTGAGCTGGCTGTAGATCTTGACCGCCGTGATGTCGAACTGGAGCCCCGTGAAGAGGCGCCCGCCCATCGGCCGCACGTCCACCCGCTCGTCGTGCTCGGCGGTGACCGTGCCGAAGCTGCCGCTGCCCTCGTCGGCGGTGATGTCGCCGGCCAGCGAGACGCTGCGGGTGGCCCGGGCGCCGGGGGCCAGATCGGCCGCGAGCCCGAGCCAGAGCGACAGACCGGGCACGCTGGCGCTGGTGCTCAGCTCGAGGGGCACGGTGGTGGCCTTGGCCGAGAGGGCGTAGGTGCCGTCGGCCTGCCAGGTGCCCACCCCGCCGTCGATGGGCATGGTCTGGGTGAGGGCGATGCTGCTGCGGGCGAGGTCGAAGCCCGTGCTGAGGTCGAGGCCGCCCCAGGTGAGCACCCCCTTCTCGACGGGCATGAGCACGGCGTACTGGCCGTGCAGGCCCCAGGTCCAGACGGTGGCCTGGAAGCTGCCGACGGAGGGCGCCGCGCGCATGGCATTGGTGGCCACGAAGAAGCGGTCGAGCAGGGTGTCGGTGCCGGGGGTGAAGGCGCCGAGGTTGAGGCCCGCCAGCACGCCGGCCTGGGCGGTGAAGCCGTTGGCGGGCAGCAGGGCGCTGTCGCGGTCGAAGAGGTCGAAGCCCGCGCCGTTGACGGCCGTGCCCACCGAGAGCCCGAAGACGAAGAGCTCGGGGTTCGAGGCGTAGTCGAGGCCGAGCCCCCGCACAGCGGCAGCATTGGAGCGGGCCAGCTTCTCCATCAGCACGGGGCTGGCCTCGAGCTGGAAGGTCTTCTCCAGCTCGCTGGCGAGGGTGGTGCGCAGATCGTCCTCGTCGGCGCCCGCGGCGGCGAGGGCGGCGCTGTCGAGGTCGATGACCACCCGGGGGGCGGCCTGGGCGCCGGCGAGGAGCAGCAGGGGAGCGACGATGGAGAGCATGGGGCCTCGGGCCGAGCGGGGAGGGCGCAGGGGGGACGCGGCCAGGATAGCCCCTCCGCCACGACCCCCTGCGGGGTGGCGCCCAGACCCGGGGGCCCCCCGGGCCCCTGGAGTGCCCCGTGCAGCCGCCGTGTCCTCCCCACCTGACGCCGCCCCCGCCGCCGCCCCCCCAGGGACGTCCGCCCTCCGAGCGCACCCTGGCCGGCCGGCTGGTGGCCGTCGGGGCCGTGCTGGCGGTGCTCTCCGTCGTGGCCCTCGCGGCCGGCGGGGCGGCCCTCTACCTGATCTTCGCGGTGGACGAGCCCACGGCGCCGGCGCCGGTCGTGCGCGAGGTGGCGCCGGTGGCGGCCGAGGACACGGGTCCGGCGGACGAGGACGGGGCGGCCGCTGCGGCCGAGGCCCCCGGCGCGGCGGACGAGGCCAGTGCGCCGGAGGCGGGCGACCCGGAGGTGGGCGACCCGGAGGCGGGCGACCCGGAGGACGGTGGGTCCCGCGACGACGGGGCCGACGGTCCGGGCTCGGGGTCCGCCGCGGCGCCCGCTGCGGACGACCCGGCCGCCGCCGCCGTGCCGGCCCCGCCGCCGCCCCCCCCCACCCCGAAGGACTGCTCGGTCAAGAAGGTGAAGCGGCGCGACAACGGCACCTATGTCATCGCCAAGTCCACCCTCGAGACCTACGTGCGCAGCCCCGACAAGATCGACCGGCTCGGCAGCTTCGGCTGGGCCCGCAAGAAGGACGGCAGCGTGCGTGGTGTGCGCATGCGCCGCATGCCCTGCCCGGGGCTGATGCGCGCCGCCGGCATGCGCAACGGCGACATCGTGCTCAGCGTCAACGGCACCCCCGCCACCAGCGTGGCCCGGGGCCTGGCCATCTGGGCCGAGGTCAAGCGCAGCGGCTCCGCGCGGGTGGTCGTGGCCCACAAGGGCGAGGGCAAGCGCACCCTGCGCTACATCCTCACCGACTGAGTGCGGCCCCCCGGGGCCTCAGAGTCGCCCGCCGTCGATGAGCTCGATCGAGGCGAGCAGCGCCATGCAGCGGTGGATGGTGTCGCGATCGTCGGTGCGCTCGGCCAGGGCCAAGGCGGCCCGGGCCTGGTCGCGGGCGCCGTCGAGCTCGCCGAGCTGGACGAAGCTCTGGGCCAGCAGGGCCCGCACCAGCACCCCCTCCTCTTCGCTGGCCACCGCCCCGCTGCCGAGCCGGGCGATGAGCAGGGCCGCCGCCTCGCGGTGGGCGCCGGCCTCCATGGCCGTGACGGCGGCGTCGAGCTGGGGGGCGACCCGGGCGCGCATCGACCGGTCGCCAGGTAGAGCCAGACGGGGCGGTGGTCCGAGATGTTCTGCTGGTCGCGGTAGCCGCCGGTGTAGTCCGACCAGGGGCTCGTCTCGTCGTGGGCGATGATGTGGGCGCCGCCCTCCTGGCCCGCCTCGGTCCAGCGGCTGGCGAGGGCGGGGCTGAGCGCGATGTGGTCGATGAGCGAGTCGTAGTCGACCTGGGTGTGGGTGGTGGCCGTGTGGGTGGCGAGGGTGTAGCCGAGCTCGTTCTCGATGGGCTCGATGCTCTTCCAGCCGGCGTTGAGACCCTCGAAGGTGTCGTTGTAGTCGCCGAGAATGGCGACGTTGTCGGCATAGTCGCCGTCGAAGAGATCGGGCAGCTCGCCCGACACCCACTGGGCCAGCTCGGCCTGCTGGGTGTAGCGGTAGGCGGCGTTCTCGTCGTCGGTGAAGGGCTTGGTGTGGATGCCGATGACCGTCAGCGCCAGATCGCCCGCCGTCGTGCGGACCCGGGCCACGAGGGGCAGCTTGCTCGGGTTCTCCGTGCTCGGCAGGTCGACCTCGCGCACGTCCTCGACCACGAAGAGATCGTTGCGCCAGAGCAGCACGATGTTCTGGCTCCAGCCGGTCTCGCCGGCCGTCCACGACCACTGGGAGGGCAGGTCGAGGTGGGCCATGCCGGCCTCGCCCTCGACCTCCTGGAGCATGATGAGGTCGAGCCCGTGCTCGGTGATGAGGCTGCGGATCATGCCGTGGTCGACGTCGTTGCGGCGGGTCTCGAAGAGGGGGTCTTCGGTGAGCCACTGGACGTTGAAGGTGGCGAGCTGGATGGTGGCCGGGTCGTCGTAGGGGCCGTGGTCGCCGGTCTCGTCGGTCGCGCCGGAGTCGCCCCAGTCCACCGCGCCCTCGCCGGGGGTCTCCTTGGGGGTGCAGCCCGCGAGGCAGATCGGAAGAGCGTCGTGTAG
>CAXQUZ010000319.1:0-3083 GCA_964226865.1 Myxococcota bacterium | reverse complement strand
TCACCTTCCGCACGACCGTGCCCGTCGAGCGGCCCATCTTCGGCGCCGCGATCTTCCGGGGCGACGGCGTCTACATCCACGGCCCCAACAGCCGCTGGGACCAGGTGCTCGACGGCACCTACCACGGCATCTACACCTTCTTCCTGCGCTGGCGCCAGCTGCCCCTGCTCAGCGGCCGCTATCGCCTGAGCATCGCCGTCTTCGACAAGAACCACCTCAAGCCCCACGTCTGGCACAACCAGCTCTACGACTTCGAGGTCCACGCCGAGCTGGAGGACCACGGGGTGGTGCTGCTCGACCACGGCTGGGGTCTCATCACCCATGTCGAGGGCCCGGGCGCCCACCGGCCCGACCCGGCCACCCCCGCCCAGGACGGCACCAAGACACCGCAGTGAAGGCCACTTCAATGGGCATCGGCAAAGTTTTGGCCCACCCGCGCCTTGCATGATTATTCAAAACGCTGCATATTCGTCGGGACCCGCCCCCCACGGGAGTCCCCATGCTCTGCCACGCCGCGGAGGAGGCCCCTCCGGCCCCCGCCCTCCAGCGCATCCAGATCCGTGCCGCCTGTGTCACCGACATCCCCGCCCTGCTCGCGCTCATCGCCCCCGGCGTGCAGGCCGGCCGCGTCCTGCCCCGGACCCGCCGCGCCCTGGCCACGTCCCTGCGCGACGTCGCGGTGCTGTGCCGGGACGGTGCACCGGTCGCCGTGGGCCAGGCCTCGCTCATCGACGAGGCCCTGGCCGAGATCCGGCTGCTGGAGGGCGGCAGCGCCCGAGAGCGCGCGAGCCTGCTCGCCCACATGCAGGCCAGCCTCGTCGCCCTCGGCGCCGAGCGCATCCTCGCCATGACCGACGACCCGGGCTTCTTCGCCACGAAGGGCTACCAGGCCGCCCGGGTCGAGGCCCACGCGGCGAAGTGGGAGGGCCAGTGCCTGCGCTGCCCCCGCCAGCCGCTCTGCTGTCTTCAGGCTGTGACCACGACGCTGCGCTAGCCGCCCCGCCGGCGCCGGTGGGCCCTGCTGGCCCGCGTCGGGCTACCGGGAGGCCATGGACGACCGCCCTCCCCTGCCCGTCCCCGGGCCCTGTCTCGAGACCTGGCGCCCCGACGTGCTGGGCCGGGTGGCCGCGGTCTGGGCCCTGGCGGTGCTGCTCATCTCGGTGGGCCTCGTCGGCACAGGGCTCTCGATGTTCGGCGCCCACCTGCTGTCGCCCGCGGGCCAGTGGGCGGCGGGTCTCGTGGGCTGGCCCTGCGCCGTGGCCGGGCCGCTCGTGGGCCTCATCGGCATCCTCCGGGTGGTCTCCCGGGACGACGGGGTGCTCCAGGTCTGTCGCCACGGGCTCGTCTCGGGCCTGGGCGACGGGGCCCGCTTCCTTCCCTGGCGGGCCATTGCGCGCATCGAGGCGGGCCCAGCGGGGCTGACCCTCCACCCTGAGAGCGGCCCCCCGCTGGTGCTGGCCCGCCGGTGGCTGGGCATGGCGACCCCCGCCCTCGCGGCCCGTCTCGGCGAGTGGCGCCGCCGGCTGCTGCTGGGCGTGCTGCGGCCGCCCCCCCGCTGAGCCGCGGCACCGGCCGTCGTGCAGGCGGCACCCGGCCTTTTCATGCCGATGTCACCCCGGCCTGGCCGGCCCCGGAGCCCCGCCCGGTGGTGATACCCTGGGCGCATGCCACGCCGACGCCAGCACGCCAACCGCTCCCAGCAGAACGCCCAGGACCAGGGCACCACCCAGGGATCCGTCCAGGGTTCCGGGGTGGGCAACCAGGCCGCCCAGGGGGGGCAGAGCGCCCAGTCTGGCGGCGTGATGGGCTGGTTCCGCGACGCGGGCCGCTGGCTGGGCGACACCGCCTCCAGCGCGGTCGAGACCGTCGGCGGCTGGGCTGAAGACACGAAGGACGCGGCCCGCGAGCTGTGGGAGGCGGCCGCCACGACCGACTTCTCGTGGAAGGACGGGCGCATCCGGGTCGAGACCGACCTCGACGAGGTGCTCGACATCGTGCCCGACCACCTCCGGGCGGGGCTCTCCCTCGATCGGGCAGGCGCCGAGAACCGGGTGGCGGTCGAGCTCAACACCGAGACCCGCGAGCTGGTGATCACGAGCGAGGCCCTCGTCATCTCGTCCTTCGAGAGCGAGAGCCTGCGCACGGGCACGGTGACCCTGAGCGGCGTGCGGGTGGTGCTGTCGAACCACGAGGGCGGGCTGCCCTTCCTCGGCGGCGACTTCTCGATGCTCGGCTACTCCGACAAGGACGACAAGCTCGCGGCCGCCTTCACGGTCGGCTCTGCCAGCGCCACCGACGTGCACTGGACGGGCGAGGGCGGCCCCGTGTCGGTCCAGTCCCTCCAGCTCCAGGGCCTCACGGGCAACATCGCCAGCGGGCCGGCCCTGCCGGGGGCCGAGGGCGCCACGGCCGAGCTGGGCTTCGACATCGAGGGCGCCGTGCTCCAGGGCCTCCGCTCCGAGGGCCACATGGCGTCGTCCATCTCGGTCAGCGACGCCGCGGGCGGCATCTCGGCCAGCGGAGAGAGCGCCTTCCTCGAGGCGGGCCAGGTCGACATCGCAGGGGCGGCCACGGGCGACAGCCAGCTCGGCGCGGCCCAGGCCAGCGGGCTGCGCATCGACGTCCAGAACACCGGCGGCGGCGCTCCCTTCATCGACAGCCAGGCCGACAAGGCCCGGGCCCGGGTCGCCGTCGAGGCCGCCTCGATCTCCGACTTCGACGGGGCCGAGGCCGACGTCGATCGGGCCAGCGTCGCGGGCCTCTCGGCCAGCTACGACACCACCACCGGCGGCGCCGCGCTCTTCGCCCACGACCTCCAGGCCAGCGGCGTCGACTCGAGCTGGATCGACGTGAACACCCTCGACCTCGACGATGCCGGCATGCGCTTCGGCAGCGAGGGCGGCAGCACCCGCCTCTCGGTCGAGGCCCGCCGGGCCGCCACAGACGGCCTCCACATCGACAGCCCCGAGGGCGGCGACAGCGCCACCAGCTCGGTGCCCCTGGACTGGTCGGCGGACGTGGGCGAGGTCGCCATGACCGCCACCCAGGCCGCCGGCGCGCGCATCGGCGGCGCCCGGGCCCAG
>CAXQUZ010000318.1:0-5585 GCA_964226865.1 Myxococcota bacterium | reverse complement strand
TCCATCCGGTCTGGGGCCCGATCCGCGAGATCGAGGGCCAGGCGTGCGCAGTCGGCCGCGTCCGCCGCGCCATCCACCGCAAATTCGACCACGTCCTCCCGGCGTCCGCGGCGGTCGACGCGCACGTCGGCCGTCAGCGTGCAGGCGGCATGGGCGGGGGACGCAAGCGTGGCCAGGAGGGCCCAACCCGTCAGCATCGTGCGCTCCAGTGTCGGCGGGAGAGGCCCAGACGTGGCGAAGGGCGCCCCCGGACCAGCCGGACGCGCCCCCCGTTCACGACCGCGGCAGGCTCAGAGGACGAGGCCGCCGTCGATGTCGAGGCAGCGGCCGGTGAAGTAGCCGTTCTCGGCGATGAACTTCACGCCCAGGAAGATCTCCTGGGGCTCGCCGAGGCGGCGCAGGGGCACGGGCTGGGTGACCTTGGCCAGCATGTCGGGGGGCATGCCCTCGAGGATGGGGGTGCGGACGAAGCCGGGGGCGATGCAGCCGGTGCGGATGCCGTAGCGGGCGAGCTCGCCGCCCCAGAGCTTGGTCATCGACACGATGCCGGCCTTGGCGGCCGAGTAGTTGGTCTGGCCCATGTTGCCGTGGCGCGAGATCGAGCTGATGCTGACGATCACGGCCTCCTCGCCGGCGTTGTTGCTGATGTGGTACTCGGCGAAGGCGCGGGCGCCGTTGAACACGCCGGTCAGGTTCACGTCGATGACCTGCTGCCACTGCTTGTCGGAGAGGGGCTTGAGCTCGCCGGTCTTGCGGTCCTTCTTGATGAGGAGGCCGTCGCGGATGATGCCGGCGTTGTTCACGATGCCGTTGAGGCCCCCGAGGGCGGCCGCGGCGTCGGCGATGAGGGCGTTGACGGCCGCGGAGTCGGCGACGTTGCAGGAGAAGCCGATGACCTTGCCGGGGAGCTCCTCACCGGCGGCCACGACGGCGTCGATGCCTTCCTGGGAGAGGTCGCAGAAGGCGACGTCGGCCCCCTCGCGGGCGAGCTGGAGGGTGAAGTGGCGGCCCATGCCGCTGGCGCCACCGGTGACCAACCACTTGCTTCCAGAAATCTGCATCAGGTCTCCATTGTCTGGCATTGGCGGCCAGACGGACTGTGTCGTTTCGGAGGGCGGAGCCCGGGGGGCCCCGCAAAGAGGAGCGCGGACTAACCCACCGGTGCTGCGGGGGAAGCCGCGCGAGAGAAGCGCCGACTGGCCGCGATCAAGCCGAGTGGCGGAGCTTCTTCACCCCGTCCCGGATGCCCGCGAGGGTGAGCGGGAACATGGGCACGGTGCTGCCCACCGCGCGGACTGTGGGGTGCTGCCACCAGCGCGGCGGGTCGGGGTTGAGCCAGATGCTCGCCGGGAAGGTCTGCTTGAGGCGCTGGATCCAGTCGAGGCCCGAGAGGCTGCGCACGAGGCGGCCGTCCTGCCACTCGCCCCAGGGCTCGAAGAGCTCGTAGCTGGCCATGCTGGCGTCGCCGACGAAGATGAGCCGGGTGCCCTCGGGCCACTCGCGCAGGCAGGTCGCGATCGAGACCTTGTCGTTGGTGTGCCACTTGCGCCAGAGGGTGCCGTAGGGCGCGTTGTGGAAGAACAGGGCCTCGAAGGACTTGTAGCCCTTCACGGCCTCGGCGGCGGTGAAGAGCTGCTGGACGAGCTGGGTGTGGGGCGACATCGAGCCGCCCGTGTCCATGATGAGGCGCAGGTGGATGCGGTTGCGCCGGGCGCGCTGCCAGTGGAGGTCGATGTCGCCGGCGTTGTCGGCCGTCCGGCGGATGGTGCGGTCGACGTCGAGCTCGAGGGGGCCGTCGCGGCCGAGGTTGCGCAGGGCCGTCAGGGCCACCTGGATGTCGCGGTGGTCGAGGCGGGTGTCGGTGCGGTAGTCGCGCCAGTTGCGCTCGCCAGCGACCCGCAGGGCCGAGCGTCCGCCGCCGCCACCGCCGACCCGCATGCCGTTCTTGCCCTTGCCGCTGTTGCCATAGGGCGAGTTGCCCCCCGTGCCGATCCAGCGCGAGCCCCCGTCGTGGCGCTCGCTCTGCTCCTTCATGGTCTCGTAGAAGCGGCGCCGCAGCTCGTCGGGGTCGAGCTCCCACTCCTTCTCGGGAGCGGTGGCCTCGACGGCATCCTGGAGCCAGGCGTCGAGGGACTCCTTGAGGGCCGGCTCGAGCTCGACCCCCTCGAAGGTGGACTGGAAGGCGACGTCCCAGGCGTCGTAGTGGGCCTCGGTGTGGACGAGCACGGCCCGGCCGAAGCGGTAGAGCGACTGGCTGTCGTGGACGAGGCCGCGGCCGAGGCCGTCCAGGAAGACCAGCCACTCGCCCAGGCCGACCTTGACCTCCTGGGCGCGCAGGTTGTGGAGCAACAGGTCGAACATCGGGCACCGGGCGCAGCGGGGGACAGGCGGGACGGGCTCAGTGGACGCCGAAGCGGCCCTTGAGCTGGTCGAGATCCTTCTCTTGCTTCACGAGAACGCTCATGAAGGGCATGCGCTTGGCGATCTCCTCGGGGCGGACGCCGGCCCGGGCGAGCACGAGCAGCCAGTCGAGCAGCTCGCTGGTCGAGGGCTTCTTGCGCAGGCCCTGGACCCGGCGCAGCTCGTAGAAGCGCACCACCGCCGCGTTGACCAGGTCTTCTTCGAGCTGGGGCAGGTGGGCGTCGACGATCTTCCGGATGCGCGCGGGCTCGGGGAAGCGGATGTAGTGGAAGACGCAGCGGCGCAGAAAGGCGTCGGGCAGCTCGCGCTCGGCGTTCGAGGTGATGATGGTGATCGGCCGGTGGACAGCGGAGACCGTCTCGTCCAGCTCGGGCACGGCGAAGGCCATCTCGTCGAGCTCGCGCAGCAGGTCGTTGGGGAACTCGACGTCGGCCTTGTCGATCTCGTCGATGAGCAGCACGACCTGCTCGGGGGCGGTGAAGGCCTGGCCCATGACGCCCATGCGGATGTAGCGGCGGATGTCGGAGACATCGACGCCGTCGAGATCCGCGAAGCGCGAGTCGTTGAGGCGCTGGACCACGTCGTAGTGGTAGCGGCCCTCCTGGGCGGTGCTCGTGCTCTTGACGTGCCAGGTCATCAGGGGCTTGCCCAGGGACTCGGCGATGGCGTGGGCGAGGCGGGTCTTGCCGGTGCCGGGCTCGCCCCGCACAAGGAGCGGACGGCCGAGGGCGATGGCGGCGTTGACGTCGTCCATCAGGTCATCGTCGGCGATGTAGCGGGCCCCGCCGGTGAAGCGGGAGAAGTCGGAGTCGGGCATCGGCAGCGTCCTCGGGAGGGGGGCGGTCCCCGGCGTCCGGGGGGATCCCGTGTTGCGATCGACTAACCCAGACCAGAGAACGGCCGGGCCTGCGCCAGCGCACCGGCGGCGGCCGCTCCCAGGCGCGGGTTGGCCCCGTTCCCGAGGACTGCATAGGCTCTCGGCAAACGTCCACCTCGGCAGCCGCGCGGGCTCCCTCTCCACCGTCGGGTCTCCCCCGGCCTCCCGCGCCCCGGCGCTGCCAGGCCGCGCACCGACGGGTGGCGCGCCCTCCCCCCACCTCTCCGCCCTGGACTGCCCACTTGGAACACAAGCTCTGCGTCCTCATCGACTTTGAGAACATCGCCGCCGGAACGGAGAAGGAGGGCCTCGGCCGCTTCGACATCCGTGCCGTCTACCGCCGCCTGACCGACAAGGGCCGCATCCTCGTCTCGCGCAGCTACGGGGACTGGGGCCGCTTTGCGAAGTTCAAGCAGCGGCTGCTGGAGCAGGGCGTCCAGATGGTCGAGCTGACCAGCTACCGCGGCCAGGAGAAGAACCGGGCCGACATTGCGCTGGTCGTCGACGCGATGGAGATCGCCTTCACCCGCGACTACATCGACACCTTCGTGCTGCTCTCGGGCGACTCCGACTTCACCCCGCTGGTCATGCGGCTCAAGGAGCTGGATCGCCGGGTGATCGGCATCGGCACCCGCGGCTCCTCGAGCCGGCTGCTGGTCGAGAGCTGCGACGAGTTCATCTTCTACGAGTCGCTGCTCAAGACGGCCAAGCCCGATCACAAGTCCGAGGACGAGGACGACCACTCCGCCGCCCAGACCGCCCCGACCCTCTCGAAGAAGCAGGCCTTCGATCTGCTGGTCGAGACCCTCGCGGGCATCCAGAAGGACGAGCCGGGGCCCGTGCTCGGCGGCCTGATCAAGCAGTCCATGCTGCGCAAGTCGCCCGCCTTCGACGAGACCGACTACGGCTACGCGGGCTTCGCCCGCTTCCTCGAGGGCGCCCGGAACAAGCGCCTCGTCACCCTCACCCGCGACGAGCGGGCCGGCGGCTACCGGGTCGACTCGGTGGACGCCTCGGCGCCGCCGCCTCCCGAGGAGCCCCGCCAGCGCAGCCACGGCCGGCGCGCCGAGGACCGCCGCGACGAAGAAGAGGACGACGCGGGCATTCCCGAGCTTGGGGGCGAGGCCGCGCGCCTCTTCTCGGTCCTCGAGGCCCAGGGCACCACCCCCGTCCAGCACATGTTCCGCCACACGGTGGTCCACGAGTTCGTCGACCACGTCAGCGAGCGCGAGCGGCGCAAGAAGCGCAACACCCTGATGTACGTCTACGGCGACATCGCCCGGCGCTGCCGCAAGACCGATCCCTTCGTGCCCCCGCGCCACGTCCGGCTGGTCATCAACGCGCTCAAGGCCGCCGGCGAGGTCCGCCACAGCAGCGGCGGGCCCGTCCGCAGCAACACGGCCCACTTCATCATCACGAAGGACGCCGAAGAGCTCCTCGTCGTGCTCCGCAAGCACTACGTGCGGCTGCTGCTCGACGCGGGCGAGTCCCTCGACGACACCTCGGCCGTCTCCCAGCTCATCTGGAACGACGACAACCACGGCGAAGAGGCTGGTGCCCTCGTCCGCGGGGTGGCCGACGCCATGCAGAACGAAGAGGTGCCGGCCGCGGTCGACGGCGCGCCCGTGCCCGCCGAGCCCGAGAGCAGCGCAGGCGGCGAAGAGTAGGCCCCGACCGGGTGGCCGCCCTGCCGCGGCCGCCCGCTGAAGCCAGACCGGGCCGCCCCCAACGCTGGGGAGCGGCCCGGTCGCCGTCTTGGCCCCGCGGCACGGGGCACGAAGCTCAGCCGATGCGGATCTGGCGCACGCTGCGGATGGCGTCCTCGCGGCCGGTGAGGGCGGCCGTCTTCTCGACCAGCGCGCGGAGCTCGTCGGGCGAGAGGGCCTGGTCGATGGCGGCCATGTCGATGGCCACGCCCAGCTCGGCGAAGTCCTTGTGGGAGGAGAAGAGGTTGCTGGCGCCGGCCTCGTAGATGGCGTCGGCCACGGCCCGCTTGGTGCCGCGCACGTCGGCGTGGAGCACGACCAGGGCGGCCTTGGCCCCGGAGGCCTCGCCGAGCAGCTCGAGGCGGGTGCGCGGGCTGTAGACGCAGTCCCGCACCGTGCCGTGCTCCCAGAAGCAGCCGAAGGTCGAGGCCACGCGGCGGGCGATCCGCGGCTGGGCCTCCTGGGTCGAGGCGCCGATGTGGGGGGTCAGCGCGATGCGGGTCTCGGCGGCGTAGGGGTTGGTCCAGGCGACGCCCTTGCCCCGGGGCTCCTCGGGGTAGACGTCGACCGCGGCGTAGCGG
>CAXQUZ010000317.1:0-3536 GCA_964226865.1 Myxococcota bacterium | reverse complement strand
GACGACTCCTCGATCGTGCAGGCCGCCCGGGTCTCCTACGGCAAGGGCACCAAGAAGGTCAGCCAGGACGCCGGGCTGATCAACTACCTGATGCGCCACCGCCACACGACGCCCTTCGAGATGTGCGAGCTCAAGCTCCACGTCAAGCTGCCCATCTTCATCGCCCGCCAGTGGATCCGCCACCGCACGGCCAACGTCAACGAGTACAGCGCCCGCTACAGCGTGATGGACCGCGAGTTCTACATGCCGCGGCCCGAAGACCTCGCCGTCCAGTCGCGCTCGAACCGCCAGGGACGGGGGGCGGTCCTGTCTCCCGACCAAGCCGCCGAGGTGCTCGCGCTGCTGCGGCGGGACGCCTCCCAGGCCTTCGACACCTACGAGGCGGTCATGGCCGAGCACGGCCTCGCCCGGGAGCTCGCGCGCATCGGCCTCAGCCTCAGCGCCTACACCCAGTGGTACTGGAAGGTCGACCTCCACAACCTCCTCCACTTCCTCAGCCTGCGCAAGCACCCCCACGCCCAGTACGAGATCCGGGCCTACGCCGACGTGATCGGCGACATGGTGGCCGACTGGGTGCCGCTGAGCTGGGAGGCCTTCTCCGACTACCGGCTGGGCGGCGCCTTCCTCTCCCGGCAGGGGGTCGAGGCGGTGCGTCGCGCGCTTCGCGGTGAGCGGGTCGACCAGGCCGAGACGGGGCTGTCGGGCCGCGAGTGGCGCGAGCTGCTGCGGGTGCTCGACCTGCCCGCGGGCACGGATCACCTCGCTGTGGGCCCCGGCGCGGCCGCGGGCCGCTGAAGCACCACAGCCCGGGCATGAGGCCCGGGCTGTCGGCGAGAGTGTCGATGTTCAGCGGGCTTCGGCCGCGTTGCCCGACTCGGCCATGTCGTCGGTCACGAGCTGGAGCAGCGTCGTCGACAGCTCGATGATCTGCTCGTGCGTGAAGCCTTCCGTCCGCAGGTGGCGGTAGAAGCTCTTGGCGACGGTCTTGTTGCGGTGGGCGTACAGGCGCTCGGTCGGGGCTGCGTTCATGTTTCTCACCGGTCCTCGGTTCGTGGTCGTCGATACTTGAGGAGAAAGCAAGGAACGTGCCAGGAAGATGATCTACGGTAGATCAGGGGGTTGCGCGCAGGTGGCCTGGGGATTTGGAACCTGGGCTTCGCAGCCGACCCAATTGGGTGCGTAGCAGACTTCGCACCGGGGCCTGCCCGGCCGCGGCGCGGGGCCCGAGAACGACGACCGGCCGGGCAGAGCCGGCCGGTCTTGGGGGGAGAGCAGGGGGGCGGACGCTCAGCGGCGGCCCTTGGCCCGCTTCGACGCCATGCGGATGTAGCGGTCGAGACCGGGCACCTCGGCGCCCTTGTCCTTCGCCGCCAGCAGGTCTGTGGTGGCCGCGTCGTAGCGCTTCCGGTGGTAGTGGCAGATGCCGCGCCGGCAGAGGGCCATGGTGTGGTTCCGGTCCATCTCGAGGGCGTGGTCGAAGTAGCTGATGGCCTTCTTCCACTCCTTGCGCGCGAAGAAGAGGTTGCCCATCTCGACCACCGGCTCGGGCGACTCGGGGGCGATGTCTTCGGCGCGGGTGAAGTCGGACATGGCGGCGCTGTAGTCGCCGAGGTCGACGAGGCAGCGCCCTCGGCCCAGGTGGGCGGCCATGTTGTGGGGATCGTGGCCCAGCAGGTCGTCGTAGTGGAGCACGGCCTCGCGCAGCCGCCCGGACTGCTCGGCGGCCCGGGCGAGCTGGAGGTAGCGGTGGGTCTCGTCGGAGCTGATGTCGACGTCGACGGTGGTGCTGGTGGCGCCCGTCATGCTGCCGTCGACGTTGAGCACGGTCTCGTGGGCGGCGGGGGCGGCCTCTTCGGTGAGGGTGGGCACGTGGGAGCCGGTGGGCTCCTCATCGGGCTCCTGGAAGGCCACCGAGAGCTGGGGCTGATCGCCGTCCAGCACCATGTCCTCGTCGAGGTCATCGTCGTCGGGGGCGGCGCCGAGGGCGAGGGTGGGGGTGAGGGTGCGGGCCTTGCCGTAGCCGAGGATCTGGATGGCGGCGCCGGTGGCCGTGGCCTCCTCGTCGCCGCCGAGGCGGATCCCCGGAGAGACGGCCCGGGGCGCGCCGAGGGCGACGGTGGGCGCGCCGGCCGGGGGCGCCAGGGGCGGCGCAGGCTCGGCGTGGGCGGTCTCGTCCTCTTCGGGACGGGCGTCGTCCTCGTCGGTGAAGGCGGTGCTGTCCCAGTCCTCTTCCGACTCCCAGGCCGGCAGGGCCTCGTCCTCGGGCCCGGCCTCCATGCGCAGGGTGCCCTCGTCGAGGGCCTCCCCCACGGGCACCACCTCGTCGGAGTCTTCCTCGTCGAAGACCACGTCGAAGTCGGCCTCGGTGCCGCCCTGGGGCTGCCACTCGGGGAAGTCTTCGATGGGGGCGCGGGCGTCGGTGCCGAAGCCGTCGTCCTCGTCGACCGCAAAGAGCGAGTCGCCGTCGTCGAAGAGCGCGTCGCTGCCGTCGCCAGCGGGGATCGGGTCGGCCGTGCCAAAGAGCGGATCGTCGTCGTCGGCGAAGCCCCCGTCGCCGGGGCCCCGGTTGAAGATGGGCGCGCTGGCCGACTCTTCGGCGGCCCGGCGCTCGGCCACCGCCCGGAGCACCTCCGGCGGGATGCGCGAGATGCGGGTGGCGGCCTCGTCCTCGTCGTCGTCCTCGTCGTCGCTGAAGTCGTCGAAGGCGAAGGCCAGCTCGTCCTCGGCGGCGCTGAGGGGCGCGCCGGCCTCGGCGTCCAGTGCCGCCCGGAGCGCGGGCGACATCCGCTCGACCCGGGTGGCCTCGTCGTCGGCCGCGCCGGGATCGGGGATGGAGAGGCTGTGGAGGGCGAGGGTGGCCTCGGCATCGGCGGCGTGGACGGTGTCGTCGTCCTCGTCATCGGCAGGCAGGGCCGCGAGGGTCATGCCGTCGCTGACGGTGTCGTGGGCCTCGTCGTCGTCCTCGGCGGCCGGGAGCGCGACGGCGAGCCCGAAGGCGGCCGCCGTGCCCACCACGGTGGCCTCGGCGAGGTGGCTGTCTTCGTCGAGGGCCTCGTCGTCGGCAGCGGGGCCGGGGTCGTCGGGGCCGGTCGAGAGGGGGCCCTCGGCCACGAGGGTCTGTTCGTCGTCCGCGGCAGGGGCCGCGGGGGCAGGCCCGGGGGCACCGGCGGGCGGCGCGATGCCCTCGAGGGCGAGCAGGACGCCGGACTCGCGGAGCTCGCGGAGCACCGCAACCCGCAGGGCGGCCACCCGCGGCGGGGCGGGCAGCACGGGCAGAGGCGGCGCAGCGCCGGCGCGGCCGATGCGCAGGGATGCGGCCACGGGGAGGTGGCGGTGGGAGAGCGCCCGGATGCGGTGGCGCGCCTCCTGGATCGTGGCCAGGACCTCGGCGGCGGACTCGGACGGGGACGACATGCTCTCTCCACGCGGGGCAGGGTGCGCCGCGCGAGGTGGTGTTCTCGATGGATGCGAAGGATGCGGCCGGCACAAAAACAGGCGATATCCGGGATCTCGAGGTGGACGATATCCAGGGCGCG
>CAXQUZ010000316.1:0-2241 GCA_964226865.1 Myxococcota bacterium | reverse complement strand
GTCCGATCTCTCGTGGAGAAAGAAGGGCGCGGTCTGGAAGACGACCCCGCCGAGGGCAGCGCCGGGCAGCGCCGCCCCCCGATCCCGGGCGAGCAGGGCGACACCCAGCGCGCCAGCGACGAGCAGCCCGAGCACCCAGAGGTTGTAGGCCAGCACCGGCGGCAGGGGCAGCCGCCCGAGCAGCAGCGGGCTCACGAGGTCCGAGCCGTAGAGCTGGACCACGTCGGCGCCGTGGGGGTGGAAGATGAGCGGGGTCGCGGGCTCGAGGAGGTGGTCGCGGGCCCACCAGAGCACCCAGACATGGCAGCCCACGCTGGCCTCGGCGTGGCCGACGACCTGGCCCACGGGGTCGAGCACGAGGGGAAAGGTGACGACCAGGGCCGAGGCCAGGAAGACCAGCACGAGGGCCAGGAGCGCCCGGCCCCCGAGGGGCACCGGGGCGGGAGGCGGCGGGCTCAGAGGCGCCACAGCAGGGCCTCCTGGGTCTCGAGGCTGGGCGCGCCGAGCACCTCGCGCAGCAGCGCCTCCTGGGCCGGGTCGGAGCCGAAGGGCTCGCCGAGGTGGAGCACCACCGCCGTGAAGCCGAGCGCCCGCAGCCGTGCCCCCGCCCCGGGGAGGGCCGGGCGCAGGGCCTCCAGCTCGTCCTTCTGGGCCTGGCGCACCGCCGTGGCGAAGCCCTCCTGGCGGAACTGGCGGGCCTCGATGGCGCGCCGGGGCAGCACCGAGCGCGGGTCGAGGGCGGCGGCGGCCACGATGAGGGGCTCGGCCGCCAGGGAGGGGCTCCAGCCGGTCATCAGCAGCGAGTAGGGGGTGGGGTGGCCGTGGTCGCGCTGCCAGAGCAGGTAGCGCCCGCGCAGATCGTCGCCGAGGGTGCGCATGGGCAGCTCGACCGCGGGGCCGTCGAGCAGGGCGTGGACGGGCGGCGGGGCCAGCGCCACCGTGTGGGCGGGCGGGGCCGTGAACCAGAAGAGCTCGGCCAGCAAGAATGCGGCGAGCCCGAGGGGGGCGTGGCGGCCGGCGCGGGCCGCCAGCAGGGCGAGGGCCAGGGTCGCCACCACCATCCAGCGGTGGGGCAGCCGCATCAGCCCGAAGCCCGGAAGCCAAGCGAGCAGGCGCCCGGGCATCCACGAGAAGACCGCCTCGCCGCCGACGTGGAGCACCGGCCCGAGCGCCAGCACCAGGGCCCCCCCGAGCAGGCCGAGGGCGGCGGCGGCCCGGCGCCGATCCTGGCGCCAGAGGGAGAGGGCCCCGAGCAGGGCCAGGGCGGGCACGAGGCCCCCGATCCGGTCGACGTGGTTGGCGCCGGCGGGCCCCGCGCCGAACCAGCCCAGCAGGTCGGCCGACATGCCGGCGAGGGCCCGGGGCTGCTCGTCCAGGTAGGCGGACATGGTGGGGCCCCGGAAGAGCTGGGCCGGGCTCGCCAGCTCGCGGGCGTAGATCGCCGCCGGCCCCGCCACGATCAGCCCGGAGACGAGCAAGGGCAGCGCGGCCCCGGGCACGGCGCCCGGACGACCGGGCTCGGGGCGCGCCCAGGGCCGGCCCCGCAGCAGGGTCCAGGCGACCAGGATGATGGCCGAGAACGCCCCGTAGTACCAGCTTCCCACGGCCGCCAGCGCGGCCGCCACACCGGCCAGCACGAGGCCGGGCCGGTCTTCGCGGTCGAGCCCGAGCAGCACGAGGGGCAGGGGCCAGGCCGACAGGGTCTCGGCCTCGCCGCTGAGGGCCTGGCCCAGCAGAAAGGGCGACAGGCCGAAGGCGAGGCCCCCCACCAGGCCGCTGCCGTGGCGCCGACAGAGCGCCCATGCGGCGGCGCAGGCGAGCCAGAGCTGGACCGCCACGGCGACGTTGTGGGCGAGCCCGCGCCCGAGACCGAGGGCCAGGGCCGGCGCCGCGAGCACCATGCCGAAGAGGTCCGGGGGCACCAGGCGCCCCCCCTCGGGAAAGTTCCAGTCGCCGGTCGCGAAGAACCAGGCATCGAGCAGGGCGAGGTGGTCGAAGAGGTCGCGGGTGGGGGCGGCGCGGGCCCCCGCTCCCGGGAGGAAGCTGTCGCCGCCCATCAGCGCGACGACCGCGCAGGCCATCAGCACGAGCTCAGCGACAGCGCGGACCGGGTCGGCGGGCGCTGCCGGGTTGGCCGGGGGGCCGCCCAAGGCTCAGGGCGCGCCCGGCGGCGGGGCGTCCGCCGGGGGGCCGCCCGCGGGGGGCGCGTCGGTGGGCGGGCCGCCGGCAGGGGGCGCACCG
>CAXQUZ010000315.1:0-4953 GCA_964226865.1 Myxococcota bacterium | reverse complement strand
CCCCCGGAGGCCTGCATCCTCGCGGTCGGCGCCATGGTCAAGCAGCCCGTCTTCGACGCCGACGGCCAGGTCGTGCCCTCCCACCGCATGCGGGTCACCCTCACCTGCGACCACCGCGTCGTGGACGGGGCCCTCGGCGCCGAGTTCCTCCAGGCCCTGCGGCGCTACATCGAGAGCCCCGCCCTGCTCGCCACCTGAGCGGGGCCCCGCCGCTGCGGGTGGCCCTGGTCTGCTCGGCCCACGGCTACGGCCACACCACCCGCCAGCTCGTCCTGGGCGCCGCCCTCCGCGACCGGGGTGCGGTGCCCACCGTCTTCTCTGCGGCCCCGGCCGGCCTCGTCCGCGAGCGCCTGCCCGGGGCCGCGCTGCGTCCTTGGACGGTGGACGTGGGCATCGTGCAGCCCGACGCACTCCGGGAAGACCCCGAGGCGACCGCGGCAGCCTTCGCCCGCACCACCACACCGGCCGCCCTCGACGCGCTCGCCGCCGCCCTCGCGGGCTTCGATCGGGTGGTCGTCGACACGGCCCCCGCCGCCCTCGCGGCCTGCCGCCGGGCCGGCGTGCCCTGCGCGGCCGTCGGCAACTTCGACTGGGCCTGGATCTACGACCACTACCCGGGCCTCGCCGGCCCCGCCGCCCAGCTGCGCCGCTGGCAGGCCCCGCACGTCGCCGCGTCCCTCTGGCCCGGCCCGGGGCTGCGCGGCTTCGCCCGGGTCCACCCCCTCGGGCTGCTCGCGCCGACCGGTCGCCGGGTGCCCCTCCCCCGCTCTGGCGCCCACCGGGTGCTCGTGGCCTTCGGAGGCTTCGGGCTCGACCGCCTCGACGCCCTGCTGCCCCGGCTGCCGGGGGTGGACTGGGTCACGGCCGCCCACGGCCCCGCCCTCGACCGCCCCGACGTGGTCGCCGTCCCGGGCGTCGCCTTCCCCGACCTGGTGGCCAGCGTGGACCTCGTCCTGAGCAAGCCTGGCTACGGCATCTTGGGCGAGTGCCTCACCGCCGGCACCCCCGCCCTGTGGCTGCCCCGGGGGGCCTTTCCCGAGGCGGCCGCGCTCACGGCCGTGCTCCGGGACCACGGCGGCGCCACCTGTGCCCCGACCGCCGCGGCCCTCCGGGAGGCCGTGCCCGACCGGCTCGCCCGCCCCCGGCCGGCCCCCCTGCCCGCGACGGCCGCCGCCGTGCTGGCGGACTGGGTGCTCAGTCCGGGCTTTCCCCTGGCGCCCCCGCGGGCCTGAGCGCCGGCGCCCCCCCGCCGCAGCGCCGCCCGACCCAGTCGGCCTCGGCGTGGGCGACCAGCGGCCCGTCGACCAGCGCGGGCCCCGTGGCCAGCATGATGCGGCGCCCGTCGGGCAGCCCACAGACCCGCGCGGTGCCCCCGCGGGCCAGCTCGTCCAGCATCACCTGGACGTGCATGTGGAGCGCCCGGGTGCAGTCGCTCGGGAAGCGCAGGCCCCCGCAGTCCCGCTCGTCGAGGGCCTCGCCGCGGGCGTTCTTGAGGCGGTGGCGGATGCGCCAGAACTGGAAGGCGGCGTCGGCCAGGGCCTTGCGCTGGTAGAAGCGCTCGAGCTCGGCCTCGGCCGCGGCGTCGGGCCGGTCGATGCTCGCCTCGACGGCGTCCTCGAGGAGGTGCCAGGTGCAGTGGCGGCGGAAGCGGCTGGCCACGCAGGCGGTCAGGGCCCCGTCGAGGTCGCCCGCCGCGCCGAGCCGCTCGGCGAGCAGGAAGCGGCACTCGTCCGCCCAGACGGCGTGATCGATCTGGTCGCAGTCCGCGGCGCTGCGCCGGTCGAAGCGCTCGGTCACCGAGGCCTGGCAGTCGCCCCGGTGGCCCGGATCGCGGATCTCGCCACAGGCCGACCAGGCCCGGGGAAAGTCGGGCGCGGTGGCGAGGGCCGTGCGGTAGTGGGCCGCGTCGCCCGGGCCGGTGCCGCAGCCCAGGCCGAGGGCGACCGCGACCGAGGCCCCCCAGGCCCGGCTCACGCCTCGTCGTCCGGCACGGCGGGCGTCGGGTGGGGAAAGCGCCGCCCCACGGTGCCGTAGGTGGCGCCGCCCAGCCGGGCCAGGGGCGCCAGCGCCGCCCCGTCGATGCGCGGCTGGCCCTCGCTGCCCCGCTCGACGAGGGCGTCGTCGATGTGGAAGGCGACGATGCGGCCCACGAGGAGGTGGACCGTGCCCAGGTCGTTGGCGTGCCACAGCTCGCACTCGGCCGTCGCCCGGGCCACCGCCGGGTAGGGCGCCGCGACCACCTGGCCCTCCCGGGCCTCGAGGCCCAGGGCCGCGAACTCGGAGCGGCCGGCGGGGTAGCTGGTGGCCGAGCCGGCGACGGCCGCGACGTGGTCCTCGCTCGGGATGCTGACCGTGAAGACGCCCGTGTCGAGGATGTTCCGGGCCGTGTCTTTGAGCGCATCGCGCCCCTTGCGGGCCACCGAGATGGCCAGGGCCGGGGGGCTGCTGCTGACGCCCATGAAGTAGGAGAAGGGCGCGAGGTTGTCGACGCCGGCGGCGCTGCGGCTGCCCACCCAGGCGATGGGCCGGGGCTGGATCATCGAGATGAGCAGCTGGTAGACGTGGCGGCCGCGCAGGCTGGCGGGGTCGATGTGCATGGACGCTCCGGGCTCGGCGGGGGCCTATCCCGGGGGGCCGCCCGCTCCAGCGCTGGATAGGGCTCCGCCTGCCCCCGCATGCCCGGTGTGTTCCATGCCCCTGCCCCTCCGCCGCCACTGGCTCGCTCCCCTGCTGTTGGTCGGGGCCCTCGGCTGCTCCGTGGGCGACGACGGCCCGGCCCCCGCCGGCAGCCCGGCCGCCGAGGCCAGCGCGCGGGCCGCCCGCATCGCCGCCCTGGCCGAAGAGCTGGGCACGACAGCCAAGGCGCTCACCAGCCTGACCGACGAGTCCCGGCGCAAGGTCGCCGACGGGCGCTCCACGACCGCCGACGAGATCGAGAAGATGCGGCTGCTCACGGCCCAGCTCGACGCCAAGGAGGCCGAGCTGCGGCGCGAGATGGAGGCCCTCGAGTCGGCACTCCACGCCGCGGCCGGCGATCCGGCCTGGCCCCAGGACGAGGCCCCCGGGCGCCGCTGAGCCGCCCGCGCTCAGCCCCCGGCGACCGCCGCGTGGGCGGCCACCACCCGCTCGCGCAGCTGGCGGAAGTCGACGGCGGCCGGGTCGTCCGGCAGCCGCCCCAGCTCGAGCTCGCGTGCCGCCACGCCCAGCCCCGTGCCCCAGTCGGCCGGCCCGCCCAAGACGAAGACCGTCCCGATGCGATCCGCCGGCGCCACGGGGTGGCTCCGCAGCGCCTCCCGGCCGGCCGCCCCGTCCACCCCGCAGAGCACGAGGGTCCGGGCCGGGGGCGCCGGCAGGTCGAGGGCCTTGGCCAGGCTCACCAGCGCCGCGAGCCGCAGCTGACCGGGCCCCGGCGGCGCCCCGCCCGTGCCCGCGGCGTCCCCCGCCACGGCGAGCACCAGCACGAGCTCGGCGCTCCGCCCCTCCTTGCGCCCGCAGACCACCGCCGCCGGGCCGGGCGCCCGGTGGTCGTCGCCGTGGGCCGGCAGGGTGTGCATCTGCTGGAGGCGCCGGGCAAGGGCCGTCCAGCCGTCCGTGCCGCCGCCGCCCCCGACCAGCCAGGTGTCGCGCTGGAGATCCTCCATCGACACCGCCTGGGGCCCGCCCCGGGGCACCTCCACCCCGAGGCTCTCGGCCTTGCAGCCCCCGAGCAGCAGCCCGCCCGCGACAACGCCACAGGCCGCCCGCCGCCGCGCCCCGGCCATCACAGGTAGCCGTTGTCGCGGAACCACCGGACGGCGGCCTCGATGCCCGCCTCGATGGGGGCCGGCTTCAGCCCCAGCTCCTGCTCGGCCCGGCGCCCCGAGCGGTAGCGCTCCTGCTGCATGGCCATGAGCACCCGCCGGTCCATGCCGGCGAAGCGGTGGGGGTCGCGGGCCTGGAGCCAGCCCCCGAGCCGACCGGCGGCCCGCACGGCGAGATCGGGCAGCGGCAGCCGGGGCGGCGCGACGCCGAGGGCCGTGGCGACCTTGCCCATGAACTCCTGGTAGCTGAGGTTGTGGCTGCCCAGCAGGTAGCGGCGGCCCGACTGGCCGCGCTCCATCGCGAGAACATGCCCCAGCGCAGTGTCTTCGGCGGACTGGAAGCACTTGCCGCCCCGGGGGTGGACGGGCATGCGGCCCTTCCCCATGGCGACGATGAGCTGGCCGCTCGTGGGCTTCACGTCGTAGGGCCCGATGATGTAGTCGGGGTTGACCGTGACCACCTCGACCGAGCCCCAGCCGGCGCCGAGGGTCTCGGCCTGGAGCTTGGTGTCGTGGTAGGCCCGCAGCGCCGTGCCCCGTCCATAGACCGCGTCGGCGTCGAGGGGGGTGGACTCGTCGCCCGGGGCCGAGCGCGGCCCGAAGCCCACCGTGATGCTCGACGAGCACAGCACCATGCGCTTGACCCCCGCCTTGTCGCAGGCCCGGAGCAGGGCGCGGGTGGCGTAGACGTGCACCGCGCGCATGCGCTGGAGGCCGCCGGGGCTCGGGTCGAAGGTGCCGGCGAGGTGGTAGACGCCGTCGCAGCCCTCGAGCACCCGCGCCAGGGCGTCGACCGCCGCAGGGGTGTCGTCCATGGGCACGGTGTGGAGCGCCAGCGGCAGCCCCTCGACGAGGGCGTTGGGCCGGCGCACGAGGCAGCGCACCTCGTCGCCCCGCGACAGCAGCAGCCGCGACAGGTTGGCCCCCAGAAAGCCTGTGGCACCAGTCAGCACGACCTTCATGCAATCTCCCGCGGACAGCACCGGGCGCTGGATGGCCACGGTGCGTCACGCTTGTAGCCTGCCCTCGCCCCCGCGGCGGCCGACGCGATACCGTTGCGCCCTCCCAGCACCCGGAGTCCGCATGCGCACCCGCTCTGTCTTGGCACTGTCCACCTTGCTCCTCAGCATCCTCGCCTGCGGCGGCGGCGACG
>CAXQUZ010000314.1:0-7670 GCA_964226865.1 Myxococcota bacterium | reverse complement strand
GACGACGACTGCGACGGCCGGATCGACGACGACGACGACGACGTCGACCTCTCCACCACCCGCGACTACTACGTCGACGACGACGGCGACGGCCACGGCGACCCCGACCGGGCCACCGAGAGCTGCGCCCTGCCCGCGGGCCACGCGCTGGCCGGCGACGACTGCAACGACCGCAACGCCGCCATCAGCCCCAGCGCCACCGAGCTCTGCGACCGGGGCAACATCGACGAAGACTGCGACGGACTCGCCGACAACGACGACCCCAGCGCCGACCCTGCGACGATGACGGCCTACGCCCCGGACGCGGACGGCGACCGCCACGGCGACGCCAGCGCCAGCCCGACCCTGGCCTGCGACGACCCGTCCACCCCGTCCCTCGCCTACACCACCGACGCCACGGACTGCGACGACGCCGACGCCGCCGTGAACCCCGCCGCCACCGAGATCTGCGACCCCCTCGACACCGACGAGGACTGCAGCGGCCTCGCCGACGACGACGACCCGGGCCTCGACACGACGACCGCCACGACCTGGTACGCCGACGCCGACGCCGACGGCCACGGCGACGCCGCCGACAGCGGCACCCTCGCCTGCGAAGACCCGAGCGACGCCAGCCTCGCCCACAGCACCACGGCCGGCGACTGCGACGACACCGACGCCGCCGTCAACCCCGACGCCACCGAGGTCTGCGACAGCGCCGCCACCGACGAGGACTGCAGCGGCCGCGCCGACGACGACGACCCGGGCCTCGACACCACCACCACGACCGCCTGGCTGCCCGACGCCGACGGCGACGGCCACGGCGACGCCAGCGCCGCCCCCCTCGCCGCCTGCGCCGACCCGTCGACCGGCGCCCTGGCCTACACCACCGACGACACCGACTGCGACGACAGCGACGCCGCCGTGAGCCCCAGCGCCACCGAGATCTGCGACCCCCTCGACACCGACGAGGACTGCGACGGCCTCGCCGACGATGCCGACAGCAGCGTCGACCCCACGACCCAGAGCGACTGGTTCCGGGACGCCGACGGCGACGGCCACGGCAGCACGGCGGCCCTGGGCCTCGCCCGCTGCGACGATCCCTCCACCACGAGCCTCGCCTACGCCGCGGCAGCCACCGACTGCGACGACACCGACGCCGCCGTCAACCCCGACGCCACCGAGGTCTGCGACAGCGCCGCCACCGACGAGGACTGCGACGGGCTCGCCGACGACGCCGACCCCTCGGGCGCCCCCACCACCCAGGACCGCTGGTGGGCCGACAGCGACGGCGACGGCCACGGCGACCCGGCCCAGACCACCCTGGCCTGTGTGGATCCCACCACCAGCACGGCGGCCTGGGTCGATGAGAACACCGACTGTGACGACACAGACGCGGCCATCAGCCCCAGCGCCACCGAGGTCTGCGACCCCCTCGACACCGACGAAGACTGCGACGGCCTCGCCGACGACGCCGATCCCTCGGTCGACGCCACCACCACCACCGCCTGGCTGCCCGACGCCGACGCCGACGGCTACGGCGACGCCACCACCGCACCCACCGACCGCTGCGACGACCCGAGCACCGGCGCGCTGGCCTACACCACCGACGACACCGACTGCGACGACAGCGACGCCGCCGTGAACCCGGGCGCCACCGAGATCTGCAACGGGGTCGACGACGACTGCGACGGCGACGCCAGCGACCTCGGGCTGGTGACCGGCGTCTCTGCGAGCGGCGCCACCAGCGACCACTCGGCGTCCTTCGGGGCGGGCGGGTCCACCAGCCCCAACACCATCACCCTCTCGGGCCTCGACACCGTCCAGGTCTGCCCCGGCACCTACTACGTGTCGCTCAACGTCGGCAGCGACGTCACGGTCCAGGGCATCGGCGGTGCGGCCCTGGTCGTGCTCGACGGCGGCGGCGTCGACGACGTGGCCAGCCTCGACGACCGGGCCGCCCTCGCCGAGCTCACGGTCCAGAACGGCAGCGCCACCAACGGCGGCTGCCTCACCCTGCGGGACGACACCCGCCTCGACGGCGTGACCGTCGCGGACTGCACGGCCACCGGCCTCGGCGGGGGCGCCCTCGCCGTGGGCACGGGCACGGTCATCCAAGACACGACCTTCGCCCGCAACACGGCCGCCAGCCACGGCGGCGCCCTCTACGGCAGCGCCGCGGGCCTCACCGTGGTCGACAGCACCTTCGACGACAACGAGGCCAGCCACGGCGGCGCCCTCTACCTCACGGGGGCCACGGCCCTCGACATCTCGGGCACCACCTTCACCGACAACTACGCCGACCAGGACGGCGGCGCCCTCGTCTGTGACGCCCTGGCCACCACCACGGCCACCCTCTCCACCACCACCTTCGACGGCAACATCACCGGGGTGGGCGACGGCGGCGCCGTCTTCGCCGACAGCTGCAGCCTCGACATCACCGACACCACCGTCCAGGACGGCATCGCCTCGGGCGACGGCGGCGGCCTCGCGGTCGTCGACAGCGACCTGACCACCGACGGCCTCGTCCTCACGGGCAACCGGGCCAACGGCAGCGGCGGGGGCCTGGCCTTCGACTCGGCCCAGTTCGCCACCCTCGACGGCGGCAGCTGCACCCTCCACCCGGCCACCACCGGCGGCGGCATCTGGATGCGCGGCCTGCGCACGGGGGGCCTGCGCGCCCGCAGCGTCGACTTCTCGGCGAACAGCCCGAGCGCCGCCCACAGCGACGACGCCGGCGTGGCCTACACCTACGGCACGGCCGCCACCGTCACCTGCGGTCCGACGGGCTGCATCTGAGGCGAGAAGAGCCTACTCGCCGTAGTTCTCGGGCTTCTGATCGCCGTGGCGCTCGCGCCACTCGGCCGAGGGGTTGGTCGTGTCCCAGCCCTCGCCGCCGCCGTCCTTGAGGAACCAGAAGGGCTCGTCGTCCCGGCCAGCCGTGTCGACCGGCTGGGGGAGCCCGGGGGTCGCCGAGGCGTCGGCGAGGGGGGCCGCGGCCTTGGCGGCGGCGATGCCCTCCTGGGCCTTCTGCACGCCCGGGTTGTCGTCGCCGTCCTTCCAGACGGGGCTCTCGTGGGCCACCCGCGAGGGCGGCCGACCGGGGTGGCGGCCCTCCTCGCGCACCGACGAGATGACCGTGCGGGCGAGGCGCGCCGTGCCCTTGGCCCGCTTGCGCAGGCGGTTGATGATGCCCATGGGGTCCTCCGCGCGGGCGGTATCCGGCCCGCCCGGGGCCGGCGAGGCTACTGGCTGATGAGCTTCTTGATCGAGGCGTACTGGCGCACCTTGAACCAGGTCAGCTCGCCGTTCTTGAAGTAGCGCATGGCCACCTTGAACATCTTGGCGTAGTTCGCCGCCCAGGCCAGGTAGTAGACCGGCTCGACGTTCTGCTTCCAGTGCTCGCGCTCGTCGAGCAGCTTCCGGATGAAGGGACGGGGCACGAAGGACTTCGAGGCCAGCGAGAAGATGGCCAGGTAGAAGCGGTCTTCGTCGGAGCGCGGCCAGTCCATGCTGACCCGGAACTGGTACCAGGCCTTGGTGTTGCGCCCCTCGACCATGTCGGGGTCGAGGGTGCCGTCCTCGAGGCCCTTCTTGGTGAGGGCCGTGCCCGGGAAGTAGTTCAGGCTGTAGAAGTAGATGTCATAGGGCGTCGGCAGGTCGAGCAGGAACTCGGCCGTCTCGAGCTTCATCGCCTCGGTCGCGTGGGGGTTGTCGACGATGACGTCGTAGACCACGTTGAGCTTGAGCTCCTTGTTCGCCTCGGCAAAGCGCATGATGGCCGTGTTGCCGGGCGAGCGGTTGTGGATCTCCTTGCTCTCCTTCGAGGAGCCGGACTCGATGCCCGTCTGGACCCGCACCAGCCCGGCCTTCTGGAGCCGCGCGAGCATGTCGGGGCGCATCATCGGCGGGATGAGCAGGCACTCGAAGGGGATGCCGACCTCGACGGGGTAGCGCCGGAGGAACTCCTCCATCCACGACTCACCGAAGGCGAAGCTGGTGTCGTCGTCGATCTTGATGCGGGCGACCTTGGGGAAGGTCTGCTGGATGACGGCGAGCTCGCCCATGATGTGCTCGACCGAGCGGGCCCGGTAGAACTTCTTGCCCTTCTCATCGTAGACATCCCGCAGGATGCTCACGTAGCAGTAGGAGCAGTTGTAGGGGCAGCCCCGGGAGAAGTAGATGCGGTACTCGGCCGTGCGCTTCCAGGGCTCTTCGTTGCGCACCTTCGCGCGCTCGATGTAGAACTTGTTGTCGTCGGCCGTGTCGGGATAGGGCAGCCAGTCGAGATCTTGGATGAGCGGCCGCGGGCTGTTGCGGTGGATCTCGCCGCCGATGTTGGCCCAGATGTTGGGGATGGACGTGGTGTCGGTGCCGTCCCGCAGGGCGCTGTAGAGCTCGATGGCCGCCTGCTCGCCCTCGCCCACACAGAGGTAGTCCACGTCGTGGATGCAGTCCTCGGGCGCGCTGGTGGGGTGGATGCCGCCCCAGACCACGGGCATGTGGGGGGTGGCCGCCTTGATGCGCTTCGTGCACTCGAGGGCCATCGGGTAGAGGCTCGACATGAGGCCGATGCCCACGGCGTCGACGCCGCGCTCCCGGATGATGCGGTTGACCGTGTCGAACTCTTCGTCGGTCGGCATCGTGAGCCGGTTGTGGACCCAGTCGCGCAGGAAGATGATGGTGGTGTCGATGCCCGCGCGCTTCAGCGCCGCCGAGACGTAGCGGATGCCCGCGTTCTCGACGCTGTAGATCGTGATGAGGGCGACGTGGAAGGGGCGCCCGGGGGCCGTGCCCACCGCCGAGGGGGCGGCGGAGGGGGCGTTCTCGTGCTCGTGCATGGGGGCCCTCGGGGCTCAGCCAGCCAGCAGGCGCAGGCCGGCGGTGGCCTTGCGCTTGAAGTCGGTCAGGTTGCGGATCTGGAGCAGGTTGCGGGCCACGAAGCGGGGGCGCCAGTAGAAGCGCCGGTAGGCCAGATCGAGGAGCTGGCGGAGCTCTTCGCGGGTGAAGTACTCGTCCCAGACCTGGGCCTTGAAGGACTCGTCGGGGGCCCGCATGAAGGCCCACCAGGGCTCGATGTCGAGCACCCCGTCCCGCAGCCCCTCGTCGTAGAGGGTCGTGCCCGGAAAGGGCGTCATGATGTTGTACATGACGAAGTCGGGGTCGAGGCGGATGCTGTACTCGATGGTGTCGACGACGTCCTGGCGGGTGCGCTCGGTGGGGGTGCCGATCATGAAGTAGGCCACCGTGTGGATGCCGACCTCGCGACACAGCCGGAAGGCGTGCTCGATCTCGAGGGAGGTGACGTCCTTCTTGAGCCGCAGCAGGCCCTCTTCGGTGCCCTGCTCGACGCCGAACTGGATGCGCGAGCAGCCGGCGGCCTTCATCTTCTCGAGCAGGGGCCGGTCGACGCCCTTCACCCGGAAGCGCACCGTCCAGCTGAACTCGAGGCCCCGCCGCAGGATCTCGTCGCAGAGCTCGTGGACCCGCTGGTTGGTGATGTTGAAGGTGTCGTCGACGAAGTAGATCTCTTTGATGCCGAGCGAGATGCAGTCGGCGATCTCGTCACAGACCCGGGCCGGCGAGGCCACCCGGTAGCGGTGGCGCGGGGTGTTGCAGAAGGTGCAGCGGTAGGGGCAGCCGCGGCTCGAGATCATGGTGGTGAAGATGCCGCCGTCGCCCATGACATCGTAGTAGCGCTCATACTCGATGAGCCGACGATCGAGCACGGGGTAGGCATCGAGGTCGTTCGAGAAGTAGACGTCGTCGGTGGGCACCGGGTCGTCGGGGTGGGCCATGACGCCGGGGATGCCCCGGGCCTCTTCGCCCGCCGCCCAGGTGTTGCAGAGGTCGAGCATGGGCTTCTGGCCCTCGCCCTTGACCACCGCGTCGACGCCGGGCAGGTCGCGACACTCCTGGGGGAAGTCGTTGACGTGGGGGCCGCCGACGACGACCCGGGGCACGCCGGCCGCCTTCGCGGCGCGGATGGTGGCGTGGACGTCGACCAGCTGGACGGTGAAGGCCGTGACCCCCACCACATCGGGCGCCCAGGCGCGCACCTGGCGGCCGAGCTCGTCGTAGTCGAGGTCGTCGAGCTGGGCGTCGACGATCTTGACCTCGTGGTCGCTCTGGGCGAGCAGGAACTGGGCGATGCTGAGCAGGGCGAGGGGCGGGTAGCTCAGGTTCTCGGCCTCGACCGCCTCGGGCACCTCGCTCTCGACGGTGTGGCGAGCGGGGGGACGGATCAGCATCACGCGCACAGGGGCCTCCAGGGCGCGCGGAGGGGGCTCTCCGCACAGGGGCGATCGGGACCGGGCCCGCGGACCGGGCGGGGGCTGCCCAGGCACGGGATCTCGGGGGAAGACCAGACCAGGACGGCGTGATGGTGCCTGTCGACGGCGCTGGCTGTCAACCGGGGGCTAGCCCAGCCCGGCACCCCTGGCGAGCGAAGGCTCAGGGCCAGCGGCGGGTGCTCTGGACCACACAGATCTCTTCGACCGGGCCGGTCTGGACCACCGCGAGCCCGGGGCCCACCGAGACCGAGAGGGTGCCGCCCTCCATGACCACGTCCACGTCGCCGTCGACGAGGCCTGCGTCGACCGCCGCCACTGCCGCCGCACAGGCGGACGAGCCGCTGGCGAGGGTCGCGCCGGCGCCCCGCTCCCAGACCCGCAGCGCGAGGGTCGCCCGGTCGACGACCTGGACGAACTGCACGTTGGTGCGGTTGGGAAAGAGGGGGTGGACCTCGAGGGCCGCGCCCCAGGCCCGCCAGGGCAGCCCGTCGAGGCCGCCGTCGCCGAGGCGATCGTCGACGAAGACGACACAGTGGGGGTTGCCCATGCCCACGGCGGTCACGGCCAGGGTCGTCTCCCCGATGGCGACGGGCGCGGCCTTGAGGGGCCGGGCGCAGGGCACGGCGGCCGGGTCGAAGGTGGCCTGGCCCATCTCGACGGTGACGAGGCCCGAGTCGGGATCCACGCTGCACTGGACCACCCCCGCGGGCACCTCGACCGTGAAGGCCATGGGCGCGTAGCAGTGGTCGACGAGGTAGCGGGTGAAGATGCGCAGCCCGTTGCCGCTCTTCTCGGCGAGGGTGCCGTCGGG
Source organism: Myxococcota bacterium (assembly GCA_964226865.1). Classification (GTDB taxonomy): domain Bacteria; phylum Myxococcota_A; class UBA796; order UBA796; family UBA2385; genus CAXQUZ01. The sequence goes on along the minus strand of CAXQUZ010000314.1, from coordinate 587 downwards.
GTTCCAGATGCGCAGCCCGTAGTCGGCGACATCGGTGGCCACGTGCTCGAGCACCCCGTCGCCGCCGACGCCGGTGTGGCGGTGGCAGAGGGCCCGGGCCGTCTCGGCGTTCATCGGGTGGTCGTGGGCCAGCACGAGGTAGTCATTGCCGAGGCCGTGGCTGCGGATCAGGCGCATGGGAGGCTCCAGAGTGGGGCTCCGACTAACCCCGTCGGCCCCGGACGGGGTACCCTGGGCGCGCTCCGCTCCGGACGCTGCCGGGGCCCGGGGCTCCGTGCGCCCACGACGAGGTCGTCAGCCATGCTGCGGGTGGACCCCCACAATCCCCGGGCCCGGGCCCTCGCCGACCGCATCGCTGCGGCCCTGCCCGCGGGCGTCACCCTCGCGGCGCTGCCCGGCGACCCCTGCGTGGTCATCGGCGGCGACGGCCACATGCTCGCCACCATCCGCGACGGGGGCACGGGCCCGACCTACCTCGGGCTCAACGCCGGCCACCTCGGCTTCCTGCTCAACGACTGCGGCCGCAGCGACGAGCGCCTCGCGCTCACGGCCCACAAGCTGGCGACGGGCGCCTTCCGCACCTGGCA
>CAXQUZ010000313.1:0-33514 GCA_964226865.1 Myxococcota bacterium | reverse complement strand
AGAAACAGGCGTTGACGGCAGCGAGGCAGTCGAGATCGCACAGGCCTTTCGCGATGCCGGTGTCGATATTGTCGATGTATGGGGTGGTGTCGGGGGCCTCGGCGGGCTGGGCCAGGGCCACGACCGTGCCCACGAGGGTGCCGGCGGGCACGGTGCCGCCGGGCAGCCCGATGTCGACCGCCGCCCGGCGCCAGACCGCGCCGCCGCCGTGGGCGCGCACGGTGGCCGCCAGGGCTGTGTGGAGGGGGACGAGGGCGGCGAGGGCCGCGAGGCTCTCGGGGGCCGCGCCCGGCGGCGGTGCGGCGGCCAGGGCCGTGGCCATGCGGGCCTGGGCGTCGGGGTCGTCGGGGCTGTCGCAGATCTTGATCAGGGTCTGGAGCACGGCGGTCTGGGCGTTGTGCCAGCTGGCCACCAGGGCCGCCGCGGCGTCGAGGCCCACCGCCGCCACGAGGGCCTCCCGGGCGGCCACCCGCCGGCGGGCGGCGGGGGTGTGGATGGGCAGCAGCGCCCCGAAGGCCGTCAGGTCGGCGGCCAGCTCGGAGAGCCAGCCGGCCAGGGTCGCGGCCGGAGGGGCGTCGGGCCCGCAGAGCTGGGCGCCCAGGGCCGCGGCGGTGGCCGTGCCGGTGAGCGCGCGCAGGTCGACGGGCCGGTCGGTGGCGGCGGCCGGGGCCAGCGCGGCGGCGACGGCCGGGGCGGCCGCGGGGTCGAGGGCCGAGAGGGAGAGCGCCGGGCGCCGCCGGGCGAGGTCTTCGCCGAGAACATCGCCCATCAGGTCGTTCCAGGCGTCTTCGGCAGAGGCCTGGTCGGGCGGGGCGGCGAGGACCTGCGCGGCGAGCGCGGGGGCGGCGACCGGGTCGATGAACACGAAGCTCTTGCCCATCAGGCGGGCGCCGAAGACGGGCCCGAGGCGGGCGTGGCCCCGGCGCTGGAAGCCCGCTGGGTCGCGGCTGAAGCTGAAATTGCCCAGCCAGGGCAGGAAGCGGGGCATCTCGGGCAGCCGGGCCGCCGCGGGCAGCTCCGGCGCATCGGGCGGCTCCGGCGCATCCGGCAGCGCCGGCGCGGCGGCGGCCCCGGCGGCGAGCATGGCGGGCACGGTCTTGCGCATGCAGCCGCCGCAGACCGAGCCGCAGCCGGTGGCCGCCTGGAGGGCCGTGGCCGTGGCGGCGCCGGCGTCGATGGCGGCCTGGAGGGTGGCCCGGTCGAGGTGGAGGCAGCGGCAGATGACGGCGTCGGGCGCCTGGAGGGCGGCCTCGCGGGCGGCCTTGCGCAGGGCCCGGCGCTTGGGCAGGCTCAGGGGCGCGCCGTCGAGGGCGAGGCTCTGGAGGCCGGCGACGTCGTCGCAGGCCCCGGCGTCCTGCAGCGCCACGATGCGGTGGCTGGCGTCGAGGCCGACGGTGGTGCCGGGGGCGATCTCGAGGGTCTTCTCGGCGGTCGCGCCGTGGGTCTGGAGGGTGTAGCGACCGGTGGGGGTGCGCAGGGCCGTGAGGGTGCGGCCGTCGTCCAGGGCGTAGACGGTCTGGGTGCAGGCGGCGCCCTCGGTGAAGACCGTGCGCTGGTGGAGGGCCCCTTGGTGGGGCAGCTCGTGGCTGCGCAGCAGCGAGCCGAGGAAGGCCTCGAGCGCGGGGTGCTCGGCCTGCAGCGCCCGCACGGCCAGGGCCGGCACGAAGGCGGTGCGCAGCCCGGGCCGGGCGACGACGCTGGCGGTGCGGGGGCTGTTGCGCAGGGTGGCGATCTCGCCGAAGACCCGCCCGGGGTAGACCGTGGCGAGGTGGACGGGGCCGCCGTCCCGGGTGGCGACCACGGCGGCCTGGCCGGCGAGCACGATGTGGATGCCGTCGGCGGGATCGCCCTCCTCGAAGACCACCTCGCCGTCGGTCCAGGTGCGCCGCTCGCTGGCCTGGAGCAGCCGGGCGAAGGGCGCCGAGAGCCGGCCCAGCCGGTTGCGGGTCTTGTCGTCCGAGCCGGCCTCGATCTGGTGGCGGCGCGGCGCGTCGGCGGCCAGGGTCGCGAAGACCGCGGCCTTGACCTCGAGCAGCCGGCAGGCGGTGGTCGCGCGCACCGTGGCGTTGCGGCTGCGGGCCGGGGCCGTGCCGTCGCCCTCGTGGGGCAGCAGGGCCTGCTCGCCGACCAGGGCGCCGGGGCCCTCCCGGTCGAGGAAGGTGCCGTCGGGCGCGATGATCTCGAGCTCGCCCTCGACCAGCACATAGGCCGCGTCGCCGGCCTCGCCGGCGGTGATCAGCGCGGCGCCCGCGTCGAGGGTGCGCAGGGGCAGGGTGGTGGCGAGCGCGGCGAGCTCTCCGTCGGAGGCTCCGGTCCCGAGGGGGCAGCGGCGCAGGGCATCGACGACGGAGCTCGACATGGGGGGACTTCCGGGGCCAAGAGCGGGGGGAGGGGTCGGCATCGGGCGGAGGGGCGGAGGGGCGGCGGGCGGGGCGCGGGGAGGTCGGGGCCGCCGTGCCCCACGCCAGCGGCCGGGGGATCCTGCCGCCATCATTGGTCTTTGCTCAAGAGATTGCAACCCAAGCCATTTTCGGCAAATCTCGCTGCGGGGTGGCAGCCCCGGGGGCCCGTTGCCGTGGGCCACCACAGGAGCCGCCGCCGGTGCGCCCCCCCCTTTCACTGCCCTGTCGGTCCCGCTCCCGCTCCCGCCGGGGGCCGGGGCCCGCCCAACCCCGCCCCCCTGGAGTCCCCCGTGGACGACCTCTTCCCCACCCTCGCCGCGCACTATGCCGGCGCCGCTGGACGCTCGCTCGTGCGCTACTTCATCGTCTGTGGGGGCGGCTTCGCCGTGGCCTGGATGCTGCTGGCCGACCGCCTGGCCCACCGGCGCATCCAGGAAGAGGCTCCGGCCCGTGCCGTGAACCTGCGCGAGCTCCGCGACTCGGTGCTCTCGACCCTGGTCATCGCCGCGGTCACGGCCGTCACCCTGCTGCTCCACGAGCGCGGCATGGTCCAGATCTACATGGATCCCACCGAGCACGGCATCCCGTGGCTGCTCTTCACGGCCTTCCTGCTCTTCTTCGGCTTCGACACCTACTTCTACTGGTCCCACCGCTTGATGCACCACGTCAAGTTCTACAACTGGACCCACGAGAAGCACCACGTCTACACGGATCCCTCGCCGCTGGCGGCCTACGCCTTCACCGTCTGGGAGGCCCTCGCCTACGCCGTCTTCGCGCCCATCCTCGTGCTGCTCATGCCCGTGAACTTCTGGGTGCTGCTCGCCGCCGGCTCGTGGTTCACCATCGCCAGCATGCTCGTCCACCTCGGCTACGAGCTGGCCCCCCGCTGGTGGGGCACGAGCCCCTTCACCCGCTGGATCGGCACCTCGACGATGCACAACATGCACCACGAGCACATCCACCACAACTTCGCCCTCTACTTCACCTTCTGGGACCGGGCGATGGGCACCATGCACCCCGACTACGACGAGACCCTCGCCGAGCTCACGGCCCAGCCCCTCTTCCAGCGCCCCGGCGCCGCTGGTCCGGCGGCCTGAGGTGGCCTCCCCCGCTGCGCCCCGTCCCGGCCGCTGGACCCGCCTCGGCGCCGCCCTCCACCACAGCGCCCGCATCCTGCTGCTGCCCTGGCCCCGCTACACCTTCGACGACCTCGCCGCCGTCCAGGACTGTCTCGACGGGCCCGCCTTCTCCCGGGCCGCCCGGGCCCTGCGGGACGACGACGACGGCCGCCGGGTGCTCCGGGTCTCGCCCCGGCTCGGCATTCCCTCGGTGGACTGGCCGGCCCTGAGTGCCCTGCCCATCGACTCTCTGGGCTACAACCTCTGGCACCACTTCCACAGCAATGGCCTGCTCGAAGAGGTGCCCCTGGGCCCGCCGGTGGTCTGCTGGGACGCCGACACCGAGTGCGCCAAGGACCGCTACCGCGCCACCCACGACCTGCGGCATGTGCTGCTCGGGCTCGGGGTCTCGGGCCCCGAAGAGGTCGCGCTCCAGGCCTTCCAGTGCGCCCAGCTCTTCCAGAAGCTCTCGGCCCTCATCGTGGTCTTCGGCGCCCTCAAGCACAGCCTCGCCGACGGCGCCGGGGGCTGGCTGCTCCGGACCCTGCCCCGGGCCTGGCGTGCGGGCCGGCGCGCCCGCTTCGTGCTCACGATGCCCGTCGAGCAGATGTGGGAGATGCGGCTGGTCGACGCGCGGGCGGCCTGGGGGGTCGTGCCCGTGGGCGCGGTCTACCCCGTCGCGGCCCGCCACCCGGACGCCCGCCCGCTCGCCCCGGGGGGCGCCGTGGGGCCCCTGTCGGCGCTGGCCGGCTGAGTGCTTCGAAGATGCCCGCTCAGAAGGCAATCTCGAAGGTGATGTGGGTCTCGGTGGCGTTCTGGGCGTAGGGGAAGATGATGAGGGTGTCGGGGTCGTTGCGCTTGAGCGAGGCGCGCACGTTCGAGCTGTTCACCCGCCCCTGGCCCAGGTAGTAGACATAGTCGACCACCAGGAAGGGCCGCGGGCCGCCGGGCACGCCGAAGTAGGTGCGCCGGGGCAGGTTCACGAGCCCGATGGCCGCCGAGGCCGCCCCCTGGTCGGGCACCGACTTGCGGCCGATGCGGCCCGGCAGCAGGTCGGCGTGGTAGCCGCGGGTGTGGATGCGGGCGCCGAGCTCGTAGAGCTGGGGGGTGGGGGCGAGCTGGTAGCGGGCCGAGAGGTCGAGGATCTCCCAGAGGTTGCGCTGCTGGAGCTGGGTCAGCGAGAGCTGGTCTTGCTGGATGTCGGCGTCCTGGTGGACGTCCTGGGCGCGCAGCACCCGCCCGGTGGGGGTCACCACCCGGTAGCGGGCGAAGCTGAGGTCGGTGGCGCCGACGGTCTTGTGGAGGTCGTCGCGCTTGTCGAGGAACCAGCGGAAGGCCGAGATGCCCGTCTTGAGGTAGCGCAGCAGCCCCAGCTCGCCGTCGCCGCCGAGGGCCCGCAGGTCGCCCACCGTGTCGAAGAAGAGGCCGGTCTGGGGCTGGCGGGCGTTGACGAAGAGGCCCTGGGAGCCGACGTAGCCGAGCCCGAAGACCGCCACGTCCAGGTCGGCGCTGGCGCCGGCGATGTAGTCGAGGGAGACCCCGCCGATGGCCCCGTCCCCCGACGACATGAAGGCCCAGTCGTCGGTGAGGGCGCTGCCGCCGATGTCGTTGGCGTTGATGACCCGGGCGCCCCAGAGCGGGGCCGTGAAGCTGTAGAAGTGGCCCAGCATGAAGCCGCCGCCGTGCTTGATGGTGCGGTGGGACCAGTCCTCAGAGACGAGGGCGTAGGTGGCGGCGGCGCTGTAGTAGACGGCGAAGCGCTTGCTCCGGATGCCCCAGCTCATGTTGTAGGCGCCGACGTCGTAGACTTGGCTGGCCAGCTCGCCGCAGGCGATGCTCGGCAGCTGGGTCACGTTGAAGAGGCTGTTCCAGCCGATCCGCAGCACGGCGCCCTTCTTGCGCTCGGCCAGGGCCGGCAGCAGCCCCGTCTCGAGCTCGGCCAGGGCGCTGTAGGTGCGGGCGTGGGAGCGGCGGGCCTCGACGGCGACGGCCCAGGGCACCGTGCCCTGGACGACCGAGACGTCGGTGCAGTGCCACTGGAGCTTCTGCTCGTTGTCGGGCACGAAGGTGCTGTGGAGGGGGGCGGCGGCCTGGGCCGAGGGGGCCCCGAGGGCGGCGGCGGCAGCGAGCACGAGGGCGCCGGTCGCGGGGACACAGGGAACGGGCGGCCGGGGGCGGGCGGGCATCAGCGGGCCCCGCCGGCCAGCTCGGCCACCTCGGCACAGGCCGGATCCAGCCCCAGCCAGAAGGCCGGGTCGTCGCCCTCGGCGGCCACATCGGTGCACTCGGCGGCCCGGGCGGCCCGGACGCAGTCGTAGAGGCGCTCGATGCGCGCGCGCTCTTCGGGCTTGTCGTCGGCGGGCAGGATGCCGTTCGGGTTGTAGGGGTCTTCGACCTCGTCGGGCAGCAGGCAGCGGGTGGCCTCGACAAAGGCGTCGTGGCGGTCGTTTGCGGCCGTGCCGTCGCCGTCGCAGACGTAGCTGCGCTCGCTCAGGGCGAAGGCGAGGTCGTCACAGATGCGCGACTCGGGCAGCAGCCGGTAGCGGCAGCCCGTGAGCAGGAGCACGAGGCCGAGGGCCCCGGAGCGGCGGTGGCAGGGCATGGGACGGTCTCTCTCGGCCGGAGGCGCAAGCGGGCGGGGCCAGTGTAGTCCAGGGCCCTGTCGTCCGGGAGAGGGGAGGGCCAAGCTGTAGATGCCCCGTGCACGGCTGCGGGTGGGGCCGCGGGCGGGGCCGGCTCAGGGACCGAAGCGCCGGGGGCTCACGAGGCTCGGGTCGAGCACGGCGAGGTCCGGGCAGCCGCAGAGGGCCATGGCCTCGTCCAGCTCGCCGGCGAGCAGCGCGAAGGCCCGGGCGACCCCCTCGGCCCCCCCGGCGGCGAGGCCCCAGACCACCGGCCGGCCCACGAGCACGGCCCGGGCCCCGAGGGCGAGGGCGATGAGCACGTCGGCCCCCCGGCGCACCCCGCCGTCCAGGTAGACCTCGGCCCGGCCGTCCACCGCCGCGACCACCTCGGGCAGCGCCCAGAGCGAGGGCACGGCCCGGTCGAGCTGGCGGCCGCCGTGGTTCGACACGACGACCCCCGCGACCCCGGCGGCGACGGCCCGGGCGGCGTCGTCTCCCCGCAGGATGCCCTTGGCGACGACGGGCAGCCCGCTGGTCTCGACGAGCCAGGCGAGATCCTCCCAGCGCAGGTCCGGGTCGATGAGGCGGCTGAAGTGGGCGGCGAGGCCCGAGCCCGCGGCCTCGGGGGGCAGGTCGCTGTGGCCCGAGCCGACGAGGTTCTCGACGGTCAGCCCCGGCGGCAGGCCGAAGCGGTGGATCTCGTCGTCCTCGCGCACCCCGAGCAGGGGGCCGTCGACGGTGACCACGAGGGCCTGGGCGCCGGCGGCCCGGGCGCGGTCGACCAGGGCCTGGGTGAGGGCGCGGTCGCGGTAGACGTAGAGCTGGAACCAGACCGGGCCGCCGACCGCACAGACCGTCTCGATGGCCGTGGTGGCCAGGGTCGAGCAGACCATCACCGTGCCCGCGTCCCGGGTCGCGGCGGCCGTGGCCCGCTCGCCGTCGTCGTGGGCGAGGCGCTGGAAGGCCGTCGGCGCCGCCAGCACGGGCAGGGCGACGGGCTGGCCGAGCACGGTGGTGGCGAGCGCCCGGCTGCCCACCCCGCCGAGCACCCGCGGCCGCAGCCAGGTGTCGGCGAAGGCGGCCGTGTTGGCGGCCACCGTGCGGCGGTCGCGGGCGCCGCCGGCGAAGTAGGCCCGCGCCACGGGCGAGACGCGGTCGCGGCCGAGGGCCTCGAGCTGGGCGAGGCTGCGCACACCGGCGAGCCCGGGGGCGGGAGGGGGGCCGCTCACGGGGCCGTGGGCCAGGGGCCCCAGGGCTGCTCGGGACGGGCGAGGAAGCGCACGGCCTCGCCCTTGGCGGGGTCGCCGGAGTGGACCATCAGGGGGTCGGTCCAGTCGAGCAGGGGGCCGTCGCCGACCTGGAGCTTCCAGACCGGATCGGCCGGGCCGGCCGTGACCGCGCCCATGCCGCCGAGGGCGTCGTGGCCCGTGGGCAGCCGCAGGAAGGGGCCCGCCGTGCCCTGGCGCAGCAGGTGCTTGCGCTTCTTGCCCTCGCCCTCGACGGCGGGCGCGAGCGGCGCGCCGGTCGGGGGGGCGCTGCCGGGCACGATGGTGACGTTGTAGAGCCCCGCCCGGCCGTGCTTGCCGGCCATGGGATCGGCCACGTCCCACCAGGACCAGACCACGAGGTCTTCGTGCTCGCCCATGGCCGCGCCCATGCGGGCGAGCTGGAAGGGCGGGTGGAGCGCGATGCGCAGGCCGTGGCCCACGAGCGCGATGGGCGGGGCCCCGGGCGCGGCGACCCCCGGGGGCAGGGGCGTGGGGGCGGCCGCATCCGTGGCGGTATTTGCCGAAGATGGCTTGGTGGAGGGCGTCTTGGGGCTCTGCTCGGCGGGAGCGGCCGCCGGGGCCGGGGCGGTCGGGGCCGGGGCGGGCCCGGTGTCGCCGCAGCCCGAGAGGGCGACCAGCGAGAACAGCAGGGAAGGCAGGGTGCGCATGGGCCCGGGCTAACCGAGGGCCCGGGCCGGGGCATGAGCCAGAGGCCGCCGGAAGGGGGGCGGGCCGGGGCGACGACGGGATAGGGCGGCCGCCTTGGAGGAGAGGCGCCGCTGCCTCGTCCCCGGTCCCATCCTGCCGTGGAGTGCCCGTGTCCCGCTCGTCTCTGTTCCGGTCCCCCGCCGTCCCCCGGAGCGCCCTGCTCGCCGGTGCCCTCGCCCTCGCCGCGGGGGCCCTCGCCGGCTGCGACGACACCGCCGCCCCCGATCCCGTCGAGACCGACAAGACCGAGGCGGCCCAGACCGAGATCACGAAGACCGAGAAGCCCGGCCACGACGCCCACAAGCCCGGCCACCACGCCCACAAGCCGGGCCACCACGAGGCCAAGCCGGCCCCCGATGCCCCCGAGCCGACCCCGCTGCCGGCCGACGCCAACCCGGCCCTGACCGACCCGACCCTCGCCAACAAGACGGCCCCCGACACCTACAAGGCCCGCTTCGTCACGAGCGAGGGCAGCTTCGTCATCGAGGTCCACCGCGACTGGGCCCCCAACGGCGCCGACCGCTTCTACAACCTCATCGACATCGGCTTCTTCGACAACGCGCGCTTCTTCCGCAACGTGCCCGGCTTCATGGTCCAGTGGGGCATGTCGGCCTACCCGGCCGCGACCCAGGCCTGGCAGAAGGCCACCATCATGGACGACCCGGTCAAGGAGTCGAACCAGCCGCTCATGGTCACCTTCGCGAAGACCGGCCGGCCCAACAGCCGCTCGACCCAGATCTTCATCAACCACGGCGACAACAAGCGCCTCGACGACATGGGCTTCGCGCCCTTCGGCAAGGTGGTCGAGGGCGCCGACGTCGTGGGCAAGCTCTACGGCGGCTACGGCGACGGCCCTCCGGGCGGCCGCGGCCCGCGCCAGGACATCATCACCAACTTTGGCAACATCTACCTCGAGACCGAGTTCCCGAAGCTGTCGGTCATCCAGTCCACCGAGATCCTCTGAGCGCCTGCGCGCCCGCGCGCTTCGGGGCTGGCCGGCTCAGGGGCGCCAGGGGTGGGCCGTGCCCAGGGCCGTCCGGGCGCGCTCCCGGGTCTCGGCCCCCCGCAGGTCGTGGTCGACCGGCGGCAGCCCGGCGATGCAGCCCAGGTCGACCGGCGCGCCGGGATCTGCCGCAAAGGCGCCCACCACCTCGGCCGCACAGGCCCGCAGCGCGGGGTCGGCGGCGCTCTGGAGCAGCCCGTGGCCCCCGGTGGGGAACAGGGCGCGGGTCGTGCGCGGGGTGTCGAGCTGGGCCGCGAGCCGGGCCGACCAGGCGGGCACCGTGTTGAGGTCGCGGCCGCCCTGGAGCAGCAGCACCGGGGCCTCCCAGCGCGCGGGCCGGCGGGGGTGGTCGAGCTGGGGCAGGGCCGCCCAGGCTGGGCCCGCGGCGTAGAGGTTGTCGACCGGCCGGCCCGGCAGGAGCAGCCCGGCCTCGGCCGCCTCCACCTCGGAGAGGGGGGCCTCCGGGGCCCAGAGGTCGAGCAGGCTGAGGTGGAGGCCGAGGTCTTCGTTGAGCTCGTCGGCGGGCACGTAGCGGGCGGCGTAGCGCAGGAAGTGGTCGAGGGCGGCCTGGTCGGCGGCGTCGCAGCGGTCGAGCATGGCCGCGACGGGCAGCACGAGGGGCGCGTGGTCGCTCGAGACCATGCCCCGCAGCAGCAGCTCCATCGCCGGCACCCCGATGGCCAGGGGGCAGCGGCCCGTGCGCAGGGCGTCGATGCCCCGGGCCAGGAGCCCGGCCGGGTCGCCGCCCGTGCGGTCGGTGCAGACGGGGTGGTCGAGGCAGCCCGCGAGGAAGTCGCGCAGGGGGGCGTCGGCCTCGACGTTGACCCAGGCGATGTCGGCGTCGAGGGGCAGGGCGCCGTCGAGGATGACCCCGTCGACGGCGTCGGGGTGGTGGTCGAGCACCCGCTGGGCGAGGTTGCTGCCGTAGCTCAGGCCCCAGAGGATGTCGGGGCCCCGGCGCAGGTCCTGGTCGAGCCAGAACACCACGTCCTCGACCGCCTCGCGCATGGCGTGGCCCGCCAGGCCCGGGCCGTGGCGCGCCTGGAGGTCGGCCAGGCAGGCCCGCTCGTCGACGCCGCGGCACTGCAGCCGGTCGGGCCCCGCGGCCCCCCGGTGTACGGGAATGCGCACGTCGAAGCCATTCTCGCGGAGCTTGGACGTGAGGGCGGCCGACCGCGCGGGCCCGAGCCCGGTGCCCCCGGGGCCCCCGTCCAGCAGCCAGAGGGTGCCGGCGTGGGGCCCCCGGGCGGGCAGCTCGATGAGCCGGAGCTCGAGGGTCGCGTCGGGGTCGAAGGCGGGGTCGGCGGAGAGCCCGAGGGCGCGGGCGGTCTCGGGGCGCACGAGGGGCACGGTGGCCGCGGCGCAGCGGGCCCCGTCGCCCAGCGCATAGGGCTCAGGACAGGGGCCCCAGTCGAGGGACGGGGCCGGTGCGCCCGTGTCGGCGGCGCCCGTGTCGCGGTCGCCCGGGGTCGGGGCGGCCGTGTCGGTGGGGGCGGCCGTGTCGGTGGGGGCCGCGGTGTCGGCGGTGGCGGGCCCCGGGGCCGTGCTGTGGGGCCGCAGGGGGGGCGGGCCCTGGCCACAGCCCGCGAGCAGCACCAGCCCGGGGCCCCAGCGGCAGGGCGCGGGCCCGGGAGAGCGGCGGGAGAACCAGGAAGACGCGGGCATGGGCACGGCGGGGCGGGGCGGGACGAGACGGGGGGTCCAGGGTCGCACAGCCGACCGGCCGATCCCACTGCCGTCTGTGGCGCTGGCGAGACCCGGCCCGCAGGGGGCCCGGCTCAGGCGCCCTCGGCCCGGGCCGCGGCCAGGCGCTGGCGCACGACAAAGTCGTCCAGGGCGGCCACATTGGGCGGTGCGGGCGGCAGGGGGCTGGCGGTCGCGGCCCCGTCGAGGGCGGCCAGCAGCGCGGGCCACTGGGCCTGGATCCGGGCCCCGAGGGCGGGGGGCACGGCGGCGTCCTTCGGGCCCGCCTGGCGCAGCGCCACGAGCGCCGCGGTGGCCGCCGGATCGGGCGCGTGGGCGGCGGCGAGGGGGCCGATCGCCGTCTCGAGCCGGCCCGTCCGCAGCAGCGCCAGCCCCGTGAGCGCCACCCGCAGCCCGCTGAGCAGCGACTTGCACTGGCCGTCCCGGAGGTGGGCCTTCTGGAGCCCGCGGAAGTGGCCCTGGTAGTGGGCGACCAGCCGCCGCGACAGGGCGCCCTGGACGAGGGCGCGCAGCTCCTCGGCCGCGGGCCCGGCCACGAGCAGCGGGGACGCGAGGATGCGCTCGGCGAGGTTGCCGCTGCCCCCACAGACCAGCCGCAGGGCCGGCGCCAGCTCGTGGCTCGAGAGATCGCAGGGCTGGCCCACCACGGTCGCGATGCGGCTGTGGCTGTCGTCGCCCGGGAACAGGCCGAGGGCCTGGCGGGTGGGGGCGAGGTGGACGGCGCCGAGGTCGAGATCGCTGTCGGGGCCGGCCGTGCCGTGGGCGTGGCTGCCGACGAGCGCGCAGAGCAGCACGGTCCCCGGGGGCGGGTGGGCGGCGAGCACGGCCCGGGCCGTGGCGGGAAGGTCGGGGACATGCCCGAGCGGCTTGGGGACGGGCGACACGGAGGCTCCTCGGGCGCCGGGCCCGCCGGCGGCCTATCGGGGGACCATGCCACGTCCCGTCCCCGTCCGCGCCCCGGGCCCCTTCGCCGCGGGCCTGCGCCCCCACACCGTGCTGCTCGCCCTCGCCGGCTCCCGGGCCCAGGGCCTCGCCGGCCCGGGCTCCGATGTCGACCTGCGCGGCGTCGCCGTGCCCGATCGCGTCGCCCTGCTCGGCCTCGGGGCCCCCTTCGCCCAGGCCGACGACCCTGCCGACATCGCCGTCTTCGAAGACCTGCTCACCGACGAGGAGCGCCGGGTCTGCGGGGCCACCAAGCTCGAGGGCTCGGTCTACGGCTGGCGCAAGTTCGTGCGCCTCTGCGCCGACTGCAACCCGAACATGATCGAGGCCCTGTTCTGCCGCGAGAGCGAGCTGCGGCTGCTGCGCCCGGCCGGCCAGCGGCTCCGGGAGGCCCGCCAGCTCTTCCTCTCCCAGAAGGCCGCCTTCACCTTCACCGGCTACGCCCTCCAGCAGCTCAAGCGCATCCAGGGCCACCGCCACTGGCTGCTCCACCCCCCCGCCGGTCCCCCCGCCCGGGCCGACTTCGGGCTGCCCCCGCGCAGCCTCGTGCCCCGCGACCAGCTCCAGGCCGCCGAGGCCGCCGTCCAGAAGAAGCTCGACCAGTGGGCGCCGGACTGGGGGCCGCTCCCCGCCAGCGAGATCCAGCGCCTCGAGGGCCAGCTCGCCGACTTCATGGCCGAGGTGCTGACCCACGGCGAGACCGCCTGGCACCGGGCCGCCCGCACGGTGGGCCTCGACGACAACCTCATCGCCGCCATGGACCGCGAGCGCCGCTACCGGGGCGCCCAGCGCAACTGGGAGCAGTACCGCAGCTGGCAGCGCCACCGGAACCCCGACCGGGCCGCCCTCGAGGCCGCCCACGGCTACGACACCAAGCACGGCGCCCACCTGGTGCGGCTGCTGCGCATGGGCCGCGAGATCGTCGAGCGGGGCGAGGTCCACGTCTGGCGCGGCGGCCGCGACGCCGACGAGCTGCGGGCCATCCGCCAGGGCGCCTGGTCGCACGCGCGCCTCGTGGACTGGGCCGAGACCGAGGCGGCGGCGCTCCAGCGGCTCGTGAAGGAGGGCGCCTGTGCCGTGCCCCCGAAGCCCGATGGGGATGCGCTCAATGCCCTCACCGTGAGCGTTCTCGAAGACTCCCTCCGCGGTCCCGGCTGAGGCTGCGGGGCTCAGCCCCCGAGGCGCAGGGTCACGGTCTCGATCGCGGCCGCCGTCACCGAGACCACCGTCTCGGCGCTCCGGCCCCGGGCGCCCGCGGCCCCGTCGACCACCTCGTCCACGGTCAGCTTGTGCATGCCGGGCCGCAGCCCCGTGAGCGCCTTGGCCTCGCCCCGGGCCGCCAGCGGAGGCCCGCCGTCCACCCGCACGGTCCAGCCCCGCGCGAGCGTCGGTCCCTCGGCCACCTTGACCAGCACCCCGCCCGCCTCGAGCTCGGTGGGCTCCTTCTGGGTGGCCTGGTCGATCTGGGCGAGGGCGTCGCGGAACTCGTGGGCCCACTGCTCGGTCTCGGCCTTCACCAGCGCCTGCACATCGCCCACGAAGGCGCGGCAGAGCTTGATGTGGGCCTCGGCCTGGGCGGCGTCGGGCTCGCCCTCGCTCCAGGCCAGCCGCAGCAGCTGGTCGTCGAAGCGGAAGGTCTCGAGGCGCGCCGTGATGGCCTGGCCCGTCTCGATGTAGCGGATCCAGCCGCTCGTGTAGCCGGCGAAGCGGTCGAGCAGCACGAGCACCCCCGACACCACCAGCAGGATCGAGGCCACCCCCGGCGGCACGGCCAGCCAGGGGCTCGACCGGCCCATCTCGCTGACGATGGGCAGCACCCCGGCGGCGGCGATGGAGACCATGGCCAGGGTGCGCAGGGTGAAGCCCCAGAAGCGCTTGGTCTGGCGGCGGCGGAAGTACCACTGGGCCGTGTCGTCGCCGGACTTCACGGCGAAGGCCACCAGGGCCTCGACGCTCTCGTGGCGGGCGCCCGCCGACCAGTCGAGGCGCGGGAAGGGGTCGGCCACGAGGTCGCTGCCGGCGGTGCGGGCGGCGGGGGCGGCGGGGGTCTCGGGCACGGGCCCTCCCGGCACAGCGGCGGGGGTGGAGGCGGGAGCGGGGGCGGAAGGCACGGGGGAGGGCCGGTCCCGGGGCCCCGTCGGCGGCCGCCAGTGTAGCCCGGGGGCCCGCCCGAGAGACTGTACCGGCTGGACGGTTTACTGGATGGGCCGAGGCGAGGTGCTTATCGGCGCCCCATGCGTGGCCTCATCTATGACCTGACCTTCCGCAAGCTCACCATCGGCTGGTATGCCCAGGTGCTCCAGCGCCTGCCCGATGGTGCGCACCTGCTCGACGTGGGCATCGGCACGGCCGGCGCCCTCTCGGCCAACGCGGACCTCATCCACCGCAAGCAGCTCCGGGTCACGGGCGTCGACATCGACCCCGACTATGTGCGGCGCGCCCGGCGCAACCTCGCCAAGGCGGGGCTGTCGGAGCGGGTGACCGTGCGCCTCGAGTCGATCTACGACCACCAGGGCGGGCCCTACGACGCGGCCTACTTCTCGGCCAGCTTCATGCTGCTGCCCGATCCGGTGGCCGCCCTCGAGCACATCGGCGGGCTGCTCGCCGACGACGGGCGCCTCTTCTTCACCCAGACCTTCGAGAACAAGCGCTCGGTGCTGGTGGAGAAGGCCAAGCCGCTGCTCAAGAAGGTCACGACCATCGACTTCGGCTCGGTCACCTACGCCGAAGACTTCGCCCGCACCCTCGAGTCGGGCGGCGTGGGCATCGTCAACGCCGTCGACCTCAAGGTGGGCCGCTCGCGCACCTACCGGCTGGTCGAGGGCGAGCGCGCGGTCTGATCTGGGACGGGGCCCCGGGGTGGCCGCCCGGTGCGCAGGTCGGGGTCCCGGTGGGGATCCCGGGGCCGGACGGGGCCTCTGGCGGCGCGGGCCGCCGAAGATTGGGGGAACCCGGGGCGCCCACCCTGCGTAGACGAGGGTGATGCCCACCGCCGCCGCCCGCACCCGCAGCCCCGACGCCGAGCGCGCCCTCCTGCGCGCCGCCCGCGCCGGAGACCCCGCCGCCTGGCAGGCCCTCGTGGCCCAGGCCGGCCCGGGCATCTACGCCCTCTGCCGCCGGCTGGATCCCGATCCCGAGGACGCCTACCAGGCGGTCTGGGAGCGCATCTGCCAGTCGCTCGACCGGCACGACCCGGACCGGGGCGCCTTCGGCCCCTGGGCCCGCACCGTGGCCCGCCGCCAGCTCATCGACCGCCACCGGCGCGCCCAGGCCCGGGGCGGCCTGGCGGGGCGGCTCGGGCCCGCGCCCCCGGAGGCGCCGCCGATCGAGGCCGTGGCCGACGGCGGGCCGACCGCGGAGCAGCGCCTCGTGCGCCACCACCGCCAGCAGCGGCTCGAGGGGGCCGTGCAGCGGCTGCCGCCGGGCCAGCGCCGGGTGGTCGTGCTCCACCACATCGAGGGCCTCGAGCTCGCCGAGCTCGCCCGGCTCGAGGGGGTGCCCCTGGGCACCATCAAGTCGCGCCTGCACCGGGCCCGGGCCCGGCTGCTGCGCCTGCTCGGAGGTGGCGCATGAGCGCCTCGCATGAGACCGGCGGGCCCCCGGGCACGGGGGACGATGCCATCGAGGATGGTCTGTTGGACGATGTTCTGGACGACCCGGACTCCGGGGCCGAGCCGGCGCTGATCGCCGCCCTGTCGGCGCTGGAGCAGGGCGCGCTCGACCCGGCGGCCGCCGCGGCCCTCGAGGCCCGGATCGCCACCGAGCCCGCGGTGGCCGCCCGCTGGGCCGCGCTGCAGGCCCTGGGCCCGGCCCTCGCGGCGCTGCCTGCGGCGCTGCCCGTCCCGCCGGCCCTCGACGCCCGGGTGCTGGCCACGATCGCGTCCCGGTCCCCGTCGGTGTCCCTGTCCCCGTCGGCGTCCCCGTCGGCGTCCCCGTCCCCGTCGGCGTCCCCGTCCCCGTCGGTGTCGCCGTCCCCGTCGGTGTCCCCGTCTCCGCGTCCCCGGTCGGCCCGTCCGCCGCGGCGCTGGGCCGGGATCGCCCTGGGCCTCGCGGCCGCCGTGGCCCTGGTGCTGCTCGTCCGTCCCGCCCCGCCCCCCACCCTCACCCTCGTCGCCGGCACCCAGCGGGTCGCTGGCGATGCCCTCGCCGTCACCACCCCCGACGGCCACCGTGTCCAGCTCTCCGGCGCCGCCGAGCTCCGCCTCGTGCCCGCCCCAGCCTCTGAGGAGTCCCCGATGCCCGTCGCCGCCTCTGCCGCGCCCGCCCGCCGCACCGCCGCCGCTGCCGCCGCCGGCGCCCTGCTCACCGTCGTCGTCTACGAGGGCTCGGCCCGCATCTTCGGCCCCGGCGGCGACGAGCTCGCAGCCCTCGGCGCGGGCCAGGAGCGCAGCCTCAGCGTCGGGGGCCTCGCGGCGGCCCGCCCCTCCCCCGATCGGCCCCTGCCCACCCGGGCGGCCAGCGCCGGGGCCGGCACCGTGGTCGTCGCCGACGCCCGGCTCACCCCCGACGAGGCCGCCGCCCGCATCCTCGCCCTCGAGGACCAGGTGGCCGCCCTCGAGCTCGAGCGCGACATGCACGCCGGCGCCCTCGAGGCCCTCGAGGGCAGCCCCCAGGACTTCCCCGAGGACCTGCCCGAGGCCTTCGGCGAGGCGGGGGTGCGCAGCCGCATCGGCGCGCTGGTGGCGGGGAACGAGAACCTCGAGCTGGTGGGCATCGACTGCGACGAATTCCCCTGCATGGCCATCGTGCGCGACCACTCGGGCCAGGCGAACTGGATGCAGGGGCTCCAGGCCAGCGTCGCCCAGCAGTGGGAGGGGGCCGGCGACATCGGCATGAGCATCTGGGTGAACCAGACCGACGAAGATCCCGCCGAGTCGGTCAACCTCGCGGGCATCGCCGTGCGTCCGCCCCGGGAGGGGGCCGACAGCCCCGCGGGCGCGGGCCCGGCCGGTGACGACCCCGTCCACGTGCGGGCCGAGTGGCGCATGGACGGCTGGATGCAGGAGGCCACCGCCGAGGCCCTCGCGGCCGGGGATCCCGGCCAGGAGTGAGGCCCCGGCCCGCCCCCCGGGGCGCCGGGACGGTGGCGCGTCGGGCCCCCAGGCAGTAGCGGTCTGGCGGGGTCCCGAGGGGACGCCGACGCCTCGGAGGCACCGCATGACGGGCGTCATCCTCGCCGGTGGCAAGGGCACCCGGCTGTTCCCGCTCACCAAGGCCACCAACAAGCACCTGCTGCCGGTGGGCTCCGAGCCGATGATCTTCCACGGGCTGCGCCAGATGGTGAGCGCGGGCATCCGCGACATCCTCATCATCACCAGCACCGACCACATGGGCGATGTGGTGCGCTGCCTGGGCTCGGGCGCGGCCTTCGACTGCGCCCTGACCTACCGGGTCCAGGAAGAGGCGGCGGGCATCGCCGACGCCCTCAAGCTGGCCGAGGGCTTCGCCGCGGGCAGCCCCATCTGCGTGATGCTGGGCGACAACATCTTCGAGTACAGCATCGGCCCCTATGCCGAGGCCTTCCGGCGCCAGAACACGGGCGCCCGGGTGCTGCTCAAGCGGGTGGGCGACCCGAGCCGCTACGGGGTGGCCGCCCTCGACGAGCGCCACGTGCTCAACATCGAAGAGAAGCCCGAGCAGCCCAAGAGCGACTTCGCCGTGGTGGGGCTCTACTTCTACTTCTCCGACGTCTTCGACAAGCTGCGGCGCATCGGCCCGAGCGCCCGGGGCGAGTACGAGATCACGACCGTGAACAACCTCTACATCGACGAAGGCGCCCTCCAGTACGACATCTGCCACGGCCGCTGGACCGACGCCGGCCAGTTCGCCAGCTACCAGGAGGCCAACCGCATCCTCTTCGAGAGCGGCCAGCAGCCCCTGCGCTGGTCGCGGGCGGTGGTCGACGGCGACCCCGGGAGCACCGTGTGAGCTCGCCTGGGGCCGGGGCCCTCATCGTGCTGCCCACCTACCAGGAGGCGGGCAACCTCCCCCGCCTGGTGCCGCGCATCCACGCCGCGGCGCCGGCCGCCCACATCCTCGTGGTCGACGACGGCTCGCCCGACGGCACCGGCCGCATCGCCGCCGCGCTGGCCGCGGACGACCCCCGGGTCTTCCTGCTCCAGCGGACGCGCAAGCAGGGCCTCGGCGCCGCCTATCTGGCGGGCTTCGCCTGGGCCCTCGACCGCGACTATGGCGTGGTGGTCGAGATGGACGCCGACCTCAGCCACGACCCGGCGGCCCTGCCGGGGCTGCTGGCGGCGGTCGGGGATGGGGGCGCCGACCTCGCCATCGGCACCCGCTACGACAACGGCCGGGTGGGGGTGGTGAACTGGCCCCGGCGGCGGCGCTGGCTGAGCCGGGGCGCGAACCGCTTCGTGCGCCTGGCCACCGGGCTGCCGCTCAGCGACGCCACCAGCGGCTACCGGGCCTACCGCCGCGAGGCCCTCGAGGCGCTGGGTCTCGGCACGGTGCGCTCCAATGGCTACGCCTTCCAGGTCGAGCTGGCCCACCGGGTCTGGCGCCAGGGGGGCCGGGTGGCCGAGCATCCCATCGTCTTCGCCGACCGGGTCGACGGCGAGAGCAAGCTGGACGGCGGGGTGATCGTCGAGGCGGCCTGGCTGGTGGCGCGCCTCGCCCTCGGGCGCTGAAGGGCCACGGCCGCGCCGCCCCGGTGGGTCTGGCGCCCCGATGTGGCATGCTGCGGGCATGAGCACCCCCGATCCCTCGGCCGCCGTGCTGCGCTCCATCCGGCGCATCGTCCGGGCCATCTCGCTGCGCTCCCGGGCCCTCGCCCGCGAGACGGGCCTGACCGTGCCCCAGCTGCTCTGCCTGCGGGTGGTCGCCGCCCGGGACGACTCGCCGCCGACCCTCGCCGAGCTGGCCCGTGAGGTCGAGCTCAGCCCGGCGACCATCACGGGCATCGTCGACCGGCTCCAGCGCGCGGGCCTCGTCGCCCGGGTGCGCCGCGACAGCGACCGGCGGAAGATCCGGGTGGTGCTGACCGAGGCCGGCCGGCTGCGCTGCGAGAGCCTGCCGGATGTGCTCCACGAGCGGGTGGTGGGGCGGCTGGCGGCGATGGAGGCCGACCAGCGCGCGCGGCTCGAGACCAGCCTCGCCGAGGTGGTGGCGCTGCTCGAGGCCGACGAGCTGGACGCCGCCCCCGTGCTCGCGCCGGGGGTCGGCATCTGAGGCCCGGCCGGGCGCTCAGAGCCGGCCGCGCACGATGGCCAGCATGCGGCGCAGGGGCTCGGCGGCCCCCCAGAGCAGCTGGTCGCCCACGGTGAACAGGGTCAGGTGGTGGGGGTCGGTCTGGAGCCGCCGGAGCCGGCCCACGGCCACGTCGAGGCCGCCGCTGACGGCGGCCGGGCTGAGGCGGTCGAGGGTCTCGTCCCGGGCGTTGGGCACGAGGCGGGTCCAGGGGCTGGTCTCGGCGATGGCGGCCGCGGCGGCGTCGAGGTCGACCGGGCCGTCGAGGGCGATGGTCAGGGCCTGGGCATGGCAGCGCAGGGTGCCCGTGCGCACGCAGAGCCCGTCGATGGGCAGGGCCGGATCCAGGCCCAGCAGCTTGTTGGCCTCGGCGGCGGCCTTCCACTCCTCCCGGGTCTGGCCGCCGGGCACGGGGCGGTCGATCCAGGGCAGCAGGTTGCCCGCCAGGGGGTGGCCGAGGGCGGTCGTGGGGTGGGCCGGGTCGCGCATGCGCCCCCGCACCCGGCGCTCGAGCAGCAGGGGCGCCGTGCCGTCGTCCAGCCCGTCGCCGGCCGCCCGTCCCAGGTCGCGCATCTGGAGCAGCAGCTCCTTCATCTGGCGGGCGCCGGCGCCGCTGGCGGCCTGGTAGGACATGGTGCTGATCCACCGCACCCGGCCCGTGCGGATGAGCCCGCCCGCGGCCATGAGCATGAGGCTCACGGTGCAGTTGCCCCCGGCGAAGTCCCGGGTGCCGGCGGCGAGGGCTGCGTCGATCCGGTCACGATTCAGCGGGTCGAGCACGATGCAGGTGGTGGGGGCCTGGCGCAGGGCGCTGGCGGCGTCGATCCAGATGCCGTCCCAGCCGCGGGCGCGCAGGGCCGGGTGGACGGCGCGGGTGTAGTCGCCGCCCTGGCAGCTCACAATGACCCGCTGCGCGGCCAGCTGGTCGAGGTCCATCGCGTCGCCGAGGGGCGGCGCGGCCACCCCCTCGTCCGGCGGCGGCCCGCCGGGGCTGCTGGTCGAGAAGAAGGTCGGGGCGAGCCCGGCCCAGTCGCCCTCGGTGCGCATGCGGCGGCGCAGCACGCTGCCGACCATGCCCCGCCACCCGACCATTCCCAGGGGAAGCGGTGGATCTTCGGGCAGGGCGGGGGAGGGGACGGGGGCGGCAGGGGCGGCGGGGGGGGCCATCGGGCACTCCGGGGCGGGGGCGCGCGGGCCGGCTTGCACAGACGACCTCGTCCCACTACCAACCATCACGCAACAGATGTTTCGTGCTCGAACTATGTAGGCGCTGACCATCTGTCGAGCCGGGCCCCTGCGGCCCGCGCCGCCTGTTCCGCTTGACCTGGAGACGACATGCCCCCCGCCACCCCTCCCTCCGTGCCCCCGGACCGCTCGACCGTGCTCCCGGGCCTCGCCGTGCTGAAATTCGGCGGCACCAGCGTCGCCACGGCGCCCCGGTGGGTGGGCATCGCCCAGATCGTGCGCCGCCACCGGTCCCAGGGCCGGCGGGTGCTGCTGGTCTGCTCGGCGGCGGGGGCGACCTCGGATCTGCTGGTCCAGCTCGTCGATGCGGCCGAGGCCGATGACCCGGCGGTGGAGGGGCTGCTCGCCGACCTGCGGGCCCGCCACCTCGCCCTGGCGGACGACCTCGGTGTCGACGGGAATGCCGTGCTCGACGGCCTCTTCGCCGATCTCTTCCGCCGCGTGGAGGGCATCCGGCTGCTGCGCGAGGCCTCCCCCCGCTCCCGGGCCGCCGTGATGGCCCTGGGCGAGCTGATGTCGACCCGCCTCGGCGCCGCCTTCCTGGGCGCCCGGGGCCTCGCGACCACCTGGCTCGACGCCCGCACCCTGCTCCAGAGCACGGGCGAGGCCACCGAGGGCCAGCACTTCCTCTCGGCCACCTGCGACTTCGCCCCCTGCCCCGAGACGGCGGCCCGGGTGGCGGCCGCGGGCGGGGTCGCCATCACCCAGGGCTTCATCGCCGCCGACGCCGCCGGCCACACCGTGCTGCTCGGCCGCGGGGGCTCCGACACCTCGGCGGCCTACCTCGCCGCCCGCCTCGGCGCGGCGGCCCTCGAGATCTGGACCGACGTGCCCGGCCTCTTCACGGCCGACCCCCGCAAGGTGGCCGGCGCCCGCCACCTCACGGTGCTCAGCTACCGCCAGGCCGAGTCGCTGAGCGCGCTGGGTGCCCGGGTGCTCCACCCCCGCAGCATCCAGCCGGCCCGCGAGGCGGGCATCCCCGTGTGGGTGCGCTCGACCCTCAACCCGGCCCTGGCCGGCACCCGCATCGTCGAGTCGGCCGAAGCCGACGGCGTCAAGGCCGTGCTCAGCCGGGGCGACATCGCGCTGGTGACCGCCACCCGGCCCGCCCGCTGGCAGTCGGTGGGCTTCATCGCCGAGGTGAGCGCCTGCTTCCAGGAGGTCGGGGTGCCCATCGACCTCTTCGCCGCCTCGCCCGCGGCCATCCAGGCGACCATCGACCTCTCGGCCGTGCCCGACGCCGACGCCGTGCTGGCCGCCCTCGAGGCCCGGCTCTCGGCGGTCTGTGCCCCCACCATCGAGCACGCCCTCGCCAGCCTGAGCCTCGTCGGCAGCCGCATCCACGAGCAGCTCGACCGCCTCGGCCTCGCCTACGGCGCCCTCGAGGGGGTGAGCCCGCGGCTCGTGGTCCACGGCGCCGACGACACCCACGTGACCCTCGTGCTGCAGCCGGCCGACGTGCCGCCCCTGGCCCGGGCCCTCCACCGCGAGCTGCTCGAGCAGCCGGGGCCCGCCAAGGGCTGTGGGGTGCCCTGGAGCGAGCTGGCCCCGCGCGGGGCCGCCCCGGTGGCCGCGGAGGCCCGATGACCCGCCCCGCCGTGCGCCTGCGCTGCCCCCGGGTCGCCGACGCCCCCGGGCTGCGCGCCCTCGTCCGGGCCACGGGCGTGCTCGACCTGAACTCCTGCTACGCCTACGCGCTGATCTGCGACCACTTCGCGGCGACCTCCGTGGTTGCCGAAGATGCTGACTCTGGCGCCATCCTGGGCTTTGTCAGCGCCTACCGGCTGCCCGACAGCCCCACCACCCTCTTCGTCTGGCAGGTGGCCGTGGCGGCCGCGGCCCGGGGCCAGGGCCTGGCCTCCCGCATGCTCGCCCACGTCGTGACGGGCCCCACGGCCCCCCGCGTGCGCCAGCTGCTGACGACCATCACCCCCGACAACACCGCATCGGTGCGGCTCTTCACGGGCCTCGCCCGGGCCGCGGGCTGCCGTCTCGAGACCCCCGCCCAGTACCCGGCGGCCGTGCTCGGCGCAGACCCGGAGGCCCACGCCCCCGAGGTCCACCACCGCATCGGCCCCTTCCCGGCCCACCCCGACGACGCCGGCCGCACCGTGATTCCCGACTGGAGCACCCCCGCATGAACGCCCCCGCTGTCTCCCCCGCCCATCCCCTCGAGTCTGCGGTCCGCAGCTACTCGCGCAGCTTCCCCGTGGTCTTCGAGACCGCCCGCGGCTGCACGCTGACCGACGAGAAGGGCCACGAACACCTCGACTTCTTCGCCGGCGCCGGCGCCCTCAACTACGGCCACAACCCGCCCGATGTGAAGCGCGCCCTCATCGACTACCTGAGCGGCGACGGCATCACCCACAGCCTCGACATGGCCACGGCCGCCCGCGCCCAGTTCTTCGACACCCTCCAGGCCCGCATCCTCCAGCCCCGGGGCCTGCACTACAAGCTGATGACCCCCGGCCCGACGGGCACCAACGCCGTCGAGGCGGCCATGAAGCTGGCGCGCAAGGCCACGGGCCGCAGCACCATCGTCGGCTTCACCAACGGCTTCCACGGCATGACCCTGGGCAGCCTCTCGATCACGGGCAACCAGTCGAAGCGCGGCGGCGCCGGTGTGCCCCTGAACCACACGGTGATGGCGCCCTACTGCGGCGAGCTGGGGCCCGAGAGCGGCCAGACCCTCGCCTGGCTGGAGCAGATGCTCGGCAACCCGTCGAGCGGCGTCGACACCCCCGCGGCCGTGGTGGTCGAGTGCATCCAGGGCGAGGGCGGGGCCCGGGCGGCCACGGATGCCTGGCTCATCGGCGTGCGCGAGATCACCAAGAAGCACGGCGTGTTGATGATCGTCGACGACATCCAGGCCGGCTGTGGGCGCAGCGGGGGCTTCTTCAGCTTCCAGAGCGCCGGCATCGTGCCCGACATGGTGACCCTCTCGAAGAGCCTCTCGGGCATGGGCCTGCCGCTGTCGCTGGTGCTGCTCAAGCCCGAGCTGGATGTCTTCTCGCCCGGCGAACACAACGGCACCTTCCGGGGCTTCAACCCGGCCTTCGTGACCGCCGCGGCGGCCCTCGACCGCTACTGGAGCGACGACCGGCTCATGCGCCACGTCCGGGCCCGGTCCCGCGAGGCCCGCGAGGCCCTCGGCCGCATCGCCGAAGAGCGCGGCGGCACCGTGACCGGCCGGGGCCTCATGCTGGGCCTCTCCTTCCCCGTCGCCGCCCAGGCCAGCGCCGTCGCCCGGGCCTGCTTCGCCCGGGGGCTGGTCATCGAGACCGCCGGCGCCCACGACGAGGTGCTCAAGCTGCTGCCGCCGCTGGTCATCACCCAGGCCGAGCTGGCCCGGGGGCTCTCGATCATCCGCGCGGCCGTCGCCGAGGTCTGTGGGCCGCTGGCCACCCGGAGCGCGACCGAGGTGCACGCATGATCGTCCGCACCCTCCAAGAGCTCGATCCCGCCCGCCACCAGGTCGTCTCGGGCGAGACCTGGACCTCCCGCCGGCTGCTGCTGGCCGGGGACGGCGTCGGCTTCAGCCTGCATGACACCCTGCTCACCGCCGGCAGCCGCACCGAGATGCACTACAAGAACCACGTCGAGGCGGTCTACTGCGTCGGCGGGCGGGGCCACCTCGAAGACCGCGAGACCGGCGAGACCCACCCCATCGCGCCGGGCACCATGTACTGCCTGAACGGTCACGAGCGGCACGTTCTCGTGGCCGAAGAAGAGCTCCACATGGTCTGTGTCTTCAACCCGCCGGTGGTGGGGCCCGAGACCCACGGCCCCGACGGGGCCTACCCGCTGCTGGCGGCGGAGGACGGCTGAGCCCCGGCGCCCGCTTGGGGTGTTGGCTTGGGTCTTGGGTTGGGTTGCGGCCCGGCCCCCCGGGCCGAGACCCGGTGGGGGTCCCCCGCTGACCCAAGCCTATCTGTTTTCATGGCTTGTTCGGGTCAGCGTGCCCGCCCCGGGGCCGCCCCGGGGGGGCAGGCGCCGGTGGTCGCCGAGTCTGGCCCTTGGATGCCCCATCTGGGCCCCTCGGCCCGCCGCTGGGCGTCCCGGTTTGGCGCAGGTCTTGGGTTCAGTTCGGGAGGGTTGGATCCGATGGGGGGCGGGCCGTGACATCCGGTCGCCGCGCCCCCCCTGGAGCCCCCCATGCCCCGCAGGTCTCGTGCGGCGCCCCGCCGCGCCCGCCGCCGCGGCTCGGTGCTCATCATCGTCGCGCTCAGCATCGTCGTGCTGCTGACCTTCGCGGCCATGGCCATCGACTTCTCGTACCTGATGATGGCCCGCCAGCGCGCCCAGAACGCCGTCGACGCCTCGTCGCACGCCGCCATGGTGGCCTACACCCGCACCGAGGGCGACGACAGCTACGTCTTGGACGTGGCCCTCGGCATGATGGAGCGCCACGGCTACGACGACGCCGTGGTCGAGCTCGGCGCCTACGACTTCGACAACCGCGCCTTCGTCGCTGGCGGCACCCGGCGCAACGCCGTGCGGGTCATGCTCGAGAGCGCGTCCATCCTCCAGGGCGATCTCTTCCTGGCCCCGCGCCTCGACCTGCCCCTGGGCGACCGGGGCGGCGACATCGAGTCGGTGGCCGCGATCCAGCCCCGCGAGATCTACTTCGTGCTCGACCAGAGCTGCTCGATGAGCGACGGCGCGAAGATCGCCAGCATGACCCTCGGGGTGCTCGAGGCCCTCGACACGGTCGTCGAGACCGATCCGAACGGCCAGGACGAGGTGGCGCTGGTGGGCTTCGGCGACACCAGCGTGCTCCACACCCCGCTCACCAACGTCGCCGACGAGCAGTCCACCCTGCACGACGAGTGGAGCGAGGGCCTCTGCCTGTGCAGCCTCGACCCCTATGTCATCTACTACGACCAGTTCTACGGCGACGGCAGCGGCGCCGACCCGGAGGCCTTCGACCCCGTCCACCGGACCATGTCCGATGACGAGGGGCTGCTCCACCCCCTGGCCTCGGGCGAGGCCCACTACGGCACGGACGGCAACGCCGAGCTGAACTTCCGCTGCTGCGAGCCCCACTGCCGGGCCGACCTCGAGGCCCAGCGCCCGGCCTATGGCTCGCCCGACTTCTGGACCTGGCTCGCGACCTACTCCCACGGCAACGGGGTGCTCTGGGGGCTCGAGGCCGCACGCGACGAGCTCGAGCGCAACGGCCGGGGCGGCGCCCACCGCATGCTCATCGTGCTGGGCGACGGCCTCGACTTCTGCCCGGCCCCGCCCAACAACCTCGGCATGCCCGAGCCCTGCGCCAGCGGCGGCAGCCTGCTCGACGCCACCACCGACTACGCCGCGGCCCTGGGCGAGGAGCTCAACGTCCACCTCTACCCGGTCTACTACGGCAACAACGCCGTCGCCCGGGACTACTACGACGGGCTCAAGCAGGGCCAGGGCGCCCTGTTCAACCCCACCACCCCCGCCGAGCTCGAGGCCCTCTTCGCAGAAATTGTCTGGCGATCCCAGGTTGTGTTGGTCCCCCGCTGATCCGCTTCGGAGAGAGAGGAGTTGTCCATGCAGAAGCTCTCGATGGGATGGATGGTGCTCGCTGCGGCCTGCAGCGGCGCCGCGCCCGACACCGAAGACGGCCAAGATGACGACAAACAGGATGTTCTCACGGTTGCACGGCCCACGCCGGCCCAGACCGTGGGCGAGCTGGCCGACGCAGGCGCGCCCCTCGTGAGCGGGGTCATCGACTGCATCGGCGGCGACTGGAGCGTCTACGCCTGGCGGCTCCACCCGAGCTCCCAGCGCGATGCCCAGGGGCTGCCGGCCCACCCCCCCGAGGTCGAGGTGGTGGTGGGCTCGCCCGGCACCTACGCCGTGCCCGTGCCCCGGGGCCCCCGCCGCTTTGTGGCGGCCATCGAGGCGACGACCGGCACTATTGCCTGGTCGGATGCCGAGGGCCGCGGGCTGCCCGTCCACGGCGCCATCGCCCACCTCGACCTCGACTGTGGGCTCTCGCCCGCCCCCGAGGGGGTCACCTCCGTGCCCCAGGGCGAGCCGGTCACCGCGGCGCTCGTCGCCGAGGCCCGCCGGCCCGTCCAGCTCATCAGCGAAGACGGCGGCCCCCCCACCCTCAAGGCCCAGATGCGCCGGGGCGGCCGCCACTTCGGCGGGGTCCACACCGAGCGCCTCATCCGGGCCCGCTACGCCCACCGCCTGAGCGAAGAGCAGCTCCGGGTCCACATGCCCATGCTGCTCCAGCTCGCCGACGACCCGGCCTCGGCCGACGCCTTCGTGCGGCGGGTCGGCAGCACGGGAGCCCAGCTGTGAGTCGGGGCCGTCGCCGGGGAGCCAACCACATCGAGTTTGCCCTGCTGTTGCCCGTTCTCTTGATGTTCTTCTACGGCATCATGGAGTACGGCTGGATGTTCTTCCAGCGCACGGCCGTCCAGGAGGCGGGCCGCCAGGGCTGCCGCCACGGCTCGACCCTCGACCCGGACGATCCCCACCTGCGCGCGGAGGTGGCGGCGCGCACCGAAGACGCCCTCTCCCGGCTCCAGGTCGACTGCCAGGGCCGCGAGTGCGACGTCGACGTCACCGTCGTGGGCGAGGCCCCCCTCGCCCGGCTGCGCTGCGAGGTCTCGGTGCGCCACACCCCCCTCGTCAACGCCGTGCCCACGCCGGAGCGCCTCGCTGCCGGCTATCTCTACTACTTCGAGGTCCAGTGATGTTCGGCCGCCGCGCCCGCCGGGGCTCCAACCTCATCGAGTTCGCCCTGACCTCGCCGGTGCTCATCCTCGTGCTCTTCGGCATCATCGAGTACGGCACGATGTTCAACCGCATGCTGGCCGTCCAGAGCGCCACCCGCGACGGCGCCCGCTGGGCCGCGACGCCGAACTTCACCATCGACAGCGCCCCCGACCAGGCCGTGGCCCACGTCCGCGAGAGCCTGGGGCTGCTGGGGCTGTCGTGCTCCGAGGCCGAGCAGGCCGCCGGCGACTGCACCATCGAGGCCGAAGAAGAAGACCTCGAGGGCCTCATCGCCGTGACCGTGCGCACGACCATCGACTACCGCTCGGTCTGTGGGGGGCTGCTGCCGATCCCCGACAACCTCCACGCCATGACCTCCTTCGTGCTGGTCGACCAGACCCCGGCCGACGAGGCCTGAAGCACGAAGCGCCCGCCGAGCACGAAGCTGGCGGGCGCGTCGATGGCGACCGGGGACAGGCCCCGGCCCGGCTCACTTCACGTAGGGAAGCAGAGCCAGCTCGCGGGCGCGCTTGATCTCGCGGGCGAGGGCGCGCTGGTGCTTGGCGCTGAGGCCCGTCTGGCGACGGGGAAGGACCTTGCCGCGCTCGGTGATGAAGCGGCTGAGGGTGCGGGGGTCCTTGTAGTCAAGCGGGTTGGACTTGAGGTCCTGGATCGGGCTGCGACGCCGGGGACGGGCCATGGTGGAATCCTGTGTCTCGTGGTCGACCGTACAGGGCCGGAGCGGCCCTGGCCCGACTGGCAAATTCCGGTCGGGCGGCGCCCCGCACTGGCGGGGGAGCGGACCAGCGCGGGTAACGCGCCAGCGTGGAACAGCAAGCGAGAATGCGGGGGCCGGCCGGGCCGAGATCGCCCCCGGGCCCCTCAGGCGCCCGCGGCCGTGGGAAGGCAGGCGAGCAGCGCGTCGGCGAGGGCGTTGATCTCGTCCTCGGAGCTCGTGAAGGCGGGCAGCATGCGCACGGCGGACGGGCCCGCGGAGCAGACGAGGATGCCGTACTCATCGCGCATCTTGGCGGTCACGGCGCCGGGGTCTTCGGCCGCGGCGGCGAGCATCAGGCCCCGGCCGCGCACGGTGGCGCCGCCGGCCTCGAGGCGGCCCCGGAGCAGGGCTCCGAGGGCGGCGCAGCGGGCGGGAAGGTCGTCGTCGACGATGGTCTCGAGGGTGGCGAGGCCTGCCGCGCAGGCCCGGGGGTTGCCGCCGAAGGTCGAGCCGTGGTCGCCGGGGCCGAGGGTGTCGACCAGCGCCGGGTTGACGACCACGAGGGCCCCGAGGGGCAGCCCGCCGCCCAGGGCCTTGGCCATGGTGATGGCGTCGGGCCGGGGGTGGTGGATGAGCTCGCCCGTGCGCCCGAGGCCGCACTGGATCTCGTCGTAGATGAGCAGCGCGCCGGTCGCATCACAGGCCGCCCGCACCGCCGCGAGCACGTCGGGGGGCACGGGCCAGCAGCCGCCCTCGCCCTGGACCGGCTCGAGGATCACTGCGGCGGTCGCCTCGGTGACGGCGCCGGCCAGCTCGGCCACGGGCAGGCAGCGCACCCCGCCGGGCAGGGGGCCGAAGCCCTCCTGGTACTTCTTGCGCGGGGTCAGTGCCAGCGACATGAGGCTGCGGCCGTGGAAGGCATTCTCGGCCACCAGCACCTCGGTGCGGGGGCTGTTGCCGTCGCTGGGCTTGCCCGCCGCGCGCCAGTGGTGCTTGCGCACGAGCTTGATGGCCGCCTCGTTGGCCTCGGTGCCGGAATTGCAGAGGAACACGCCGGCGGCGTCCATGACCTCGACCAGCTTCTCGGCGAAGGCGGTCTGGACGGGCACCCGGTAGAGGTTGCTGGTGTGGAGCAGCCGGGCGGCCTGGTCCTGGACGGCCGCCACCACCCGGGGGTGGCCGTGGCCCAGCGAGGTGACCGCGATGTCGCAGATGGCGTCGAGGTACCAGCGCCCGTCGTCCGCCTGGACCCGGTGCCCCTCGCCGCGGACGAGGTTGAGGGGGAAGCGGCCGTAGGTCGGCAGGAAGGGGGCGTCGCTGTGGGTGGTCATGGGCTCCTCCGGAGGCGCCGCCGCATATTGCGCCGGGGACCGTCCGGGGAGTCCCGGTCGGGGCCGGGGGCGGGATCGGCCCTCCGGCCGGGTGGCTCAGCGGGCGGCGGTGAGGTGGCGGCCGCCGTCGATGGCGATGGTCTCGCCGGTCACCCAGCCCGTCGCCGGCGAGAGCAGGGTGCAGATCAGGGCCGCGACCTCGTCGGGCTCGCCCACCCGCCCGAGGGGGTGGGCCGCCACCGTGCGGGAGAGGAAGGCGGCGTAGGTCTCGGCGTCCATGCCCCCCCGCTTGTGGAGGTTGGTGCGCACCACCCCGGGGTTGACGGCGTTGACCCGCACCCCGTCCGGGGCCCACTCGATGGCGAGGCAGCGGGTGAGGTGGTCGAGGGCGGCCTTCGAGACGCAGTAGGCCGAGAGGCCCGGGAAGGGACGCAGGCCGGTGACGCTGGAGACATTGACCACCGCGGCATTCTCGGTGGCCTTGAGGTCGGCGGCGCAGGCCCGCAGCAGGGCGAAGGGGGCCTGGAGGTTGAGCTGCATCATGGCGGCGAGGTCGGCGTCGCTGACCGCCTCGATGGGGCCGCTGGCGATGACCCCGGCGGCGTTGACGACCCCGCCGATGGGGCCCTGGGCGGCGCGGATGCGCGCGACGAGGGCGGGGATGCCGTCGAGGTCGAGCAGATCGTGGGCGTGGGCCTGGAGGGTGGGGCCGTGGTCGCGGGCGAGGGCGGCGAGGGCCTCGGGATCGCGGCCCACGGCGGCGACGGGGGTGCCGGCGGCGGCGAGGGCGGTGGCGGTGGCCCGGCCGATGCCGCTGGTGGCACCGGTGACGAGGACGACGGCGGGAAGAGAGGCGGACATGGGGGCTCAGCGGCTGCGGTGGAGGTCGGCGACGATGCCGAAGTGGTCGGAGATCCAGACCTGGTCGGCGAGGGTCTCGGTGCCCACCAGCTCGATGCGGTCGAGGCGCCAGGGCCCGCCAGCGGGGGCCCGCTGGTGGAGCAGCACCCGGTCGATGCGGCGCTGCTCAGGGGGGCGGGGCCGGGAGCGCATGGTGTTGGCGACCTCGTCGGCCGTCCAGCCGGGGGCGTGGGGCTGGCCGACGGGCCACAGGTCGGTCCAGGGGCCGAGGCCCGGGGCGCCCGGGTCGTCGTCGTCGAAGTTGAAGTCGCCCGTGAGCACGGCGGCGGGGGCCCCGGTCAGCCAGTCGGTGGCCGTCGCGAGCTGCTGGGCCCGGGCGGCCGTGTTGACCCGCATGCTCTCGAGGTGGGTGGTCGCGATGGCCGTGCCGTCGGCGAGGGTGGCCGTCAGCAGGCCCCGGCCCATCGTCGAGCTCGGGAAGGGGCGCCAGGTGAAGCCGTCCAGGGCGGGGCGCACGAGAAGCAGCACGCCGTAGCCGACGGTGCCGAAGAGGCGCTCGGCGTCCTCGGGGACGGCGTAGCGGGACCGGATCACCGGGTCGGCCCGCAGCAGCGCCAGCAGGTCGGGCATGACCTCCTGCAGGGCGATCACGTCGGGGTCCAGCGCGCGCATCAGGGCGAGCTGGGCGTCGAGGCGCAGGGCCCGGTGGGGCGCCTTGAACCAGGTGTTGAGGGTCAGCAGCCGCAGGCGGTCGGTGGGGGCGGGCGGGGACCCGTCACGGAGGGGGGCGAGCTCGAGGGACATCACGGGGCTTCCGGTCTTCGGCGGGGGCGGCGGCGGACGGGGGCGGCGCCCAGGCTCGCACATGCGCGCCGCCTGCGGCAGGGGCCGGTCTCGGTGGCCCGATCGCGGGGGGGCAGGCGGTCGCTGCAGGGGGAGGGAGGGTCTCCGCCGAGACTGGGCGGGGGGGCCTCCGGGGCGCCCCATGATCGGTGCCGCATCTGGGGCAAGCTGTCCTACTGTTGGCGTGCGTTCTGTCCGTTGGGAACGGTAGGGTGTTCGGGCATCGCCCTGGGCTCCTGCGTCTCCGTCGGGTCCTCCCCCCCTGCTGTGTGCGCCCCCCCCCTCGGCAACGGTGCTCCCCTCGTGTCTTCCTCCCTCGTCCAGCGCCTCCACAACCTCGGTGTGCGGTCCAGTCACGACCCGTCCACCCAGATGCGGATCCGGCTGAGCAACGAGGTGGCGGTCTCGGACCTGTTCACGGGCTTCGTGCTGGGGCCGCTGTGGGCCTGGCTGGCGGGGCAGTGGGTGTGGGTGCCGGCGGTGTGGCTGGGCTTCGTGCCGCTCGTGATGCCGCTGTGGCTGAACCAGCGGGGCCAGCACCGGGCGGCCCGGGCCCTGGCCATCGCCTGGAGCAGCGTGCTGTTGCCCATGCTGGCCTGGACGGCGGGCTGGGAGTGCCACATCGAGTCGGGGCTCTTCGTCTCGGTGGCCGGCACCCTCGTGCTGCTGCCCCCCGACGAGCCGCGCCACCGGCTGCTCGCGAGCCTGCCCGTGCTGGGGCTGGTCTCGGTCTTCCTGCTGCACTGGCTCGCGCCGCTGCCGGGTCTTGTGCCCCTGCCCTACCGGGGGGCGGTCTTCGCCGTCGGCGCCTTCATGGCGGTGGTCAACCTGGCCTCCAAGGTGCGGCTGCTCCAGGCCGAGGCCGAGCGGCGCAGCGTGGCCCTCGACGCCGCCCGGGAAGAGGCCGAGCGGGCCAACCAGGCCAAGAGCCGCTTCCTCGCCCACATGAGCCACGAGCTGCGCACCCCCCTGGGCGGCATCATCGGCCTCACCGAGCTGCTGGTCTCGACCGGGCCGACCCCCGCCCAGCGCGAGCTGCTCGACCACAGCCACCGCAGCGCCACCCACCTGCTCGGGGTGCTCAACGGGGTGCTCGACCTCGCCAAGATCGAGGCCGGCGCCATGGAGCTCGAGGTGGCGCCCTTCGCGCTGGCGACCTGCTGCGAAGAGGCCGCCGAGCTCATCCGGCCCGCGGCCGACGAGAAGGCCCTCGAGGTGGTCGTCGACGTCCAGCTCGACCCCCAGCTGGGCGCCTGGCGGCTGGGCGATGCCCTGCGGGTCAAGCAGTGCCTCGTGAACCTCATGGGCAACGCCGTCAAGTTCACCGAGCGGGGCCGGGTCTCGCTGCGGGTCTCGGAGGAGCAGCACGGCGACCAGCGGGAGACCGTCTTCGTCGTCGAAGACACCGGGGTGGGCATGCGCCCCGACCAGGTCGCCCGGCTGTTCCGGCCCTTCGCCCAGGCCGACGCCGGGGTGGCCCGGCGCTTCGGCGGCACGGGCCTCGGCCTCAGCATCACCCGCCAGATCGCCGAGCTTGCGGGCGGCACGGTGGTGTGCGAGAGCACCCCGGGCGTCGGCACCCGCTTCATCCTGCGCATGCCCCTGGCGCCGGCCCGGTCGCGCGAGGCCGAGACGCCGGTGGCCCAGGTCTGTGCCCTCGGCACGGGGCTGCGGGTGTTGGTGGCCGAAGACAACGTCGTCAACCAGCTCATCGTGAGCCGCATGCTCGAGAGCATCGGGGTCGAGGTGCGGGTGGTCGCCGACGGCGCTGCGGCGGTCGCGGCGGGGGCGGACGAGGCCTGGGATCTGCTGCTCATGGACATGCAGATGCCCGTGCTCGACGGCCTCGCGGCGACGCGCCAGCTTCGCGAGAATGGCCACCATGGGCCCATCTTGGGGCTGACGGCCAACGCGATGCGCGAAGACCAGGAGCGCTGCCTCGCCGCGGGCATGGACGCCGTGCTGCTCAAGCCCATCGACCTGCCCACCCTGCGGGCGGCGCTGTCCCACTGGGTCACCGCGGCCCAGGCCGCCCGGTCTGCCGACCTGGCCTGACGGTATCTCGTCACGCTGCACGGGTTTTCGGTGTTGACTTGACGGGATTTCGGTGTGGTGCCAGGAGCCCCGGTGGGGGGACGCGGGTGGCAGGGCCGATGAACAGGGGATTCTCGTCCAGCGCTGGGGATTGGCACGGGTCCTGCTATAAACCCCAGCGTCACCCCCGAACCCTGGAGAGTCCATGTTCAAGAACAGCGAAGGCAGCCGCGTCCCCGAGGTCAGCTTCCCCGTCCGTGACGGTGCCAGCTGGGTCCAGACGTCCACCGCCGACATCTTCGCCGACAAGACGGTCGTCGTGTTCAGCCTGCCGGGCGCCTTCACGCCCACCTGCTCCAGCGCCCACGTGCCGCGCTACGAGGAGCTCTACGACGACTTCAAGGCGCTGGGCGTCGACGACGTGGTCTGTGTCAGCGTCAACGACACCTTCGTCATGAACGCCTGGAAGGTCGACCAGGGCGCCGACAAGGTGACCTTCCTCCCCGACGGCAACGGCGCGTTCACGAAGGGCATGGGCATGCTCGTCGACAAGGAGCAGCTCGGCTTCGGCGCCCGCTCCTGGCGCTACTCGATGCTCGTCCGCGATGGCGTCGTCGAGAAGATGTTCATCGAGCCCGACGTCGAGGGCGACCCCTACGAGGTGAGCGACGCCGACACCATGCTCGCCTACCTCGGCGGCACGGCCTCCCCCGACGTGCTGCTCTTCACCAAGCCGGGCTGCTCGCACTGTGTGCGGGCCAAGAAGGCCCTAGATCGGACGAGCGTCGGG
>CAXQUZ010000312.1:0-14451 GCA_964226865.1 Myxococcota bacterium | reverse complement strand
ATTGTATTTGGTGGGGTGGGGTGGGAGGTGGGGAGGGGGGAGGCGGTGGAGGGGAGGGCGGGGGGGACGGGAACGCGGACAGGCAGCGGCCAGGGCACGGGGGACCGGGGCCCCGGCGACAGGGCCTCCCTTGCCCACGGCCAACAGGAAAGGAAGCGTCCATGTTCCGCCACCAAGTGGTATATTTCCGTCCACCCCGTTCCCAAGCCCCCCCGTCCGCCGCCCGGAGGCCCCGTGGAGCTCGCCGGCACCGAGGCCCTGCTCGCCCTCGCCCGCGAGGGCACCGTCTTCCAGGCCGCCCGCCAGCTCGGCATCTCGCGGCCCACCCTGCGCCGCCGCATCCAGGCCCTCGGCGACGAGCTCGGGGTGGAGCTGGTCGAGAGCATCGACGGCAAGCTCATCCTCACCCCCAGCGGCCGCACGGTGGCCGAGGCCGCACCGGCGCTGCTCCGGGCCCGGGACGCCCTCCGCGCGCTGCTCCACGACAGCGGCGCCCACCCCCGCGGCGTGCTGCGGGTCGCCTCGCCCCCCGGGGCGGCCCGGCCCCTCACCCGGGCCCTGCTCCACGACATGCTGGCCACCTGGCCGCGGCGGCGCATGGAGCTCCACGCCAGCCTCAACCCGGTGGCCCTGCTCGACGGCGGACCGGACGGCCGACCGGCCGTCGACCTCGCCCTGACCACCAGCCTGCCCGACCAGGGCGACCTGATGGCCCGCCGGCTCGGCACGGTGCACGTCGGCCTCTTCGCGACCCCCTCCTACATCGCGAGCCGCGGGCTGCCCGAGACCCTCGACGCCCTGCGCGACCACAACCTGCTCCAGGTCGAGCTGCCCCCCATCAAGCGCGGCTGGCCCCTCGCTGGCGGCGGCAGCCTCGACATCCCGCCCCTGGTCCGCTCGAACGACGGCGGCCTCATCTCCGAGCTGGTGCGCAACGACCACGGCATCGCCCTGCTGCCGACCATCCTCGCGCCCGACCTCGTGCCCGTGCTGCCCACGCTCATCCACCGCAGCCTGCCCATCATCGCGCTGATGGCGCCCGAGCGGCTGCGGCTGCGGCGGGTCCAGGTCTTCCTCGCGGCGACCGAGGCCATGCTCGCCCGGGCCGGCGCGGCGGGTGGCCCCTGACGGCCCATTCTGGTATGCTGAGTCCGGAATCCAAAGACACGACTCAACCGTCTGTCACAGCCCGACCGCGGCGGGCCCGTCCCCCCAGCCGCGCGTCCCGAGAGTGTGCCATGAGCAGCTGGACCTTCCTCACGAACCATGCCCACGTCCTCCTCTGCCTCGAGCAGGACGGCGACCTCCGCATCCGCGATCTCGCACAGAAGATCGGGATTACCGAGCGGGCGGTCCAGCGCATCCTCCGCGATCTCGCCACCGAGGGCTATGTCGAGGTCACCAAGGAGGGGCGGCGCAACCACTACCAGGTGCTCTCCGACCAGCCCATGCGCCACACGGTCGAGTCCCACGCCTCGGTGGCCGATCTGTTGGCCCTGATGCGCGCCTAGGGCCCGAAGCGCCACCGCGGCGCCCACCGGTCCCGGCCCTGGCGCCGCGCCACCCAGCCCTGCTTGCCCTTCACCCAGGCGGCCGCCGGCCCGCCCGCGGCGGGGTCCATCTGGAACACGGCGAAGAGCTCCCGCTGGTCACCGGCCTCGTGGATGGTGCCGGCGACGAGGTGGGGCCGCGGCCCCCGGGGCAGCACGGGGGGCGTGGCCGGGGGCCGCACCTCGCCGTCGCCGAGCATGGCCCAGTCCGGGTTGGCCGCGAGGAAGTTGCACCGCTGGTCGTGGGCGCTGGCCACCGGCGGCGGGGGCTGGCGTGCAGCCCTGCGGGTGCGGGCCGCGGCCGCTGCCGGGCCCTCCTCGGCCCACCAGTCCCGCAGCGCCGGCACCTTGGCGCGGATCTGGTCGTGCTGCACCCAGCCGCCGACGATGCAGGCCTCGACGCCGAAGCGCCCGCCGGCGAGCCCGTCGAGGGCCATCGCCGCCACGAAGCGGATCTGCTCGTCGGCATCGTCGAGCCAGTCGACCATGTGGACCATGGCCGGACCGTGGCCGAAGTCGGCGAGGACCGTGATGAGAAGCTCGCGCAGCGGGGCATTCTCGGGGTCGAGGGCCGCCGCCAGCACCCCGTCCGGATCCCGCAGCGCCGCCAGCTCGTCCCGGAGCCCCTCGAAGTCTTCGGCGAGGGTGTCGGGGTCGCGCGCCCGGGCCCCGGCGAGCAGGCCCGCGAGGGGCGGGGGCCGGTCCAGCCCGTAGAGGCCCCGCAGCTCGTCCCGCATGCGGCAGAGCTCGCGGTGGTCGGCCTCGGGGCTGTGGGCCATGGCCACGCCGTTCTCGGTGGGCTCGATGCGCAGCGCTTCGTCCACCCCCTCGAGGTGGAGGGCCAGCCACCAGGCCTGGCGGGTGTGGCCCTTGTGGCGCCGCTGCTCGCCCGCGACCGTGATGTCGCGCAGGGCGGCCACCGGGTGGCGCCGCCGCCGCGCCGGGAACACCTCGAGGATGTGGTCGGGACCGAAGACCACCGCCCAGCGGAAGCTCCAGAGGAAGAGCCCGCCCATCAGCGCGCCGAGGGCGAGCAGGAGCAGCACGAAGCCGCCCGCCGCCGCCGCCTCGAGCAGGGCCCCGGCCCGCAGCCGCTCGACCACCACCGTCGCGATGCCCAGGGCCAGGAGGGGCGCTCCCAGGCCGAAGCCGAGCGCCATGCCGATGTTCGTGGCGACCACCTCGCGGCGGGGGCGCCAGGTCCACGGCAGGGCCCGGGCGACCGCGGCCGCTCCCTCGGGCAGCTGGGCCTCCAGTGCCTGGACGAAGCGGGCCTCGACGTCGCGCAGGGCCAGCCGGCAGCGCACCGTGCCTTGGGCGGTGTGGAGCTCGATGCCGTTGCCGTGCACGACCCGGCGCACGGCGTGCAGGGGGATGCGCCGGGCGATCAGCGGCAGCCCCAGCGAGACGTGGTCGGCGGCGAGCACCGCCCGTCTGAAGCTGCGGGCCACGACCACCAGCGAGAGCAGGCCCATGCCCGCGAGCACGGCGCCGGCGAGGGCCAGGCCCCGGCTGGGCCCCTCGAGGGCGAGGCCCACGAGCAGGGCCAGCATCAAGAGACCGATGAACAGGGCACAGCCGAGCATCAACAGCCGCAGCCAGAGCGGGGCGGCGAAGACCTGGACGGCGGGCGGACGGGCGGACACAGACATGGTGGCTCCCGGGGGACGGGCCCCGTCCGATGATCAAGGGGCCCGCAGCGCCCCCGCTACAGCACGGCCCCAATTTCAACCGGAACACCGCTCAGCACGGCATTCCCGCTCAGCTCGTCGAGCACCTGGGCGTCGGTGAGGGTGTTGGCGCTGGCCCCGGCGTGGGCGGCGGCCACCGAGAGCTGGGCGTGGGGGCGGCCGTGGCCCCAGCCGTGGGGCAGGCAGACGACCCCCGGCATCACGCTCTCGGCGCACTCGGCCGCGACCTCGATGCGGCCCACCCGCGACTGCACCCACACCCGGTCGCCGGTCGCGATGCCCCGGGCCGCGGCGTCGGTCGGGTGGACCAGCAGCACACAGCGAGGCTTGCCCTTCACGAGGCGCGGGGCGTTGTGCATCCAGGAGTTGTTCGAGCGCAGGTCGCGCCGCCCGATGAGCAGGAGGGGCCGCTCGGGCACGGCCACCGGGGCCGACAGGGAGTCCCAGAGCCGGGGCATGTCGGCGAGGATGACGGCCGGGGCAAGCTTCACCCGCCGGTCGGCCGTGCCGAGGCGCCCGGGCAGCACGGGGCGCAGCGGCCCCAGGTCGACGCCGTGGGGGGCGGCGCGGAGGGCGGCGAGGCTCAGCCCTGCGCCGCCGAGGCGGGCACCGTGGGGCCCGGAGCGCAGGGCGAGATCGAGCAGCCGATCGGGGCCGAGGGCCGCCCGGGCCCGCCGCTCGGCCACCGCCGCGGGGCTGCGCCGCAGGGAGAGGCGCTGCTCGAGGCCCGTGAGGATCTGCCAGTCCGTGCGCTCGTCCGGGCCCGGGGGCACCATCGGCGGCGCCCAGCGGGCCCCGTTGCGCACGGCCAGGGCATGGAAGACGAGGTCGTAGTGGGAGCGCGAGAGCGGGCCCACGGGCGGCAGGATGAGGTCGGCGTGGCGGGTGGTCTCGTTGGCGTACATGTCGACCGAGACCATGAAGTCGAGGCCCGCCAAGGCCCGGTCGAGGCGCTCGCCGTCCGGGGTCGAGAGCACGGGGTTGCCGGCGACGGTGAGCAGGGCCCGGATGCGCCCGGGGCCGGGGGTGTCGATCTCTTCGGCGAGGGTGGCGACGGGCAGCTCGCCGCCGAACTCGGGCAGCCCGCGCACCCGGCTGTGCCAGCGGCCGTGGCTGCCCGGCCGCGAGATGCCCCCAAAGCCCGCGACGATGTCGACGGCGGGGCTCGTGAACATGGCGCCGCCGGGCCGGTCGAGGTTGCCCGTGATGGCCGTCAGCACGAAGCCGAGCCACTGGCAGAGGCCGCCGAAGCGCTGGGTCGAGAGCCCGAAGCGCCCGTAGGCCACCGCCCGGGGCGCCGCGGCAAAGCGCCGGGCCAGCCCGCGGATCGTCTCGGCGGGCACCCCCGTGGCCCCGGCGACCCGCTCGGGGGTGAAGCGCGCCACAGCGTTCCAGACCGCCTCGACCCCGTCGAGCCAGGGGGGCAGGGCGGCCCGGTCGACCCGGTCTTCGGCAAAGAGCACCTGGACCATCGCGGCCAACAGCAGGGCGTCGGTGCCCGGCCGGATGAAGTGGTGGACCGTGGCGAGGCCCGCGCTCTCGGTGCGCCGGGGGTCGAGCAGCACCACCTCGCCGCCGCGGGCGCGGATGGCCCGGAGGCGCTTGCGGATGTCGCCGCCGCTCATGAGGCTGCCGTTGCTCGCCGCCGGGTTGGCCCCCATCATGAGCAGGAAGTCGGTGCGGTCGACGTCGGGAATGGGCAGCAGCAGCTGGTGGCCGAGGCAGTGGTAGGCCACGAGGTGGTGGGGGAGCTGGTCGACGCTGGTCGCCGAGAAGCGCCGGGTCGTGCCCACCGCCTTCACCGTGTAGAGCGCACCGAGCACCTTGGCGTGGTCGTGCACCACCGGGTTGCCCAGGTAGGTCGCCACCGCGTCGGCCCCGTGGGTCGCGCGCACGGCGGCCAGCCCGTCGGCCGCGAGGGCGAGGGCGTCGTCCCAGGGCAGCGTCTCCCAGCCCCGGGCCGTGCGGCGGACAGGCTGGCGCAGCCGGTCGGGATCGGACTGGAGATCTTGCAGGGCCACGGCCTTGGGGCAGATGTGGCCCTGGCTGAAGGGATCGTCGGGATCGCCCGAGATGCGGAGTACGCGGCCGTTGTCGTGCTCGATGCGCAGGCCGCAGATGGCCTCGCAGAGGTGGCAGGCGCGGTGGTGGAGCTCGGGCACGGGCGCCCTCCGGGGTGGCCGGGCCAGTGTACTCCCCGCGCCCCCGGCCAGCGCTGCCCGTCCCCGGGCCGGCACGGGGGTGGCCAGGGTGATCCCGAGCCGCTACCGGTGGGGCATGTGCCGCCTCTCCGGATTCCGCTCTGCCATCGACAGCGCCGTGCACCGGTCGCTCGTCGCCGCCGAAAACGCCATGTCGCTCCAGAGCCAACACCACCGGGACGGCTGGGGCGTGGCCTTCTACGTCGACCGCTTCCCCCAGGTGGTGCGCAACGACGCCCAGGCCCTCGGCGACACCCTCTTCCGCGAGGTGAGCGCCGTCGTCAGCACCCGCACCTTCCTCGCCCACATCCGCCAGGCCACCGCCGGCAGCGTGCGGGTGCTGAACTGCCACCCCTTCCAGCACGGCGCCTGGACCTTCGCCCACAACGGCCAGGTCTGCGGCTTCTCGGATCCGGCGGTGCGCGGCCGCCTCGACGCCCTCATCGACCCGCGCTTCCGGCGCTATGTGCTCGGCGACACCGACAGCGAGCGCGTCTTCTACGTGCTGCTCTCGCGCCTCGCGCGCATCGTGGGCGACGTCCACCACCCGAGCGTCGGCGCCCGCCACCTGCTCGCGGCCCTGCGCACGGCCGTCGACGAGGTCGCAGCGGTGGCCGCCCCCGACACGGTCGACCCCGAGCGGCCGACCCGCCTCAACATGCTCATCACCAACGGCGTCGTGCTCGTGGGCCTGCGCAAGGGCGTCGACCTCTTCTACAGCACCCACAAGACCCGCTGCCCCGAGCGCGAGACCTGCTGGGCCTTCGACGAGGGACGCTGCGAGAGCGCCGTCACCGACGGCATTGTCCAGCACCTGCTGGTGTCGAGCGAGGTGATGAGCGAGGGCACCAATGTCTGGCAGCCCGTGCCCGAGGGCAGCTACGTCTGTGTCGACCACGGCATGGCCTTCCACACCGCGCCCCTCGACGCCGTGCCCAAGACCTGAGACGCCCCGTCCAGGCAGGGACGGGGCGGTCTGCTCGGCAGCGCCGTCGTGGGGCGGCTCGGCTCAGACCGAGGGCGAGCGGAGCAGACGCAGGACTGGTCGGCCCTGGTCGTCCTGGGGCCAGCGGATGGCCCGGAGCTCGACCTCGGTGAGCTGGCTGCTGGCCTCGAACTCGAGGCCCAGCCCGACGCAGCGGTGCTCGAGGCTCCAGCCACGCCAGCGCACGACCGCGCTGAAGACGCGTGGTCGGCCGCCGATGTCGAGCGAGCCCCAGACCACGTCATTTGGTCGGAAGCGCACGGTGCCGCCGGCCGGTCGGAGGAACATGCCCGTGGTGGACACGTCCCGGACCTCGCCGGGCTGGCCTTCGAGGCGGCGGTGGTCCCAGCGGACCGGGAAGCGGACAGCCGCACGGTCAGCGTCGCGGCGGTTTTCGAGGTTCTGGACGATCATTGGGTCTTCCATCTCGTCACCCCAGTCCTCTGGTCAGTCGTGGCGCGGGCCCCACCGGGTGGTGCTCTGGCGGGCGGCCCGGGGGCCGTCGACCAAGGGTTGCACACCCCGCGGAGAGGGCGCACGACCGAGCTGTTGCATCTCGACTGTCAGTGCGTGGACTGCGTCGCCGCGCCGCCCACACCCACGATACACCTGGGCTCAGGGATGCGCACCCGGGGATCGGGGCGCCCGGGAGGTGGGCATGGAGAGCTGGACCTTGGACGGGGGCTTCGGCCCCGCACATCTTGCCCGCAGGCATGCCGATCCTGGTCCCCTCGCCCCCGGCTGTCTCCGGCTGCGCATGCGGGCCGCCTCGTTGAACTTTCGAGACATCCTGATGATCGATGGGGCCTACGACCCGCGGCTCCGGCTGCCCCTGGTGCCCTGCTCGGACGGGGTGGGGGTGGTCGAGGCCCGGGGCCCCGGGGTGGACGCCCTGCCCGGCGCGCCTGCCGTCGGCGACCGGGTGCTGCCCGCCTTCGTCCAGGGCTGGGCCGCGGGCCCCCTCGTGCCCGGGCTCGGCCGCACGACCCTCGGCGGCCCCCGAGACGGCACCCTGCGCACCCACATGGACGTGCCCGCCCACGCCGTCACCGCCGTGCCCGCCCACCTCAGCGACGCCGAGGCCGCCACCCTGCCCTGCGCCGGCGTCACGGCCTGGCAGGCCCTCGTGCGCCTCGGCCGCATCCGCCCCGGCGACACCGTGCTCACCCTCGGCACGGGCGGCGTCAGCCTCTTCGCCCTGCAGATCGCCAAGCTCCACGGCGCCCGGGTGGCCATCACGAGCTCCAGCGACGAGAAGCTCGCCGCCGCCCGGGCCCTGGGCGCCGACCACACCGTCAACTACACGACGACGCCCCAGTGGGGCAAGGCCGTGGCCGCCTGGGCCGGCGGGGGCGTCGACCACGTGCTCGAGCTCGGCGGCGCGGGCACCCTCGCCCAGTCCCTGCGGGCGGTCCGCACCGGGGGCACGATCTCGGTGATCGGCGTGCTGGCCGGGGTGAAGACCGAGATCCCCATCACGAGCGTGCTCATGCGCGGGGTGCGCCTCCAGGGGGTCTTCGTGGGCTCGGTGGCCGACCAGCAGGCCCTGTGCACGGCCCTCGCCGCCCACCCCGACCAGCGGCCCGTGGTCGACCGGATCTTCCCCTTCGCCGAGGCCCCGGCGGCCCTCGCCCACCTCCGCAGCGGGGCCCACATGGGCAAGGTCGTCGTGGCGCTGGATCCCGACGATGGCTGAGGCGGTGCCGCCGGCCCCGGCCAGCGATCTCGACCTCGTGCTCGGCTGCACGGGCACGGTCGAGGGGGACGACGGCGACCAGCGGTGGACGCTGTCGGCCGCCCCCCTCGGCACCCTGGTGCTCCAGACGGGGGAGGTGGTGGTGGGCGATCCCTTCACGGGCGCGCTCTCAGGGCCGCCCCTGGCCCGCCGCTTCGCCCCCGGCCCCCACAGCGCCACCCTCTGCGTGGCCCGCCTCAGCCCGGCCCACCTGCGGGTCGCGGGCCTGGTGCTCCAGAGGCCCGGCCGGTCGGTCGCCCGCTGGGCCCCGGCCACCGACCCCGACGGCACCCCCGTCGGTCTGCCCGTCGACGCCGGCACCCTCGCCATTGCCTGCAGCGCCCGGGCCGCCGCCCTCGACACCGAAGCCCACAGCGCCGCCCGGCTCGCCGCCTTCGCCGACGACGACCTGCTGGGCTGCCGCCACCCAGAGGCCCCCGACGCCCTCGTGGCGGCGACCAGCGGCTGGGGCGACGGCATCTATGCGGCCTGGTGGGGCCTCGACGCCGCCGGGGAGCCGGCCGCCCTCGTGCTCGACACCGAGGTGCTCCAGCGGCCGCTCTGGTCCACGGCCACCCTGCCCCTGCCCCTGCCGCGCTTCTGGACGGGGGCCCGCCTGCCCCTGCTGGCCGCCGCCGGCATCCAGCTCTCGCGTCCGTTCTTCTCGTCCACAACGGTCACCGGCACGGCACTCCGGCGCATTCCTCGCCTGCGGGTGGGGCCCCCGGGCGGGCCGTGGCGGACCGTGCCCCCGGCCACCGTCCGGGGCGAGACCCGCTGGGCCCTCGGACCGGTCGCGCCCGGCGACCACCTCGAGCTGGGCCTCGTCACGGGCCACCGCCCGGCGCGGCGCCTCGACGGATAGGCTCGCCGCCCCCGCCCCTCCCGGCACCGGAGCCCCCATGTCCCTGCTCGCCCTCCTGCCCCTCGTGGTCGGCCTCGCCGCCCAGGCCGGCCCCGAGACCCCGGCCTCCGCCGAGACCCCGGCCTCCGCCGAGACCCCGGCCCCCGCCGAGACCCCGGCCTCCGCCGAGACCCCGTCCTCCGCCGAGACCCCGGCCCCCGCTGCGCTCCCCGTGCCCACGGCCGCCCACTTCGGCTGCCTCACGACGGGCACCCAGGTCGATCGCTCCTGGTACACGGCCCTCACCGGCGCCCCGGCGGCCGCCGCCGCCGTCCAGGTCGCCCAGGGCGGCGCGGGCCCCTACCCCGTGGGCACCCTCGTCCAGCTCACGCCCAGCGAGGCCATGGTGAAGCGCGAGGCCGGCTTCAGCCCCGCCACCGACGACTGGGAGTTCTTCAAGCTCGCCGTGGTCAAGGGCGAGACCGTGATCAAGGAGCGCGGCACCACCGAGATCCGCAACATCGGCGGCACCTGCGCCGGCTGCCACGAGGCCGCCCGGGACCACGACTGGGTCTGTGCGGACGACCACGGCTGCAAGCCGCTGCCCGGCTTCGTCGTGAAGAAGGCCATCAAGCTCACCGAGAAGGACCCGCGCTGCAGCGCCGGCTGAGCCCTCGGCACGCGGCCCGTCCGACTTGGGGCCCGCTCCGTCACCTTTCGTCGCCAGTCCCCCCGCCGCGGCAGCGCCGGGGCCCCTGGCGCGTCTGGATCGGTGCGGGGGCCCGCGAGCATGGTGCCCCGGG
Organism: Myxococcota bacterium; assembly: GCA_964226865.1. Lineage (GTDB taxonomy): Bacteria > Myxococcota_A > UBA796 > UBA796 > UBA2385 > CAXQUZ01. The sequence continues at coordinate 4,642 of CAXQUZ010000312.1, read as the reverse complement.
GCATCCCGCGGAGGGATCCCCCATGCCTGTCACGCCGACCTCGTCCAGACTCTTCGCGCCCGTCACCAGCCGCCCCCTGCGGATCCGGTCCGCGGTCGGGGTCTTCGGCGACGGCGACGACCGCCAGGAGGCCGTCCAGGCCCTGCGCCGGGGCCGGGCCCCCGCCGAGCCCGCACCACCGCCCCCATCCGAGGTGGTCGAGGCCCTGCTGAGCGCCCTCGACGACGCCGATCTGGCCGACCTCGACGAGCTGCGGGAGCTCGACACCGAGGCCTTCGATGCGGTCGTCGACGAGCTGGCCGCCGAGCTCGGGCCCCGCAGCCAGCGCCACGCCACCGGGGTGCTGCGGGTGGTCGCCTGAGCTCCGGCCCGGGCGCGCCGGCCGCTCAGCCCCGGAGCCCGTCGACGTAGTCCGCCCAGACCTTCTCGCGCAGGGCCCCGTGGGCCGCCCGGGCGAGGCTGCGGGCGACGGTCTGGGTGCCCGTGTGGGCCGTGATCGCGGTCGAGGCGTCGATGGCCGCCGCCACCACGTCCAGGCTCGTGCCGCCGAGGCCCGAGATGCCGTCGAGCTGGGCCATCACGCCCTTCTGGGTGAGGCCCTTCTCGGCCACGAAGCGGTCGACCCAGCCGGCGCTGGTCTCGAGGGTCTCGATGACGAAGCCCTGCTTCTGCTGCACGCTGTCGCCGGGGATGCGGTCGCCGATGGCGGTGAAGATGCCGTGGGACGAGAGCGCGCTGGTGGCCAGCCCCCGCCAGGTGCCCGTGATGCGCGAGATGAAGTCGGGACCGAGGGGCAGCACCCCGTCGAAGACCACCCAGGCAGCGATGCGGATCAGGTCGTAGCGGCCGTAGTCGACCAGCGCCGCGGCGAAGCGGCCGAGGCCCTCGGCGTCCATGCGCGGCAGCCCCTGGAGCCGGCCGAAGGCGAGCACCTCGGCCATCAGCTTGAGGCCGGCGTCGACGGCCTGGGTGGTGTCGGGCTTGGGGGCCACGTCCTTGAGAAAGCCGAGCCCGCCGAACATGCTGGACACGGCCGAGGCCGCCGTCGAGGCCGCGCTCATCGCCGCCGCGGCCTGGTCCACCCGGTCGACGAGCTGGTAGATCTGGAGCGCCTGGGCGTAGCGCGCGGGATCCCGCTGCTCGACGACGGTGGCCGTGTGGCGCACCTGGGCGATGAGCTTGGGCGGGGCGTCGGGCCCACAGACCTCGGCCACCATGCGGTCGAAGCTGGTGACGTTGCTCCACTCGCCGGGAACGACGCGGTCGAGGGCCTGGAGGCTGCGCACGGTGAGGTCTTGGGTGGGCAGGGCTTCGAGGGCGGCGATGACGGACACGGGCACTCCGGCGCGGGGAGCCGGCAGTGTAGGCCCCGGCGCGGTCCCGTGGCGGCGGCCCCTGCCCGAGCCGGCGGTCGATTCTTGTCGAGATCTGGCATGCTCGGAGGCCCGCCCGCGTGGGCTGGGGTGCCCCTCCGCCCCGGTTCTCCCCGTGCCCACCGTCCGATCCGCACTTCGCCCCGCCGCCGCGCTGGCGCTGGCGCTCGCCGGCTGTGGCGCCCCGTCCCGAGCGCCCGCGGCCGCCGACACGGGCGGTGGCGCACCGGGCGCGCGGGACGGTGACACGGGCGCCGCCCCCCCGGCCGGGCTCGCGCTGTCCGCCGTGCAGTGGGCCGTCGACTGGCAGCCCGACCGGGTCGAGCGGCGCGACCAGGGCTGGGCCCTCGCGCGGGAAGACGGCGTGGCCATCGAGGTCGACGCGGCCCACCTCGTCGTCTACGTCCTCGTGCTCGAGCCCTGCAGCAGCGCCCGCGGCCAGCGCACAGCCGCCGCCGACCTGCCCGTCCCGCCGCCCCACAGCCTGCCCGACCACGCCTCGGCCCTCTCGCCTGCCCTCGCCGTCGACATGGGCGCGCTGGCCGGTGCCCGGGCCGACGGCGCCCTGGCCTTCCCCGAGGCGGACTTCTGCCAGCTCGGCGTGGGCCTGCTCCGGGGCGACACCATCACCGAGAACGTCCCTGAGGGCGTCGATCTCAACGGCATCAGCCTCATGCTGGAGGGCCGGCTGCGCGCAGGCCCCACCGCCGACTGGACCCCCCTGTCGCTGGTCTCGTCGCTGCCCGCCGAGGCCGACCTGGCCCTGCCCGCCACGGCCCCCGCCGCCGCCGTCCAGGCCACCCTCTCCCTCGACCCCGGTGCCCTGCTCGACGGCGTCGATCCCGCCGACGACCCGGCCCGGATCGCCCTCGACATGCTCGAGAACCTCGCCACCACCGGCACCGTCTCGCTTGCCCCCCTCGACTGAGTCCCCACCTCCCGGAGCCCCCATGGCCCCCATCCTGCGCCCGTCCTCGTCCCCGCGCCTCCGCCCCGCCGCCTCCCTGCTCGCCGCCCTGCTCGCCGCGTCCGCCGTGGGCTGCAGCGGCAAGTCCGCCACCGACAGCGGAACGACCGACGGCACCGACGGCAGCGACGGCTCCGACGGCACCGACGGCACCGACGGCTCCGACGGCACCGACGGCAGCGACGGCACCAGCGGCACGGACTGCGCCGACAGCGCGCTCGCCGACCAGCCCATCTGCAGCGCCTGGATGCGCAACAGCACCGACGAAGAGGCCGCCGTCATCGCGACCGAGGGCACCGACGCCCTGGTCAACATCCTCTCGGCCACGGTCTCGGAGGACGGCACGAAGGTGACCGTCTCGACCCTCGGCCTGCCCAACTACCAGATCACGCTGACCGCCGACGACATCAGCGACCTGAACGACCGGCCGATGGCCGCCACCGACTTCGTCAGCGGGGCCCCCACGGTCTCGGCCGGCGACACCGTCGACTGGGGCGAAGACATCGGCTTCGACAGCACGGGCTGCACCCGGGACGGCGTCGACGAGGGCGCCGGCTTCTGGCCCCCGGGCCCCGAGTGCCCCGAGGCGACCGAGAAGACCATGACCATCCCCGCCACGGTCACCCCCGCCACCGAGGACTGCTACACCTCGATCGGCACGACGGGCCTCTTCGTCAACGGCGTCTCGGTCTTCAACTGGACCGACGGCTTCTCCTACGAGAACAACGGCGACTGGTACAACCTCGCCCAGAAGTACGAGGTCTGGGACGTGAGCCTCTGCGGGGGCCACGCCGCCGGCGGCGAGTACCACCACCACTCGGTCGCCCCCTGCCTCGGCGACCAGCTCGGCGACGACGGCAGCGGCCACTCCCCCATCTATGGCTACGCACCGGACGGCGTGCCCCTCTATGGCCCCTATGTTGCAACGGGCACCCTGGCCGAGAGCTGCTGGACGGCCCGCGACTACAGCGCCGACAGCCCCACCGGCTGTGGCACCGAGGGCGAGCGGAGCTGCCTGATGGTCGACAACACCGACCCGTCCTCGGGCACCACCCCCGCCCCCACCAACGGCCCCTCCACCAGCGACGCCGTGACCTCGCTGTCGGGCAATGTGTTCACGGCGAGCTCGGGCTACTACTTTGAAGACTACGTCTACGATCCCGACTGCAACACGGGCGACCTTGCGTTCATGGACGTCCACAACGGCCACGAGCACGACGACCTCGGCTACCACTACCACATGACGGCCAGCTTCCCCTACCTCTACGGCCCCACCTACTACGGGGCCCTCGACAGCGACGCCCTCGTGGCCTGCAGCGACAGCCCCACCCCGACCATGGGCGGCGGCGGCGCACCGCCCGCGGCCCGCTGAGCCAACCTCCGGTGCCCCCCCCCAACCCCGCGCGGGGGGCGCACCGGGCCTCAGCTCCCGCGGCTGCGCAGCACCTGGACGGCCGTCAGCGCGAAGAAGAGCAGCCCGGCCAGGAAGAAGAAGAGGCCCAGGCCGAGGTGGACATAGCTCCACATGTCGCCGGCGAGAAAGGCCGTCGAGAAGGCGAAGCTGCCCACACAGAGCAGGGCGGCGATCGACCGGTTGACCATGCGGTCCTGGCGGGCCAGCCGCTTCTCGAGGTCGGGATCCTGGGTCTGGATGCGGAAGCGCTGGGCCTCGAGGTCGTCGAGCAGCTGGCTGGCCACGAGGGGCAGCCGCCGGCCCAGCGAGCTGAGGGTGAGGAAGTTGTAGAAGGCGTCTTGCTTGATGCGCTCTTCGCTGAAGCGCTCGACCAGGAAGTCGCGGATGTAGGGTTCGGCGGCCTGGATGGGGTCGACCTCGGGGCAGACCGCCTTGGCCAGCCCCTCGCTGGTGAGCACGGCCTTGAAGAACATGGTGTAGGCCCGGGGCACCCGGGCGCCGTGGCGCGAGGCGGCGGCGGCGAGGTCGACAACATAGGGCCCGAGCTGCATGTCGGTGATGCTCTCGCCCTCCCAGTGGCGCTCCATGATGAGGATGGTCTCGGCCTCGACCGCCTCGTAGTCGACCCTGCCCTCCTTGATGGCGATGTCGTAGTAGAGCCGGGCCACGGTGCGGTAGTCGCCGCGCTTCAGTGCGAAGATGATGCTGATGATGTTGTTGCGCATGTCGCGGGTGAGGCGGCCCACCATGCCGAAGTCGAGCAGGCCGAGAACACCTCCTGGCAGCACCAACACATTGCCCGGGTGGAGGTCGTCGTGGAAGAAGTCATGCTTGAAGAGCATGTTGTAGGCGACCGTGAGGTAGTTGTGGCCCACCCGCTCCATGTCG
>CAXQUZ010000311.1:0-6701 GCA_964226865.1 Myxococcota bacterium | reverse complement strand
CACGCTTTCCCGACCCGACGCTCTTCCGATCTCGATAGCCTTCGCTGCCGACCGGCGTGACCGTCCACTGGTTCAGTTGTTCCGCCAGCCGCGTCAGTGCCTTGTCGGGCAGGTCGGCCATATTGCCGGACAGGCCATGATGGGCGGCGATTCGCTCGGCCAGTCTCTGGGAGGTCTCGCACCACCTCGAGTCGGTCGCCTGCCCCTGCCACGGCACCCTCGCCCGGCGGCATGTCGAGCTGCTCATCTGTGAGGAACAGCGCCACTTCTGGTCGCCCTGGCTCAGCGTCGAGCTCGAGGACCGGCCCGGGGCGGCGCCCGACGCGGCGGCCTGCGAGCTGCGGGGGCGCTTCGGCCCCCACCCCCACGTGTGGACCATGTTCATGTTCGGCTACGCCGTCTTCACCTTCCTCGGGCTCATCGGCGGCACCCTCGGCCTCTCCCAGCTGGCCCTCGGCGAGCTGGCCTGGGGGCTGTGGACCGTGCCCGTGGCCGCGGTGGGGGGGCTCGGCCTCTACCTGGGCTCCCAGCTCGGCCAGCGGCTGGGCGCCGACCAGATCCACCTGCTCGAAGACTTTCTCGACGCCGCCCTGGCGAGCCCGGCCGACGAGAGCCACGCCGAGCTGCCCGGCTGCCCGGCCTGAGCCGGCGCCCGGTGGGGGGGCTGGGATAGGGGGCGGGGTCTCGAGAGGTGGCCATGGGTGAGGCAGGCGATCCCGCCGTGATCGGCGTGGTGGGCTGGAAGGACGCGGGCAAGACGACCATGGTGACCCGCCTGGTGGCGGCGCTGGTGGCCGACGGGCTGCGGGTGTCGACGGTCAAGCACGCCCACGTGCGCTTCGAGATCGACCACGAGGGCAAAGACAGCCACCGCCACCGCACGGCCGGCGCCACCCAGGTCGCCGTGGTCTCGCCCCTGCGCTGGGCGCTGATGCACGAGCTGCGCGGCGCCGCGGCCCCGTCCCTCGCCGAGGTGCTGGGGCGCCTCGACCCCTGCGATGTCGTGGTGGTCGAGGGCTACAAGAGCGCCCCCCACCCCAAGCTCGAGGTGCGCCGCCACGGTGCCCGCAGCCGCGCGCCCATCGGCGGCCACCCGGGGGCGGCCGACCCGACCGTGGTGGCCATCGCCAGCGACGGTCCCGTGGACGGGGCGACGGTTCCGGTCTTCCACAACGACGACATCGCCGCTATCCTGGACCACCTGCGCGCCCAGGGGCTCGTGCCCGGGGCCCGCTAGCCGCCCGGTCCGGGCGCAGGCCCCTGCGCTGGGGGCCGCGGGGTCGCCGCTGGGAGGGCCGTGGACTTCGACGACGCCAAGCTCGCGATCACGGGGGTCTTCGTGGGCTTCGCCGCCCTCGAGCTCGCCGCGGGCCGCTTCCTCCACCGGGCGCGCAGCACGGCCCGCGACGGGGTGCTCGACGCGGTCTGTGCCCTGGCCATCCCGGTGGCCATCGTGCCGCTCATCCTCGCCCTGGGGGCGCGCCTGGGCGAGGCGCTGGTGGCCGACAGCGCCGGCATGCTCGCCCACTGGTCGGCGCCCGCGATGTTCGCCGTGCTGCTCGTGGCCGACGACCTGACCCAGTACGCCTGGCACCGGCTCTCCCACCGCTCGTGGCTCTACCCCCTCCACCGCGCCCACCACTCGGCCCGCTACCTCTCGGTGCGGGTGGTCTACCGCAACAACCTCGTCTACTACCTCTTCATGCCCGGGCTCTGGCTCTCGGCCGTGCTCGTGCACTGGGGCTTCGGCCCGGTCTACGCGGTCTATGTGCTGCTCAAGATGACGGTCATCACGGCCGCCCACGCCAGCGTGCCCTGGGACGCGCCCCTCTACCGCTGGCGGCCGACCGCCCGGCTGATGTGGGGGGTCGAGCGGCTCATCTCGACCCCCGCCACCCATGCCGCCCACCACGGGCTGTCCGCTGACGACGAGAACACCCACTACCACGGCAACTACGGAAACTTCCTCTTCCTGTGGGACGTGATCTTCGGCACGGCCCGCATCACCCGGCGGCGCCCGGTGGCCTACGGCATCGAGGGGCTGGCGCCGGTGGGTCTCTGGGCCGAGCTGCTCGTGCCCGTGCCGGCCGTGTCGCTGGCGGAGGCGGGCGGGTCTGCGGACGGCGGGGCACCGGACGGCGGGTCTCCCGGGGGCTGAGCGACCCCGCTGCGCACGGTGGCCGCGAGGCAGGGGCGGTCGTCGTGGTGCCAGAGCAGGGCGGCGCCGCCGGGCACGGGGCCGAAGACGAGGCGGCCGGAGCTAGGCAGGGGCACGGGGCGGAGAAAGTGGGCCTGGACGTGCACGGCGCCGGGGGGCAGGAGGGCGCCCAGGGCGGCGAGGCCCCGGGCGAGGGTCCACATGCCGTGCACGATGGCGCGGCGGAAGCCGAAGGGCCGGGCGAGCCAGGCGTGCACGTGGATGGGGTTGCGGTCGCCGGCGACGGTGCCGAAGCGGCGGCCCATGTCTTCGGGCACGGCGACGGTGGCGGTGGTGGCGGGCGCGGGGGCGGGCAGGGGCGGGCGGGGGTTGGGCCGGCCGTGGCCCGGGCCGGCGGGGCTCCAGGCGGTGGTGCGCCCCCACCAGACGAGGGCGCCGGTGGCGTCGTGGAGGGCGGTGTCGAGGTCGAGGTGGATGCCCCGGCGGGCGGGACGCCAGGGGCCCGCCGTGACCCGCAGGCGGTGGGGCGCGGCCGGGTCGAGGGGGCCCCGGGCCCAGAGCTGCTGGGCGACGTGGACGAGGCCCAGGGCCGGCACGGGAAAGGCCCGGTGGGCCAGCAGGGCCTTCTGGAGGGGGGCGGCCGCGTGGAAGGGCCAGGCCAGGGGCAGGGGGCCGTCCGGGGCCAGCCCGCAGAGGGCCCGGTAGGCGGGCGGGTCGCCGAGCACGAGGCCCCGCTGCTGGACGGCGAGGGGGCCCAGGCGCTGGCCCGGCACCAGCCCGGGCTTGCGGGCGAGGGCGAGGCGCCAGAGCGGCACCCGGGGCGGGCGATCGAGGTCGAGCAGCAGGTCCATGGCGCCAGTGTAGGCCCGGGAGACGGGCGCGCGGGCGGTGGTGCGCTAGGCCCCGGGTCTCCAGGAGCTGCCATGGCCCTCCGTGCCCTCCGTGCCCTGCTGCGCCGTGCCCGCCGTCGCGTCCGGTCCCCGTCCCCGTCCGGGTCCTCTTCCCCGTCCGGGTCCTCTTCCCCGTCCCCGTCTCCGTCCGGGTCCTCTTCCCCGGCGCCGCGTCCGCTGCGCCTGCGCGACCGGGCCCTGGTCGATCCCCGGCTGGCGCGCCTCGACCCCGGCTGGCTCGCGCCCCCGACGGCGCCGGTGGCCGTGGCCCCGGGGCTCTTCGAGCTGCCCCTGCTCACCCCGGCGGCGGCGGCAGCGGTGGCGGCCGAGCTGGCGGCGGCGGCGGAGTGGTGCGCCCGCCACGGGGTCGCGCCCGCCCCGCCCAACTCCATGCACCAGGCCGGCGTCATGCTCACCGCGCTCGGGCTCGGGCCCTGGGCCGAAGACCTGCGGGCCGCCCGGCTGGCGCCCCTGGCCCACGCCCTGCTGCCGGCGCACGCCCCGACGCCCCCCGCGGCGGTCCACGCCTTCTCGGTCGACTACGGCCCCACCGGCGACCGCGCCCTGGCCCAGCATGTCGACGACGCCGAGGTGACGGTCAACCTCTGGCTGGGCGGCGACGCCACCGGGTCGGCCGTCGTCTTCGAGGGGCTGCGCTGCTGGGACCACCTCGACCGGCCCCCGACCCCCGCCGAGCGTGTGGTCTGGCGGGGCCGGCCGGGGGTGGCCCTGGTGCACGCCGGCATGCACCGCCACCGCACCCTCCCCGTGGGCACGGGCGCGCGGGCCTCGCTCATCTTCTGGCTCCAGCATCCCGACCGCCGCGACCAGCGCCTCGCCGCCCTCCAGGGCGCGGGCCCCGTGCCCTGCCCGCCCTGGTGCGGGGCCCACGGGGGCTGAGGCGGCCGGGGCTCAGTGGCCCGCGAGCAGCGGCCCGATGATCTCGATGCGGTTCGTCCAGACCCAGCCGTCGAAGCCCTCGGGCACCTCGGCGGCCAGGGCGGGGTCGTCGATGCCCGAGGTGCCGGCGTCGCCCCGGGCGTAGGGGCCGATGAGGATGACCTCGGTGCCCACGCTGCGCATGCGGGCGGTGAAGCGGTGGGGCCAGCCCCAGGCCAGGCCCGCGAGGTTGACAGGCACGACCATCACGGTGTTGTGGCAGGCGGCGGGCACGTGGCCGGTCCAGCCCCACAGGGCGTAGTCCCGGGCGCAGGCCTTGATGGTGGCCTTGGAGTAGCGGGCCAGCCCGGGCCAGTGGCGGCCGGCGGCCGCGACGGGCACGGGGTCGCCGTAGACCCCCCAGACCTGGTCCCGGTGCTCGGGGTGTTCGTCGAGAAAGGCCTTCATCAGGTCAATCTCACGGGTGTCGCGGCTCTTGATGTTCACGAGGAAGCGCCCCGTGGGCAGGGCCGCCAGGACCTCGGGCAGGGTGGGCATGAGGCCCACACCCGTGCCGCGCAGGGGGAAGCTCTGGCCGCCGTCTGTGGTGGTGCCGTGGCCCAGGTCGAGGGCCCGGAGGGCGGCCATGGTGTGGGCGCGCACGGGGCCCGTGCCGTCGGTGCGGCAGTCCACCGTCCAGTCGTGGAAGACGGCGAGCTGGCCGTCGGCGGTGGGGTGGACGTCGAGCTCCACCACCTCGGCGCCGGCGGCGAAGGCGGCCCGCATCGAGGGCACGGTGTTCTCGAGCAGCGTGTGGTCGGCGGGCAGCGACTGGGCGGCCGTGCAGGTGTCGCGGTCGAGGCCCTCCCGCGAGAAGGGCTGGTGGACCCCCCGGTGGGCGAGCAGCCGGGGACCACCGGGCCCCCGCGGGGCGAGGGCCGAGCAGTTGGCGGCGCCGAGGCCCGCCCCGAGGACGAGGGCGAGCGCGGCGATCACGCGGCGGGTGCGGGCCACGGGGGCTCCCTTGGGGGGGCGCCCTCCGTAGCCCGCGCGGGGGGCCAGCGGGGCTCAGCCCTGGCGGCGGCGCCGGCGGCCGAGGCCGAGGGCGAAGAGACCGAAGAGGCCGAGGCCGGCGCCGGGCTTGCTGTCGCCGCAGCCCTGCATGCCGCCGCCGCCGGTGGCGCCGTCGAGGGCGCCGCCGGTGTCGCCGGCGAGGCCGTCCTGGTTCTCGTCGACCGTGTCGTCGCCGTCGTCGCCGTCGTCGGTGCCGTCGTCGACCGGGTCGCAGTTCTCGTCGAGGCCCTCGGCGCCGGGGAAGCTGTCGGGATCGGTGTCGTCGCAGTCGTCTTCGACGCCGAAGCCGTCGTTGTCCTGGTCGTCGTCCTGGCCGTCACAGTCCTGGTCGACGCCGTCGTACCAGACCTCGGAGGCGCCGGTGTTCACGTCGCTGCGGGCGTCGTCGCAGTCGTCGCCGCCATGCGCGGTGGCGTCGTAGCCGTCGCCGTCGGCGTCGTACTCGTCGCTGTCGTCGCAGTCGTTGATGATGCCGTCGTAGGGCTCGTCGGGGGCGCCGGGGTAGGTGTCGGGATCGGCGTCGTCGCAGTCGTCGCCGTCGTAGGAGACGCTGTCGTGGCCGTCGTAGTCGGCGTCGTAGTCGCTGAGCTCGTCACAGTCCTGGTCGATGCCGTCGTACCAGAGCTCGGCGGCGTCGACGTTGACGGTCTCGTCCTCGTCGTCGCAGTCGTCGCCGCCGCACTCGACGGCGTTGAAGGTGTCGAGGTCGACGTCGCAGAGGTCTTCGCCGTCGCAGTCCTGGTCGATGCCGTCGTACTCGGTCTCGGGGGCGCCCGGGTAGATGGTGGCGTCGGTGTCGTCGCAGTCGGTGTCGTCTTCGACCATGCCAGAGGGCTGGTTGCAGTCGATGTCGCTCAGGGCGGCGTCGCCGAAGCCGTCGCTGTCGGCGTCCTGGTACCAGGTGAGAACATCGACGGCGTCGTCTTCGTCGATGGTGCCGTCGCAGTCGTCGTCGGCGCCATTGCAGGTCTCGGGGGCGCCCGGGTAGGTCGTGGCGACGGTGTCGTCGCAGTCGGTGTCGTCCTCGACGAAGCCGGAGGGCTGGGCGCACTCGACATCGGTGACGGCGGCGTTGCCGTAGCCGTCGCTGTCGGCGTCCTCGTGCCAGGTGGTGGCGTCGACGGCGCTGTCTTCGTCGGTGGTGCCGTCGCAGTCGTCGTCGGTGCCGTTGCAGTACTCGTCGGCGCCGGGGTAGGTCGAGGCGACGGTGTCGTCACAGTCGGTGTTGTCGGCGACGTAGCCCGAGGGCTGGGAGCACTCGACATCAGAGACGCTGGCGTCGCCGAAGCCGTCGCTGTCGCTGTCGCGGTAGAAGGTCGACGCGTCGAGGGCGCTGTCTTCGTCGGTGGCGCCGTCACAGTCGTCGTCGACGCCGTTGCAGTACTCGGCGGCGCCCGGGTTGGTCGAGGCGACCGTGTCGTCGCAGTCGGTGGCGTCGGCGACGAAGCCGCCGGGCTGGCTGCAGTCGATGTCGCTCACGGCGGCGTTGCCGTAGCCGTCGCTGTCGGCGTCCTGGTACCAGGTCAGCACGTCGAGGGCGCTGTCTTCGTCGGTGGTGCCGTCGCAGTCGTCGTCGGCGCCGTTGCAGTACTCGGGCGCGCCCGGGTAGGTCGAGGCGACGCTGTCGTCGCAGTCGGTGGCGTCGGTGACGTAGCCGGAGGGCTGGGTGCAATCGACGTCGGTGACGCTGGCGTCGCCGT
>CAXQUZ010000310.1:0-3801 GCA_964226865.1 Myxococcota bacterium | reverse complement strand
CCAGCGAGGACGCGCGTCCCCGCCGCCGCAGCCGCCGCAGCGAGGCCAGCGAAGACGACGGCCGCCGCCGCCGCAGCCGCCGCAGCGAGCCCGAGGACGACAGCAAGGCCAGCCGCCGCCGCCGCCGCCGGGGCCGCCGCCGGCCCGAGGCCGAGCCGGTCGAGGCCGCGCCCGCGCCTGCCCCCGAGCCGGCCCGCGAGCTGCTGCCGCTCCAGCATCCCGACCTCGGGGGCCAGTCCCTCTCGGTGCTCGACGACATCCTGGGCCCCACGGCGGCCCTGCTGCCCGACGAGCTGTCGGCCCTCGACGCCGCCGGCTGCGAGACCGTGGCCGATCTGCTGCTCCAGGTGCCCACGACCCACTGGCGCCCGGCCAAGGGCCGCGCCGGCGAGACCGAGCCCGCGCTCTGGCGGGGCCGGGTCACCACCCGCTGCGTGCGCATCGGACCGGTCGCCCGGCGCTGGGAGCTCCAGCTCCGCACCCGCCGCGACGAGCTCATCACCTTCCGCTGGATGGGCCAGGCCCCCCGCGGCTGGGACGACTGGGCGCCCGAGGCCGAGCTGGGCCTCGTGGGCGCCGCCATCGAGACCGAAGACGGCGAGCTGGTCTACGAGGCCGAGCCCGTCGGCATGGACGGCCGGGGCAGCGGGCTGCTGCCGGTCTACGGGGTCGAGGGCATCGACGACGAGCGCCTGCGCGCCCTGATGGTCGCCGCCCTCCACTTCGTCTCGGGCCAGCTGCTCGACGTTCTCGACGAAGACGTCCGCAGCGAGCACCGCCTGCTGCCCATCGAGCAGGCCCTCCGCGACGCCCACTTCCCGGCCAACCCGAGCGGCCGGGGCCGCACCCGCCTCGCCTTCGAGGAGCTGCTGCTGCTCCAGCTCGGCGTCGCCTGGCGCGCGGGCCGGGGCCGCCCCGACCGGGGCCACACCCACCGCCCGCTCCACGAGCTGGTCGGCCAGCTGGCCCACCAGCACCAGATCGAGCTCGACGACGTCCAAGAGCTGGCCTTCTCGGAGATCCGCCGGGATCTGCGGGCCGCCGCGCCCATGACCCGCCTGCTCCAGGGTGACGTGGGCACGGGCAAGAGCCGCGTGGCCCTCATGGCGGCGCTGGTCGTCGCGGCCAACGGCGCCCAGGTGGCGATGGTCGCCCCCGACACCCTGTCGGCCGAGCGCCGCTTCCTCCACGTCGAGCCCATCCTGCGCTCGATCGGCGTCAACGTGCTCTACGTGGGCAACGGCCCGAGCCGCGCCCAGGCCGACGCCATCCGCCGCGGCGAGGTCGCCCTCGTCTACGGCACCCGCACCCTCCTCGCCGACAACCTCGAGTGGAAGCGGCTGGGCATGGTCGTGGTCGAAGAGCGCGGCCCCTACGGCACGGTCACGCCGGGCAGCCTCCGGGTGCGCGGGCCCCGCCCCGACCTCCTGGTCATCACCCGGGCCCCCATCCCGTCGAGCCTCGCCTTCACGGTCTTCGGGGACTTCGATGTCTCGGTGCTCGCGGGCCGCGGCTCGCTGCGGGTGGCCTCGGCGGCCTTCGAGGCTGACGCGCGCCCCGAGGCCTACGCCCGGGCCCAGAAGGCGGTCTCCGAGGGACGTCAGGTCTTTGTGGTCTTCCCCGTGCGCGAGGGCCAGGATCTCCTGAGCACCGACGACGCCCTCCGCATGGCCGGGGCGCTCCAGTCCGACATGCTCAAGGGCGCCCGCATCGGGGTCTACTGCTCCGACATGAGCCGCGACGAGCGGGGCCGGGTCTACGACGACTTCCAGCACCGCCGGGTCGATGTGCTCATCTGCACGACCTTCATCGAGGACGCCCCCCCGGTGGCCAATGCCACCGAGCTCATCGTCGAGTATGCCGACCTCCACGACATCGTGCGCCTGCACCGGCTGCGCGCCCACGTGGGCCAGGCCCGCATGATGGGCCACTGCTCCTACGTGCTCTCGCCCGACATCGCCGAAGAGGGCCGGGCCCGGGTCGAGCTGGCCCAGAGCGAGCTCGACGGCTTCCGCCTCGCCGAGGTCGACCTCCAGCAGCGGGGGGCCCGGGCGCTGCTCGGCGACCGCGCGGCCGAGGTGCCCGATCTCCAGTGGGCCGACCCGACCCGCCACCGGTCCCTGCTGCTGCGGGCGCGCTCCGAGGCCTTCGCCATCGTGAGCCGCGACGCCGAGCTGCGCGACCACCCCCACCTCGCCGAGGCCGTCTCGGCCCGGTGGGGCGACTGGCTGGGCCAGCACATCCAGGCGCCGCCCAAGCGCAACCGCACCGATCGCCGCCGCCGCCGCCGCCGCCGCCGTCGCTGAGGTGGAGGCTGCACCACCGGCGCCCGTCGAGGCCTGGACCGCCGCCCTCCAGCAGCGCTGGGCCGCCACGCTCCGCTTCCAGGAGCTCCGGCGGGGCGCCCAGGCCCTGAGCGACGTCTACGTCCACACCCGCGACCGGGGCCCGCTGGCCCGCCGCGCCGTGGACGGACGGGGCAAGCGCGCGGCCTTCGCCTGCTACTACGGGGTCATCCACGCCCTGCTCGTGGCCTCCCTCTGTGGTCCCGACGGCCCGCTGCTCTTGCCGGGCCCCGTGCGCTTCCGCGATCTGGGCTGTGGCTCGGGCGCGCTGGGTGCGGGCCTCGCGGCTGCAGGGGTCTCGCTGAAGAGCGTCGAGGGCGTCGATCTGGTCAAGTCCAACCTCGAGCTGGCCCGCTGGAGCTACCAGTGGTGGGGCCTGCGCGCCCGGGTGCGGGTCGGACGGCTGCCCGGTGCCGTGGGCAAGGGCAGCCCCGGCGAGCTGCTGGGCCTCGGCTGGTGCGTCAACGAGCTCGAGGCGTCCGACCGCCAGAAGCTCTGGTCGCTGCTGGCCCGGTCCGTCGATGCCGGGAGCGGGCTGCTGTTGCTGGCGCCCCTGTCGCGCCGCGCGGTGCCCTGGTGGTTCGAGGCCGAGCGGGCCCTGGGGCCCCTCGGGGTCGAGAGCGCCGAGCTGCGCGCGGTCATCGACCGTCCCACCCTGGTGGCCGACCTCGACCGGGCGACGGGCCTCGACCACCGCGAGCCGGGCGCACGGGTGCTGTTCAGGGCGCCGGCGCCGGGCTGAAGCGCTCGCGCAGGAAGCGCTGGATGCGGTGGTTGAAGGTCTCGGGCTGCTCGACCAGGGCCGCATGCGAGCCGTCCGCGAGGATGAAGAGCTCGGCATCCGGCAGGGTGTCGGCGATCTCGCGCGAGCAGGAGATGGGGGTGAAGGCGTCCTTCTCGGCGGCGATGACCAGCACGGGCACGTCGATGTGGGGGAGGGCCGGCCAGGCGTCGTGCTCGTCGATCTCGAGCACACACTTGAGGAAGAGCCGCATGTCCATCGTGCTGAGGTGGTCGAGGTAGGGGCTCAGGTCTTCGCGCAGGGTGTAGTAGGGGTCGACCAGGGCCATGCGGCGGGCGAACTCCCAGGCGATGGGCGAGCGCAGGGCGACCCGGGTGAGCTGGTTGACCCGGGGGCCCGCCGCCTCGATGGCCTGGCGGATGCGGCGGAAGATCCGCGGCGAGCCCGAGTAGCCGGCGAAGGTGTGGAGGGTGCGGCCCGCCGAGCCCAGCGCCAACACCAGGCCGGCGACCCGCGGGGCGTCGATGCGCCAGGTCTCGAGTGCGACCTGGCAGCCCATGGAGTGGCCGATCAGCACGGCCGGCTCGGTGATGCCCGCGGCGTCGAGCACACAGATGAGATCGCGGGCGTGGCGGTGGACCGAGACGTCGGTGGTCTCGAGGTCGACCCGGCGGTCGCTGCGCGATCGGAAGAGCACACGTCTGAACTCCAGTC
>CAXQUZ010000309.1:0-10913 GCA_964226865.1 Myxococcota bacterium | reverse complement strand
ACACGACCACCCTGGTCGTGCTCTCCGACCACTGCGAAGACCTGCTCGCCCTTGTCGGTCTGGACCCGCTCGAGCGGAAAGTCGGGGAAGTAGCCGTCCTTGTAGATGCGGGTGGCGGTGTGGGGGTCGTGCACGGCGCTGGCCAGGGGGCCCGCGTAGCCGGGGCTGGCCTGGCGGCCCCAGAAGCCGGGCTTCACGTAGGGGCCGTGGCAGTCGTAGCTGTGGAGGAAGAGCATCCAGGGCTGGTCGCCGGCCGCGGCCTTCTCGACCCAGCGCATGCCCATGGGCAGGGTCTGCTGGAAGCTGCCCCAGCGCTGGCCCTCGACGTAGAGGCCGAAGCCGTCGTCGACGCCGAAGATGCGGGCGAGGTGGCCGCCGGCGACCACGGCCGCGGTGGTCCAGCCGCCCGCCGAGAGCACGCTGGCGAGGGTGGGGGTGCCGTCAGGGATGGTCAGGTCGTAGTCGAGGGGGCCCAGGTGGCTCGGCAGCTGGCTCGTGAAGAGGGAGGCGTGGCTGGGCAGCGTCTCGTTGGCCTGGGCGAAGGTGTTCTCGAAGACGATGCTCTCGCTGGCGAGGCGCGAGAGGTTGGGGGTGCGGCCCGGGGGCCCGCCGTAGGGGGAGGTGGCGTCGGCCCGCAGGGTGTCGATGGAGACGATGATGATGCCCTCTGGTGGGGCGTTCTGGGCCTGGGCGCCGGCGCATCCGGCCGCGGCGAAGGCGACCAGGGCCGACAGGGCAGGGGAGCGGCTCATCGGGGCGCCGGGGGCGGGGTGCGGGGGGCGGGGGCGTCGCCGGAGGGGGGCGGGGCGGCGGGCGGTGCGTCGCGGGCCAGCACGGGGGTGGCGCCGAGGGCGGGGGGCGGCAGGGCCGGGGGCGCCTCGGGGGGCGGACTGCGCAGGGCGGCGGCGACGTCGGCACGATCCTGCTGTTCGCGCAGGGCGGCCAGGGCCAGCAGCCCGAGCCAGGCCGCGAGCACGACCAGCCCGAAGGCCCGGCGACCCCGGGGGCCCGGCAGCCGCGCCGCCGGCGGGGGCGCGTGGTGGGGATCGATCATGTCGCGCGGGGGAGTGGACATCGCCGGAAGCGTAGCACCGCCCGGTGGACGGGGGCGGAGCCGGCCGGCGCCGGAGACCGGGCCCGCGGGCGGCCGGGTCCGGTGGGCCGCACACCCGGGACGGGACAGGCCCATGTGATCGCAGCGGACGAGATCTCAGGGAATCCCCTCGGTTCGGTCTGGTCCCTGCAAGGAGTGGCGGAGGTCCCCTTTACCTGGCCGCGGCCCGGTCCGTAGCAGGGGCGGGAGGCACGATGTCCACGCCAACGGTCCTGATCATCGAAGACGACCCGAGCCTGCGGGCGCTGGAGCGCCGGCTCGCCGATCGTGCGGGCTTCGCGGTGCTCGAGGCCGCCGACGGGCCCGACGCGGTCGCCCTGGCCGCCGCCCGCACCCCCGACATCGTGGTCTCGGACTACCACATGCCCGGCATGGACGGCCCCGAGGTGGTCCAGGCCATCCGGGCCATCCCGGCCATGCGCGACCGCCCCATCCTGATGGTCACGGCCGACCAGAGCACGGACTCGGTGGCCCGGCTGCGCCGCGCAGGGGTGGACGAGGTCATCGTCAAGCCCTTTGATCCGCGGGAGTTCCGCGAGCAGCTCCAGGCCGCCGCCCGGTCCCGCGGGCTGACCCCCGCCCCGGCCGCCCGCAACCGGCCCGCCCCCCGCCGCCGGAGCCACGACGCCGAGGCGCTGGTGGCCCGCATCGAGCAGCTCAACCAGCTCGTGGTCGTGCTCGCCACCGCCATGGAGCGGCCGGGCCGCGCCGACACCGAGCAGACCCGCAACCACCTGCTCCGCGTCGCGGCCCTCGCGGCCCTGCTCGCCCGCCACGCCGGCGCCCCGCCCGCCCTGGTCGAGGCCCTCGGCTGCTACGCCGGCCTCCACGACGTCGGCAAGATCGGCCTGCGGGAGCACATCCTGCGCAAGCCCGACCTCTACACCCCCGCCGAGCGGGACGAGATGCGCACCCACACCCTCATCGGCGCCGAGCTGCTGCGCAGCGCCGCGCTGCCGGGGGTGGCGGTCAACGTCGCCATGTTCCACCACGAGCGCTGGGACGGCTTCGGCTACCCCCAGGGGCTCCGGGGCGCCCGCATTCCGCTCGAGGCCCGCATCGTGGCGGTCGTCGACGTCTACGATGCCATGCGCTCCACCCGCAGCTACCGCCCCGAGATCCCCAAGGACGAGGTGGCGGCGCGGCTCCGGGACCTCGCAGGCACCCAGCTCGACCCAGAGCTGGTCAAGACCTTCCTCGCCCACGCCGATGATGTGGAGGAAGTCTACGCGGCCCACCCCGATCCCAGCGGTGAGCCGGACCTGGAGGTCTGGAGATGATGGCGGAACCCTCGTCGGGCGACCAGGTCGGCCCATGGCGCCTGGAGACCCTGCTCGGTCGCGGCGCCTTCGGGGCCACCTGGCGGGCGGTCGACAGCCTGGGGCGGGTGGCCGCGGTCAAGCTCATCTCGGAGCCCCCCGGCGACGAGCTGCGCGCCCTCGCCGGCTTCTCCCACCCCGCCATCCCGGCCCTCTATGACGCCCAGGGCGCCCCCCAGCCCTACGTGGCCATGGAGCTGGCCGTCGGCCGGCCCCTCTCCGAGATGCTCCGGCGCGGCCGGGCTCCCGAGTCGGCGGCGCTCCAGCTCTGTGCGGTCATGGCCGACGCCCTGGCCCATGTGCACGAGGCCGGCCTCAGCCACGGCGACGTGAAGCCCGAGAACATCCTGGTCGACCACATCGGCCAGATGCGCATGTGGCTGGTCGACTTCGGCGCCTGCGGCATGCCCGGGGCCGGCACCCTCCACTACGCCAGCCCCGAGCGCATGCGGGGCGGGTCCAGCACGCCGGCGGCCGACGTCTATGCCCTCGGTCTCGTGCTCTGGGAGGTCATCCACGGGGCCCTGCCCTGGTTCGACGAGGGCATCTCGACGGCCCTGACCCGGCGCGGCAGCGCCGCCCCCGCGAGCGCCGTGGCCTCGCCCTGGGTGGCCGAGCTGCTCGAGCAGATGCTGGCGCCGGAGCCCGAGCTGCGGCCCTCGGCGGCCATCGTGGCCGACACCCTCGAGAGCCACGGCAGCAAGCTGCCCCAGCCCGGTGGGGCGGCCCTGCGCCGCCGGGCCGGCACGGTGCACGTGGCGGTCCCGGCGGTCGAAGAGCGCATCCTGCGGTGGGTGGCCGACGGCGGCTGCCTCGGTGTGGTCGGGGCCCCGGGCACCGGGCGCACCCACAGCCTGCGCCGGGCCGAGGTCGAGCTGCGGGCCGGCGGCCTGCGCTACCTGCGCCTCGAGCCCTCCAGCTTCCCGTGGCAGGCGGCCCGCCAGGCGCTGCGGGACGACGTGCTCAGCGGACCGGTCGAGGAGCTGCCCGACGAGCCGGACGCCAGCATGCGCGCCCGCATGGTCGCCGCCCAGCTGGCCCGCCGGGCCGGCGGCAGCCTCTGGATCCTCGTCGACGACCTCGAGCGCCACTCGTCCGAGGTGGTCCACCTGCTCCAGGCCATCACCGAGCAGGACGGCCTCCACCTGCTCGTCTGCAGCCAGACCGTGAGCCCCCTGGTCAACGACGTCTGCATGCTGCAGCCGATGGACCTCGACACCATCGAGCGGCTCGTGCTGCGGGTGCTGGGCGGCGGGCTGCCGCGGCCCCGGCTCGAGACCCTGCACGCCGCCATCGGGGGCCTGCCGGGCCGCTGGATCGACGTGCTGGCGCGCCTCTGCGACGCCCGGGTGCTGCTGCGCCGGGCGCGCCGCTGGCTCGTGGACGGCCCGCGGCTGGACGATGTGCTCGCCGAGCTGCCCGCCGACGGCGAGGTCGAGTCCATCGAGCTCGTCGGCCGCGAGCGCGAGGTGGCCGGCCTCGTGGCCCTCTCCGAGGGCGAGCTGACGGTGGGGGCCATCGCTGCGGCCATCGGCGCGCCCGTGTCCTCGCTCGGGCCCGTGGTCGACGCCCTCGTGCTCCGGGACCTCGTGGTGGTCGCCGACGGCGAGGTGCTCCGCCTCGCCAGCCAGGGCCGCCGTGCCGTCATCGCCAAGGCCCTCGGCGCCGACGCGGCCCGGCTCCACGGCGCCCTCGTGCGGGTCATGGCCAGCGCGCCGGCGACCGGCCCCCTGGCCCTCGCCCACCACCTCCACGCGGCGGCCGATCCCGCCCTCATCACGGCCCACGGCCCCGAGGCCCTCCGGGGCGGCACCCGGGTCGACCCACAGCACGCCGCCCGGCTGGCCCTGGGCATGTGGGCCTGTGCGCCGAGCGGTGCGCTCTCGGGTCCGGTGGTGGCCAGCCTCGCCGCCGCCGGGCGCATCGACGAGGCCCGGGAGATCGCCGAGGCCGTGCTGGCCGACACCCAGACGCCCCCCTCGCTCGACCTCCTGCGCTCGCTCGCCCGGATCCGCATCCACTTCGACGAGGCCCCCGACGAGGCCCTGTCGCTGCTCTCCCAGGCCCAGGATCTGGCCCGCGCCCAGGGCGGCGACGCCCGCCCCTCCCTCGAGCTCCGGCTGCTCGAGGCCCAGGCCCACTTCGCGGCCGAGCGCTTCGGCGCCGCCGAGTCCGTGGCCCGGGCCGCCTGTGCCCGCCCGCCGGGCGCCTCGGTCGAGAGCCAGGAGGCCTGGGTCACGCTCCACGGCACCTGGGCCCAGGCGGTCCACCGCCTCGGTGACATCGACGCCGCCATCAAGATCCTCGACGAGGTCCCCGACGAGGTGGCCCGGGGACGGCCCGCCCGTGCCCTGCTCGAGGGCATGCGCGGCCGGCTGCTCTGGCACGCGGGGCGCATCCGCGAGGCGGCCGACGTGCTCGAGGCCGGCGCGAGCGCCAACGCCGGCCTGCCGGCCCTCCAGCGGGCCCGCATGCTCAACAACGCCGGCCTGGCCTCCTACCAGTGCGGCGACCGCCGGGCGGCCCTCGAGCGCTGGGAGGGGGCGCTGCTGCTCTGCGAGCGCCTCGGTGCCCGCAGCGACGTCATCCGGCTCAACGTCAACCTCTGCGTCGGCTACACCGAGGCCGGTCGCTGGGAGCGTGCCCGCCGGGCGGGCCAGGCGGCCCACGACGACGCCCGCGAGGCCGAGGCCCACGAGCTCCAGGCCATGGCCGCCGGCAACATGGGCGATCTGGCCTTCCACCGGGGCGAGTTCGACGAGGCCGAGCGCTGGTATGCCGCCTGCGATGCGCTCGCCGAGGCCCACGGCCTGGACGGCGAGAAGGTCGAGCAGGCCCGACGGGTCGCCGAGCTGGCCGTGCGCCGTCGCCAGCCCGAGGCCGCCACCCTGGCCCGCAGCGCCCGCGAGCTGGCCGAGGCCTCCGGCGACACGGTCGAGGCCGGCCGTGCCCGCATGCTCCAGCTGCTCTGTGCGGCCCGCGATCCCGCCACCCTCCGCAGCTCTCGAGACGACCTCGAGCGCGCCGTGGGCGCCATCCTCGACGACTTCAAGCGCCAGGGCCTCGGCGGCCACCTCGCCGTCGCCCGGTCCCTGGCCGCCGAGGTCGAGCTCGAGCTGGAGCGGCCCGCCGAGGCCCTCAAGATCATCGACTCGGTCGCCATGTACGCCGTCGAGGTGGGCCACGTGCCCCTGCGCCGGCGCGCCGAGGAGCTCCGCACCCTCGCCCGCGAGCGGGTCCAGGCCGATCCCCGGGCGGGGCGCTTCGAGCGCATGCTCAACCTCGCGACCTCGGTCGCCCGCGAGCAGGATCCCCAGCGGCTCCTCGACAGCATCGCCCAGGCCGGCCTCGAGCTGATGGACGGCGACCGCTGCTTCGTCATGCTCATGGAGAACGGGGTGCCTCGGGTCGAGCGGATCCACACCGCCGAGGGGGCCCGCCTGGCCCACGCCCAGCAGCGCCCCTCGACCTCGGTGGTCGACCAGGTCATCGCCCAGCGGCGGCCGGTCATCGCCAACGACATCCTCGAGCGGGGCGACCTGCGCGAGGCCCGCAGCGTCGCGGCCCTGGCCCTCCGGGCGGCCATGTGTGTGCCCATGCAGGACGGCGACGACCTGCTCGGCATGATCTACGTCGACTCCCAGCGCCAGTCCGAGCGCCAGCTCTCCGAGGCCACCCACCTCATGCGGGCCCTGGCCTCCCACGCCGCGGTCGCGCTGTCGCATGCCAAGCACATGGCCGACATCCGCATGCGCGCCCGGGAGGCGGCCGAGGTCGCCCACGACATCCGCAGCCCCCTCGCCTCGGTCACCTCCATGCTCCAAGAGATGCAGGACGAGCAGGAGGACTACGACGAGGGCGCCGATCCGCGGCTCCAGGAGATGCTCGGGCTGCTGGCCCGCGCGGTGACCATGGCCGAGCAGCTGCTCGACAACCGCCGGCCCCCCGCCCAGCGCTTCCTGCTCTCCGCCGCCGTCGCCCAGCTCTGCCAGTCCATGGACCGGCGGGCGAAGGTGGCGCGCAAGCGGGTGGTCGCCGCCGTGGCCCCGGGGGTCGAGCTGGTGGGCATCCAGGACGAGCTCATCCGGGTCGTGGCGAACCTCGTCAACAACGCCCTGAAGTTCAGCCCCGAGGGGGGCATCGTCACGGTGCGCCTCGACGAAGATGCTGACCAGGTGACCATTCGCGTGTCGGACCAGGGGCCCGGTGTGCCCGCCGAGCTGCTGCCCCGGCTCTTCGAGCGCGGGGTCAAGTCGGCGGACGAGCGCGGGGGCCACGGCCTGGGCCTCGCCATCGTCGACCGCCTCGTGCGCGAGGCCGGCGGCACGGTCTCGGTGGCCAACCCGGCCGCCGGCGGCGCCTGCTTCACGGTGGTGCTGCCCCGGGCGGTCGAGGCCGACACGGCGCCCGCGGCGGTCGGCCAGGGCTGAGGCAGGGGGCTATGGAGCGGGCCCCTGGAGGCCCCGATGATCCGCCCCTCGCCCCCCCGCTGGATCTACAAGATCTGCACCCCCGCCGAGCACGCCGCGCTCGCCGCCCCCGGTGGCTGGGCCGGCAGCCCCGACGATCTGCGCGACGGCTTCGTCCACTTCAGCACCGCCGACCAGGTGCCCGGCACCCTCGCCCGCCACTTCGCGGGCCGCGGGCCCCTGGTGCTGCTCGAGGTCGACGCGACCGCCCTGCCGGAGGGGCTGCTGCGCTGGGAACCGTCGAGAAAGGGCGCTGTATTCCCCCACCTCTACGGCCGGCTCCACCCCCACCAGGTGCAGCGCACCGTGCCGCTCCCCGCCGACCCGGGCGAGACCCCGGCCCCCCCCGACGGGCTCCGGGGCGCCACCGGCCTGGCCGCGCGCATGGTGTAGGCTCGGGGCCTGTTCCACACCGGCGGGCGGGCCCATGTTCGACGATCCCGACATCATCCAGAACTTCCTCCTGTTCGTCGTGGTGCCGGCCCTTCTCGCCATGGGCGTCTGGTACTGGGCGGCCCCCCAGCGGGTGGCCCGGCGGCCCCCGCGCATCGACGGCAGCCAGCGTCCCGACCTGCCGCCGGTGGCCTCGCCCTCGGTGCCGGTGCCAATCATCCTCGACCGCCGCGACACGGCCTCGACCCCCGACCAGGACGAGCTGGCCCGCCGGGATCAAGAGATGGCCGAGCTGCGGCTGCGCTTCGACAAGGTCGTGGGCGAGCGCACCGAGCTGGCCGAGCAGCTGGGCGCGGCCACCCAGCGCATCCGCGAGCTCGAGCACCAGGCCGACGAGCTGCGGGGGGCCCTCGGGGCGGTCCGGGCCGAGCTGGTCGAGCGGGACGAAGAGATCGAGCGGCTCCGGCTGCACGAGCGGGCCCTCGAGGCCCTGCGCCGCGACACCCGGCGCCGCGGCGGGGAGCTGGTCGAGGTCGGGGCTGCAGGGGACGAGGCCGAGGCGGCGGTGGTGGCCCTCGGGTCGCCCACGGCGGCACCGGCGCCCCCCGTCCGGGGCGGCCTGCTCGCCCGCGACCGCGCGCCCGGCGACGGGGCCGCCCTCGGCCCGGCCCTGCTGGCCCAGGTCGCGATGGCCTTCGACGGCACGACCGGTCCCCAGGTCGCCGAGGCGGGCTTCGACGGCCTCTCGGGGGCCGGCTTCACCATCGAGATGTGGGTGCGGCCGGCGGCCTCGACCGCGACGGGCACCCTCCTCTCCTATGTGGCCGCGCGCCAGAGCCAGCTCGTCCTCACCACCAGCGCCGCAGGCGAGCTCGAGCTGATGCTCGGCGGCCAGCGCTCCGGGGGCGGGGCGGCGGTGCCCCTCGAGCAGGGCCAGTGGCAACACCTCGCCCTCTGCTGGGAGGCCGAGACCGGGGGGCTGAGCCTCTACATCGACGGCGAGGAGCTCTTCGCCGGCGAGCTGGCCCGGGGGGTGCGCGTGCCGCCGGGGGGCCGGCTGCTCATCGGCCAGGACGCCAACCCGCTCTGGGACGAGGCGAACCCGGGCATGTCCTTCGTGGGCGACATCGCCGAGGTGCGCATCTGGCGCTACGTCCGCACGGGCGAGGCCATCGCCCGCGACCTCGGCCGGCGGGCCCGGGGCGGTCCGGGGGCGACCATCTGGCGGGTGGCGGCCCCGGCGACCTGAAGCGGCCGCCGGGCGCCCCCTGCGCGCGGCTCAGGACTCGGCCTTCTCGGCCTGCTCCTTGGCGATCTCGGCGCGCACGGCCTCCATGTCGAGCTTCGTGACCTGGCCGACCAGGTCGTCGATGGCGGCCCGGGGCACCATGCCTGCCTGCTGGAACACGCCGACGCGCTCGCGGAAGATCATCAGGGTCGGGATGCTGCGGATGCCGAAGGTGCCGGCCAGCTCGGGCTGCTCTTCGGTGTTCACCTTGGCGAAGACGACGTCGGGGTGGGCGTCCGCGGCCTCTTCGAAGATGGGCGCGAAGCGCTTGCAGGGACCGCACCACTCGGCCCAGAAGTCGATGATGACCGTGCTGGTGGGAGAGACGATCTCGTTGAAGTTGTCCTTGGTGAGCTCAACGGTGGGCATGGGGGGTCCTCTGCGGCGGGGCCGCGGTGTGGCCGGCGCCCCGGGGGCGGGACGGCGGCGTCGTCTGGGCGGGGCCCTATCGGGGTGGGCCGTGCCTGCGGCGGGGCAATTGCCCCGGGGCTGACAGCGGGCAGGCGGCGGGCCCCGTCCTGCACCCGTGGCGATGCCGCTGGCGGACCGGGGTTTCGGGGCCAGGGTGGCGCGGGCCCGGCGGCCGGGTGGCCGCGTCCCCCGGTGGCTCCGGACCGCTGGCAGCGGCGGTGGCCGGGCCCCTGCGATAGGCCCGCCCCATGTCCGCCGTTCTCCTCCCGCTGTCCCTCCGCTCGTTCCTCCGGCCGGGGCTCCCGGCCCTCGGGCTCGTGGCCCTGCTCGCGGCGCCCGCCGTGGCCCGGGCCGGCGCCTGCTCCCATGCCCGCAAGGGCGAGCCGATGAAGATCCACCTGCTGACCACCTCCCCCGGTGATCAGGTCTTCAACAGCATGGGCCACACGGCCATCTCGCTGAGCGGCGGCCCCCTCGAAGAGGCCGAGGTCTACAACTGGGGCGCCTACAACGGCCAGACCGAGAACATCCTCTCGAAGTTCCTCTCGGGGCGCATGGAGTTCTGGCTCGCCAACGAGGTCTGGAAGGTCCAGTGGAAGCGCACCGTGCGCCAGGACCGCACCATGGTGGCCCAGGAGCTCGCCGTGCCCCAGGCCCGGGCGGCCGAGCTGCTCGACATGCTCGAGGAAGAGTTCAAGCCCGAGAACCGCAACTACATCTACCACTGGGCCAAGGACAACTGCGCGACCCGCGCCCGCGACGTGCTCGACGAGATCACGGGCGGCGCCGTCAAGGCGGCCCTCGACAGCCCCGTGCCCTGGTCCGCCCGCCACGAGGGCGCCCGCCACCTCGCCCAGTGGGCGCCGGTGAGCTTCGGCTTCAACTTCCTGGCCTCGTCCTACCTCGACCAGCCCCTCACCGAGTGGGACGTGGGCATGGTGCCCGAGCGGCTCATGAAGAGCCTCTCGAAGGTCGAGGTGACGGCCGGCTGGCCCGACGGCAAGCCCCGGCCCCTCGTGACCGAGACCTGCACCCTCCGGGTCGGGGGCAACGCCTGGGCGCCCCCCGCGCCCCTGCCCACCTGGCCGCCGGCCCTCATCGGGCTGCTGCTGGCCCTCGGCGGCGGGGGGCTCGGCATGGTGGGCGCCGGACGCTCCGGAGATGCGGGCGGCTCCCGGGCGGCCCGCGCGGGGGCGGGGGCGCTGCTCGGGGCGAGCCTGCTCTTCGGGGGCGTGCTGGGCACCGTGACCCTGCTGCTCTGGGCCAACAGCGATCTCGACGGGGTCGGCCCCACCGAGAACTGGGCCTTCGCCGGTCCCCAGACCCTGCTGCTCTTCGGGCTGCTCGTGCGGGCCCTGCGGGGCAAGGCCGGCGCGGGGGCGGCCCGGGCGGCGGCGGCCATCGCGGGCCTGGGGGTCGTCTACACCGTGCTCAAGCCTGTCGTGGGGCTGCCCCAGGCCAACTGGGACATGGTCGGCGCCTTCCTGCCGGCCGTGCTCGCCGCGGCGGCCGTGATCTGGCGGCGCGCGGCCCGCTGATCCCCCCGCTCAGGTCAACACCCCGTCCACCGGCTGGAGCAGCTTCGGGATCTCGCTGTCGTGGGTCCGCTGGCGCAGGTTCACCTCGATCATGCGGGTCAGGGTGCTGAGCGGCAGGTCGTTCCAGTCCGTGCCGAAGGGCTCCTCGATCTCTTCGCCGATGCTGTCGAGGCCGTAGAAGGCGAAGGCCACGCCGGCCACCGCCAGCGGCGTATGGCAACTTTCTTATGACGGAAGAGCCAATGAGCCTTTGCACCTGCCCATGAAATTTCCAATGCTTTTGGCAATGGGTGTGGAAGGAATTGCCGTTGGACTGAGTACTAAAATATTACCGCACAATTTCAACGAACTCATTGATGCGTCAGATCGGAAGAGCGTCGT
>CAXQUZ010000308.1:0-5764 GCA_964226865.1 Myxococcota bacterium | reverse complement strand
TGCAGACAACGGCGACGGATCACTGCTGCTTCTGCGCCGATCAAAAGGCCGCGGGCAAAGACGACTTCCGGCTGATCCCGAACGGCACGGGGGGCGTCGAGAACCGGATGGAGGTGCTCTGGGAGCACGGTGTGAACTCCGACCTCGGCGCGCTCCGGTCTATGGGGTCTTTTGTCACCCCCCGCATGGGTAAAAGGGGGGCTCCCTGCGTGTCAGCGTCGCCGCTGAGCCGCCCGCTGGAGGGATAGCACTCGGGCCCGCCCTCGACGAGCCAACCCAAAGTCCAGTCCGAAGCGAATGATCTCCGGCATGTAGTACTGGCCCTCCTTCTCCTCGAAGTAGAGCAGGCCCTCCTGAACAAGGAACTCGATGTCGTCGTCTTCGAGTGGCAAGACATCTCCTCGAATCGGGATGGTCCGCTTGTCGCCGTCGATCTCCTTCAGTGCCTTGAATACTGGTTGCAACTGGGTCACCTCCGTTTGAAGCTCCTCCACCTTCTTCTTCGAGCACTCCTCGATGGCGCTGTGCATGGCGGACCGGCTGATCGGGAATCCGTCGGAGTGGTTCGTCGCGAAGTGGACCAGGCGGACCAGGTCGCGAGCCTGGAACCGCCCGTTCAGATCCGAGAGCGCTGCGACGACCCATCGGTCCGAGTAGGCCTCCCGCTGCCCTCCACCGAGCTTCTCGTTCCAGTACGGGTGTAGGCTCTCCGCCAGGGTCTCGTAAGGGGCTGTCGTGACCTTGTCGGCAGGCAGGAGCGGCCAGCCGGCGCGGTCGAGGAGCCAGAGCGTCAACCGGAGGGCATCAGCTGGCGACCAGCGGAGTGCCACCTGCTGGTGCCTCGCCTCGAACTGCCCGAAGTTCTGCGGGATGGCGCTCCTGGCGAGGTCGCGGCGGATGAAGACGATGAGTCCCAGGTGCCGAGGGCCAAGGTCGCGCAGTTGATTGACGAAGTCCACGAGCAGCGCTCGGAGCAACACCCGTTGCGATTCGCTCATCGGGGCCTGTGGCCCGACCTGCAGGGCGTCCTCGAGCCCGTCCAGCACCAACACCATGCGCTCACCGCGCGTTGCAAGGTACTGCTCGAGGCTGCGAACCGAACTACCGGCTTCGACGGGCCATCCCAGTCGGTCCGCGACGGCCTGGGTCCAGAACGACAACCCCTCTCTCTCAGCGTCACCTCTCTGGAGTGCTTCCCCCAACTCTGAGGGGGTCAACCGGCATACGGAGCCGGCCGGGCGAACGCTCTGCTCTGCCTCTCGAGCCTTGACTCGAATCTCGCTGCCAAGGTGCGCAGGGAACAGCAAAGGAAATACCTTGGCATCCACCGCGTCGCCGTGAGCGACCCCGACGGCATCTCGAAAAGCCGAGAGCGTGGTCGCAGTCACGAGCTGGCCCCACGTGAACGTCTTGCCAGCGCCCTTGGACCCAAGGACCACACTCGCCGGGAGCTGGCCCGGGGGCAAGCGCACGAGCTGCTGGAGTGCGGGTGTGGGAAGGAGGCCCAACTCCGCGTTCTCTTCGGCGAACTCCAAGGCCCGAGCCAAGGACGCGATACGATCCTTCGTGACTTCGGCCGGCGGCTGGTTCGACGGGACGTCCGTGGCAGCGGACACCAGGGCCTCTGCGATACCCTCGGCGGCGGCCCAAAGCATCGTCGATGGCAAGCGGTCGGCCACCCGCTGGAGATCGTCGAAGACCAGCAGCGCCTCGGAGAAGTCCACGCGATGGACCACGGGAGGAGCGGGATCTTCTGCAGCGCTCTTGCCCTCTCCAGAGTCCGCCCAGGCCAGGTCTACCTGACG
The DNA here is from genome assembly GCA_964226865.1 of Myxococcota bacterium. Classification (GTDB taxonomy): domain Bacteria; phylum Myxococcota_A; class UBA796; order UBA796; family UBA2385; genus CAXQUZ01. The sequence continues at coordinate 3,959 of CAXQUZ010000308.1, read as the reverse complement.
GTTGACCTCTGCGAAGGCACTGTCGCCGTCTCGGGGTACTTTGGTCACCACGACCTCCAGCGCAGCGCTCCAGCGAGTCCGCGCCTCGACCTCGGTGAGCGCCCGTACCGTCCCCAACACCGACTGGCGTGCGCATGAGGTCACCAGGACGTTTCGGACCCGCGGATCGAGCATCAGTGGTGACGAAAACTCGGTCATGCCGGCTCGCAGATCCACCAGGACCGCGTCGAGTTTGAGCTTCTCGGCGAGCTTCACGAGCAGGTCGGTGATGACCCAGGCACGCCCGCGACGACGGACAAGTTGCTCCGGCACAGCCGGCAGGTTCTCAACCTGGGCGAAGTCGCGTACGGCTGGCAGCAGAAAGAACTCCCTGCGACCGCTCGACAACTCCAGCCCGACTGGATTGGCGACCAGCTGCGAGGCCACCACCGGGAGCGCGTCGGCCTCCCAGTCGTCGCTGTCGTGGACGAGGGCCAACGCGTCAACCCACGAGAGGCGCTCAGAAGCCTGCACGAACCAGGTCAGCCCCGGAGCCTCGACGTCCGCGTCGACATACAGCACCCGGGCCGGATCCTCGCGGTCCAACAGTCGGAGCAGGGTGGCGTAGCAGCTGGTCGTGCGGCCCACCCCACCCTTGAAGGAGAAGAAGGCTGCGATGGAGCAACCCTCCCTGGTCGGTAGCTCCGGCGCGTCGACGGGACCACTGGACCACAACGGGCGCACCACGCGAGGGGGTGGCGGTGGCGCCTCAGCTGCAGGGTAGAAACTGACGGGCAAGTGCCGCGGCCGCAACCCCGCGGCCAGGAGCGCGACACGGTCAGCGTCCTGGTCGTATGCAGGACCGACTCGGGCGGAGAACTCTCGCCGAGCGGCGTCCTCGTCGTCGGTGTAGACCGTCACTCCGAACAGATCGACCTGAGCGAGCTGCCAGGCGGTTGAGGGTCCGCGCCGGCCGAGTCGATGCTCGACATCGCGCCAGGTGATGAGGAGCGATGAATCAGCAGTGTTCATGCGGCATTGTCCTCGACGAAGCCAAACAGTTCCAACACAGAAGCGCAGAGACTGCTCTCTTCGGTGGAGCAGAGCAGGCCGCCATATCGGTACAGCTCATGGAGTCGGACCGGCGCCACACGGACGCCTTTGGGCTGGGCAGCGACGGAATGCCGGAACCGCGGCGGCTGCCCCAGCTGCTGGAGCAGAGCGTTCAGATCATGGGTGTAGAAGTCGTCATCACTGTCAAGCTGCGAGGTGTGATGGACCTGTCGGCGGTCGAGGAGCAGGAGTTTGAGCCCGCACTCCACAGCATACAGACCGAGCAACACCTTGGCGGCAGCGACCCGACCGGCGGCGGGCTCGGTAAGCTCTCCCTCGCTGTGCTGGCGCAGGTGCCGCCAAGCTCGCTCCAGTTCGCGCCGGGAGACGTCCAGCTTCGCCATGCCCACTCCTCTTGCTCGCGGTTGGTGGACCGGCGCCTTATCCGAAGGGATCGGCCGCCGCGAGGAACGCCGGAGGCAAGGGCGGTCTTCTCGTCCCGGCCGGCCCACGGCACGCCTATATTGCGAGCGAGAGCCGCCAGGCGGGTCACGGCGCAGCCTGCGCCCGCCGCATCGGTACGTCCGCCCCTACCGGCGCTGGCCCTGGAGCGACCTGCTCTGGAACGTCTTTGGCGTCGATGGATTCCGATGCCCGCGCTGCGGGGGGAGCATGGTGGCTCGCGCCGTGATCAACCCCCCGCTGTGGAGCAGTCCGGCGACGCTCCGGGTCCTCGGAGGCCTGGACCACGCCACTGCCCGTGCCCCACCCGCGGGAAGCGTGCAGGCAGCCTGACCGCTCCGCACCTCGCACCCGACTCCTCCCTGTAGCGGGTGCCGCTCGTGCGCGCAGAGCGGGCGGATGAACAGGATTCTGGGTGCTGGCAGGCCTTCAGGCGGGCGAGGCGGACCTGCAAAGGGCGTCCACGGCGAGCGCACGGCCCCTGCCACCGCCGTCGCTACCCGGCCAAGGTTCCGATAAGTGGCTTTGTGTCACCTATCCCCGGGCTCGTGGCCGCCGCACCACCGCCGCCTCTACCTCGACCTCACACCACCCCCATGACCCACACGGCGGCTCCTACTCCTCCTGGTAGGCCCCCGCGGCCCCGACATCGGCGCCCGCCTCCGACCTCGGCGCCCGGCCCTGACACCGGCGCGCGCCTCCGACACCGGCGCCCGCCTCTGACATTGGCGCGCGCTCCCGGCGTCGCTGGCCGCGGTGGTGCAGGCCGGCGGGTCGTGCGCCGCCGTGGTCGGGAGGGCCGCAGGCGCGGTCGGTCTCGCAGACGCTGACGGCGCGACCGCACGGGGGCGCGCGGTGCCGGCGTGCGCGTGGGGCACTTGACGGGACGGCACGGGGCCCGTGGGGGGCGCTGCGGCCGGGCCCTGCGATCGCGGGAAGCCTGAAATTTGGTGCGGAGTACAAAATTTGTGGACGCTATTTTTAATGCGGACTACAAAATTGGTGTCTTCAAGGAGGACTCCATGCGTCTCGCTCCCGCCCTCTCCCTGCTGCTCGGCACGGGCTGCCTGTCTGTCGACACCCTCGTGCCGCCCACGGTCGACGAGGACCCCTCCCTGCCCACCCTGGCGGTCCCCGGCTCGCTGCTGCACGGCGAGGTGGTGGGCGACCCAGACGACCCGCTGGTGGTGCTGCTCCACGGCGGTCCCGGCGCCGACCTGGTCGGCATGCGCCGCCAGCTTGCGCTCGCCGATCACGGCTTCCAGGTGCTCATCTACGACCAGCGGGGGGCGGGCCGGTCCCGCCGCCACGACGTCGGCGCCTTCGACCGCCTCGACCTCGTCGACGAGCTCGCGGCGCTCATCGCCGACCACAGCCCCGACGGCACGGCCGCGCTCATCGGCCACAGCTGGGGCGGTCAGCTCGCGGCCATGGCGGTCCAGGAGCTCGGAGACACCGTCACCGCCGTCGTCTTCGTCGAGCCGGGCCCCTGGACCGACGAGCGCCTGGCGGGCATGGGGCTCACCTCCATCGACATGACCGCCGCGGGCCTCAACGACGTCATGTGGCTCGAGCAGGTCGTGTCGCCCGCCGACCACGCGCGCCTCGACCTGCGCTTCCTCGAGCTGATGAGCCGCCAGACCCCCGGCTACCGCATGTCGACCACCGACCCCATGCCCTTCCACCGCATGGGCTACGTCGGCTGGATGAACGGCGCCGGCACGGCTCCCGACGCCCCGCCCCCCGACTTCGACCTCGTGCAGGGCATCGAGGACTGGTCGGGCACGGCCCACTTCATCTGGGGAAGCGCCAACGAGATCATGGACGCCGACTACCGGGCGGCCCAGGAGGCGCCCTGGCCGGAGCGGACCCGCCTCGTGGTCGAGGGGGTCGGCCACGACGTGCACTGGGTCGAGGCCGACGCCGTGAACGCCCACATCCTGGAGGTGCTCTGATGCTCGCCGCGCTCCTCCTCGCCCTCCTCGGAGGCGCCCAGGCCGCCGTCCCCACCACCACGCCGGAGGCGGGGGACCGCCGGGTGCTGTCCACCGTCGGCGCCGAGCCCCACGCGGTCGTCGGCCTGGGCTACCTGCACGCCCTGTCGCTGGGCGACCGGGTGGTGGGGCTGTCCGGGGTGGTCACTCTGCCCGTCTTCCTGCTCGACGGGCACCACCACCGCGTGGAGCTCGCCGCCCGGACGACCGTGCTGCAGCGGGGGCGGCTGCGGCGGGACCTCGAGGCGGGGGCCTCCGAGCAGACCACCCAGAGCGCGCTGGTCCGGGGCACGGGCCTCGGGCTGTCGGGCGCCGCCGTGGCCGGGTACTTCGGGCCGCGCGCCTTCGGTGCCGTCGCCGTGTCCGCCGGGTGGACCCCCACCGCCCACCTCGCCCCGACCGCGCACTACGACGCGCTGTGGGGGGGCATGGAGACCGGCTGGTACGCCAGCACGGCCGCGCGCGAGATCG
>CAXQUZ010000307.1:0-4466 GCA_964226865.1 Myxococcota bacterium | reverse complement strand
ACACGTCTTAAGACACTCGTTCCCTACACGACGCTCTTCCGATCTCGGGCATCGCCGAGAGCCTGGGCGATCCCTTCCACGCCGGCGTGGGCACAGCCGAGGACGAGCTGGCGGCGGGGCTCGGCCTCACGGCCGTCGAGGCGGCGGTCGAGCTGCTCGGGGGCGGGGTGCGGCTGCGCACGGCCGAGGGGCGCGGCACCATCGTCCAGCTCGCCCTGCCGACCGAGCCCCCAGGGGCCTGAAGCGGTCCGGCCCCGCCGCTCTCGCGCGACGGGGCCGGTCTGTCTGAGGGCCGGCCCTCAGCCGCGCCGGCGCCGGATGCCGAGCAGCCCCATGGCGAGCACGAGCAGCCCGCCCGTGGGCGCCGCCACGACCCCGCAGCGGCTGCCGCCACCGCGCACGTAGGTCACCTCGTCGCAGAGGTCGCCGATGCCGTCCTGGTCTCGGTCGTTCTGGTCGGGGTTGGGGGTGCGGGGGCAGTTGTCGCAGACATCGCCCACCCCGTCGCCGTCGGAGTCGATCCGGTCGTACTCGGTGAGGTTCGGGCAGTAGTCGCAGGCGTTGCCCGTGCCGTCGAGGTCGTCGTCGTCCTGGAAGGCGTTGGCCACCTCGACGCAGTTGTCGCAGGCGTCGCCGACCTGGTCGCCGTCCACATCGCTCTGGTCGGGATCGGGCACGGTGAGGCAGATGTCGCAGATGTCGCCGACACCGTCGCTGTCGCCGTCGAACTGGTCCTGGTTGAAGTCGCTCGGGCAGTTGTCGCAGGCGTCGCCGATGCCGTCGCCGTCCGCGTCGGACTGGGTCTCGTTGGCGTCGAGGGGGCAGTTGTCGCAAGCGTCGCCGATGCCGTCGCCGTCGATGTCGGCCTGGTCGGGGTTCGAGGTCACCGGGCAGTTGTCGCACTGGTCGCCCACGAGGTCGTTGTCGACGTCGTCCTGGCTCGGGTTGTACTCGTCCGGGCAGTTGTCGCAGACGTCGCCGGCGCCGTCGTCGTCGGCATCGAGCTGGTCGGGGTTGTAGTGGAAGGGGCAGTTGTCGCAGGCGTTGCCCAGCTCGTCGGTGTCGCTGTTGGCCTGGTCGGGGTTGAAGATGTCCAGGCAGTTGTCGCAGGGGTCGCCGACGTTGTCGCAGTCGAGATCGGCCTGGTCGTTGTTGGGGATCTCGGGGCAGTTGTCGCAGCCCAGGGCCACCGAGACATCGGGGAATTCGGCGTCGAGGGGGTACTGGATGGAGCCGCCGCCCAGGCCGTCGCCGTCGACGTCGCCGCCGAGATCGACGACCGGCAGCAGGCAGCCGAAGCTCTGGTAGAGCACGTAGTAGTCGGCGTTCGGGTAGGGGTTGCCGTCTGCGCCCAGGGTCGAGGCACAGACCGGATCCCCGAGGTCGACGGGCCGCTCGTCGGTCACGTCGATGGTGTTGCAGTTGAGATCCTGCCGCAGGTCGTTGAAGCAGGACTCTTGGGCCGATGCGGGGGCGGCAAGCGCGAGCATGGCGAGCAGTGCGGGCATCATGGCGAGTTCCCCGGTGCGTCGGTGTCGGTGGGCGGGTCGGCGTCCGGGTCGTCCATCTCGTCGAAGAAGTCTTCGAGCTCGGTGCCGCCGGTGGGCGGCGGCGGGGCCTTGCGGGTGGGCTCGGGCTTCTCGGGGGTGCCGACCTCGGCGCCGTCGCCGTTCCAGGGCAGCCGCACGCCCTCGCGCAGCTCCTCGGGTTCCTCGTCCTGGCGGTACTGGCGCACGATCTTGAACTCGACCCGGCGGTTGTCGGCGAGGCTGGCCTCGTCGTCGCCCTCGGTGCGCGGCACGACCTCGCCCATGCCGCGGATGCTCATGCGGTCCGGGTGGACGCCCGAGCGGATGAGCTCTTCCCAGATGGCCGTCGCCCGGCGCAGCGAGAGGTCGTAGTTGTAGATGAAGGAGCCCTCCTCGCTGGCGTGGCCCTCGATGACGAGGTGTCCGAGCTGCCAGTTCTCGTTCATCAGATCGGCGACATAGCGCAGGGTCGGCAGCGACTGGGGCAGGATGTTGCGGGTGTTGAACTCGAACTCGATGGGGTCGCGGATGACGATGCGCTCGCCCTCGATGCGGGCCAGCTCTTCCTCTTCCCACTCGGGCTCGGGATCCGGCGGGATCTCGATGGGCTTGTCCGGCGGCGGGATCTCGGGGATGACCAGCGGCGGCGGCGGCGCGTCGGGCTTGGGCCGTCCGACCCAGGTCAGGCCGATGAAGGCCCGGAAGGCGGCCGTGCCGTAGCCCTCGGCGAGGCCCTTGCCGACGCCCAGGTCGACCTGGAGGTCGGGGGAGGGGAGGAACTGGGTGATGGCCAGCAGCTCTGAGGGGTTCTCGGCGCCCTTCTGGGCGAAGCTGCCGAGACCGCCGCGGCCCGCCCAGACCGCCGAGATGGACGCCCGGTCGCGCCAGACATGGTAGCGCCCGCCCAGGCCGAACATCAGCTCGTTGCCGAGGGTGAAGTCGTAGGGGGTGGGGATGAGCGGCCGGCCCACGAAGGTGAGCTCATTGAGCAGGTCGACGGGGCCGACGCGGCCGATGGCCGTGGCACCGAAGGCCCCGCGGAAGCCCGCCTCGCCCATCCAGGCCCGGCGGGTGCCGGTGGGGATGCCGAGGTCGCCCTTGAGGCCCAGCTCGAGGAAGTCCTTCGACAGCACCCGCACCCGGAGCCCGGTCATGAGATCGCCGAAGGCGGCGCCGTCGCGGGCCTCGGCGGGGGACTCGGTGCCGTACTGGAGGGCCACCGGCAGGGTGACCCGCACGCCCGCAAAGCGCGAGAAGTCCCAGGCCACGGCGGTGTGGAGGGTGGTGCGGTTCTTCACGACCGCGCCGAGCTCCTGGCCGTCCTTGTAGAGGATGAGGGGGTCGACGAGCTGCTGGAGCATGCCGCCCACGCGCACGGTGCCGGGCTCCTCGAGCACGGGGCTGTCGACGCCGGGCAGGGCGTCCTTGGCGAGGGTCGGGCGGATGAGCTCGATGTCGGCCGACATGCCGGCGGCCTGGGCCAGCGACGGAGCGAGCAGGAGCAGGAGCGGGCTCACTGGTCACCTCCGGCGGGGGCGCCGGTCTCGGGAGCGGGGGCCTCGGTGGGCGGGACCTCGGGAGCGTCGGCGGGCGGGGCCTCGGGAGCGTCGGCAGGCGCAGCCTCCGGGGCCGCAGCCTCGGGGACGGGGGCCTCGGGGACGGGGGGCTCGGCCGGCGCGTCGGCCTCGGGCAGCGTGGCGTCCTCGGCCGCGTCGTCCACGGCGTCGAGGTCCCGCGCGGGCAGGTCGATCACGTCCAGCTCGGTCGGCAGGGCGGCCTCGGGGGTGTCGCCGCGGGCCTCGTCGTCTGTCGGCGCGTCCTCGCCGGGAGGGGGGGCGGTGCCGGGCTCGTCGGGATCGCCCTCGGCCTGCTCGGTGGCGAGCTTCTGGGCGGCGGCCTCGGCGGCGGCGGCCTGCTCCTCGGGCGTGGGCTCGGGCGGCGCCTCCGGGGGCGCGTCGGCGAGACCGAGGCTGTCGAAGAGGGCCCGGTTGTGTTGGCCCACGCGCCCCTCGGCCTCGGAGCGGCTGTAGAGGAAGGCGGGCTGGCGGTGGCGCCGGGTCTGGACCTTGCGCCGCACGGGCGAGATGGCGGCCAGCGAGGCCCCGGTCACGCCGATGAAGACGCTGGTGAAGGCGAGGTCGCGGTTCGCGGTCTCGGCGCCGGACTCCATCATGAAGAGCGGCACGGTGGCGAGCACGGCCGCGCCGATGCCCGAGTAGAGCAGCACGGAGCTGGTGCGGGCGGCGGTCCGCTGCTCGCGGTCGAGGCGGCTGAGGGTGTCCTCGTCCTGGGTGCGGGTCGCGAGCTGGCGGGCCGTCACCGGGGCGCCGAGGCCGTCGACGACCACCCAGCCGGGCAGGTCGTGGCGGGGCGGGCCGAGGGGGACGTCGCGGAAGTCGAGCTGCTCGCGCTCGAAGCGGTCGCGCCGGGCCGCCCAGTCGACGGGGGCGGGAGCGGGCGTCGGCTTGAGGTGGGAGACGGGCGCCGCGTCTTCGGGGGCCGCCGCGTCTTCTGGGGTCGCCGTGTCTTCCGGGGTCGCCGTGTCTTCCGGGGCCGCCGTGTCTTCGGGGGCCGCCGTGTCTTCGGGGGCCGCCGTGTCTTCGGGGGCCGCCGCGTCTTCGGGGGCCGCCGTGTCTTCGGGGGCCGCCGCGTCTTCGGGGGCCGCCGCGTCTTCGGGGGCCGCCGCGCCTTCGGGGGCCGCCGCGCCTTCGGGGGACGGGGTGTCGGGCGCAGGGGCGGCGTCGGAGGCCGCCCCGTCGGCCGGGGCAGGAGGCACAGGGGCGTCGGCTGCACCCGGGGCCGGGGCAGGGGACGCACCAGCGGGCGCCGCGGGTCCGGCGGCTGGCGGCGACGCAGGGGGCGCGTCGGCAGCCGGCGACTCGGACTCCGGTTGTGCGGCCAGCGCAGCACTGACCAGCAACCACAACATCGTGCGAC
>CAXQUZ010000306.1:0-23515 GCA_964226865.1 Myxococcota bacterium | reverse complement strand
ACGCGATAGCATGCGGTGACTGGAGTTCAGACGTGTGCTCTTCCGATCTCTCCATCTTCGCGATGGACCCGAGCAACACCCACATGACCGGCAGCAGCGAGGACTACTTCCAGCGCCAGACGGCCGGCCCCATCATCAAGCGGGCCTGGATGGAGTTCAAGGTGCCCGTCGGCCTCGTGCGGGTCGGCCGCCAGGCCTCGAACTGGGGCATGGGCATCCTCTCGAACAGCGGCGACGGCATGGAAGAGGGCCCCGTGGGCGAGAACCACTGGGGCTCGACCTTCGACCGGGCCATGTTCGCCACCCGGCCCATCGCCGTGGCCCAGGGCATCGCCGGCAAGGAAGACTCGGGCATCCCCTTCATCATGGCCGTGGGCGTCGACCGGCTCGTCGAGGATCCCCTCGACACCTACTACGGCTACGCCTGCGCCACGAAGGACCCGGCCGAGCAGTACATCACCAACGAGACCCACCCCGACGACTACGACCCGCGCTGCGACACCCTCAACTCGACCACCCAGAAGCCCGGCCGCGACGGCATCCACGACGTCGACCACAGCTATGTCGAAGAGAACCGGGTGCCCTCGGACCGCGACGACCTGTTCTTCATGGACCGGGACGACGACTCCTGGGAGATGGTCTACGTCGCCATGTACAAGGGCGAGGACGTCAACCTCTTCGGCACCCTCGGCGACTTCACCCTCGGCAGCTACGTCATCGACCGGCGCCACAACGAGAGCGACTCGCGGGCCCAGATCTACGACGTCTACACGAAGTTCCTCCGCAAGGGCGTCTACTTCGAGGGCGAGGCGGTCAACATCCGCGGCAAGTCGAGCGGCCTCGCCCTGCCCGGCACCTACGACCCGGCCTCGAAGCTCTCGAACCCGCTCTACAAGGACGTCGACATCTGGGGCTGGGCCGCGCGCACGGGCTACCTGAAGCCCGCCTACAGCGCCATCATGGAGGCCGGCTTCTCCAGCGGTGACGAGAACGTGGCCGACGACCAGTTCACGGGCCGCCCGCTCCACCCCGACTACAACGTGGGCCTCATCCTCTACGAAGAGGTGCTCGCCCGGGTCACCCAGCGCACCTGGTCGTCCGAGGCCTACGCCCTGTGGTCGCGCGGCGGCGTCTGGAACTCCTACTACATCTACCCCCACCTCCGGGTGCGGCCGATGGACAACTGGGAGTTCAACGGCGCCTTCCTGCTGGCCTGGCCCCACAAGCCGGACGGCTCGCGCATCCTCTGCCAGGCCGCCGACGACGTGGACTGCCCGAACCCCGCCCGCGAGACCCTCGCCCAGGAGATCGGCTGGGAGGTGGACGCCTCGATGAAGACCACCTTCCACGAGCACATCAACTTCACCCTGGAGACGGGATACGCGAAGGTCTCCAACCGCGTCCCCCTGGGCAACCTGGGGCTGGATCCCGAAGGCAAGTTCTTCACCCTCCAGTCCCGCATCGCCTACGAGTTCTGAGGCTCTGGCCCGCTCGCCCCGCGGGGACGCTGCCTTGCCCCTGGGGGCCTCCATGCGCGCCGTGCTGCTGATCATCGAGCTCTACGTCATCATCGTGGTGGTGGACGTGGCGCTCGCGTGGATCCAGACCACGCCGGCGCCCATGCCCCGTCGCCTCACCCACGCCCTCACCGAGCCGCCCCAGGCGCTGCTGCGGCGGGTGCTCAAGCCCGCCTGGACGGACGGCTGGGACCTCTCGCCCTTGGTGATCGTGGTCCTGCTCGGCGCCCTGCGGGTCTGGTTGATCCAGCCATGACGTCGCTCTTCGCTCCCCTCTTCGCCCTGGTCAGCACGGTGGTCGCCCTCGCCGGCCCCGCCCAGGATCTCGAGCTCGCGGCCAACGCCGACGTGCCCAAGGCCACCCGCATGCAGGCCTTCGAGCGGCTGGTGGCGGTGGGCACGACCGACCTCGGCGTGGTCGAGAAGGCCGCCCTCGACGCCAAGTCGGCCGACACCCGCTCGCGCTGGGTCGCCATCCGGGTGCTGGGCAAGGTGGGTGGCCCCCGGGCGCGCCAGCTGCTGGTCCAGCTCGCCGGAGACCCCGAGCCGGCCATCCGGGCGGCGGCCCTCCAGGCCATGGGCGACACGGGCGACCGCTCGCTCGAGTCCAACGCCGTCACCGCCCTGGGCGATCCGGCCGTCATCGTGCGGGCCGGGGCGGCCGCGGCGCTCTGCAACATCGGCACGGGGGCGGCCGTCGAGCCGCTCGCCCGGGCCCTCGACGCCCGCGACAGCTTCTACCGGGGCGCGAGCCTCTGGGTGCGGCGCCACTACATCGAGACCATGGGCTGCATCGGCAGCCGCAAGGCCCTGCCGGCCCTGCTCCGCACCCTCGACGACCGCGACCCGGCCGTGGCGGCGGCCACCGTGGGCGCCTTCGCGAAGATCGCCGGCTTCGACTACGCCGAGGGCCGCAGCGACGACGAGCAGCGCGAGGCCTGGCGGCGCTGGGCCCAGGCCCAGCTCAAGTAGCGCCTCAGGCCGCCTGGGCGGCGCGGGCGGCCTCCATGCGGGCCAGCTTGTCGCGGATCTCGGCCTCCTGGCTCTGGAGCTCGTGCAGCCGGGCCCGGGTCTCCCAGGCCTGCTCCTCTTCGCTGCTCGGGCCCTGGCGGCGGCTGGCGAGCTCGTCCACCCGGGGCATGACGACGCTGAGCTGCAGCCAGCTGAGCACGGCGAAGGCGCCCAGACAGAGCACGAGCAGGGCGGTGATCATCGGCGACATGGGGGCTCCTCTCGGGGGCGTGCCGGGGGACGGGGGCACTCCCAGAGACGGAACCCGCGGGCCGAATGCTTAGCCGGCGACCTGGAGCTTGAGCACCGTGCGCCCGATGCCCACCGTGTCGCCCGAGCGGAGGGGCGCCACGGCCACCCGGCGGCCGTTGTGGTAGGTGCCGTTGGTGCTGCCGAGGTCGCGCAGGAAGATCATGCGCCGGCCGAAGACCTCGATGACCGCGTGGCGGCGCGAGACCTCGATGTCGGAGAGGGGGATCTCGCCGGTCTTGCGGCCGATGGTGATGTTGCCGCGGCTGAAGCGGAACACGCGCCCGGCGTCCTGGCCGGCGACCACCTCGACCACGGCGTTGAGCCCCGGGGGCAGCCGCAGGTCCTGGTCGATGACGTCGGCCGCGGAGCCCGTGCTCTCGCCCGGGCCGCGGGTCTCGACCAGCTCTTCGTCGAGCAGCCAGGCCAGCTCGGCCTTGGTGGAGGGGCTCGTGCCCTGGGCGGCCGCCGCCTCTTCGCCGCCGATGAACAGGGCGAGGCGCGAGCTGCCGATGGAGATCTCGGCGCCGGGCTTGAGCTCGGTCTCGCGGACGAGGCGACCGGCGACCATCGTGCCGTTGGTCGAGCCGAGGTCGTGGAGCATCCAGCGCCCGTCGCGGTGGCTGATGCGCGCGTGGGTGCCGCTGACGAGGGGATCCTCGAGCAGCAGCTCGCCCTTCTTGCGCCCGATGGTGAAGGGCTCGTCGACGGGCAGGGGGACGTTGAGACCCTCGCGGGCACCGCTGAGGATCTTGAGGAAGGCGCGGCTCATCAGGCGGTCGTCTTCTCGGCGGCCCCGCCCGTGGCGCAGGCGCCCAGGTGGTAGCGGTGGTAGCGCCCGGGCAGGGTGCGGCCGAGGCGGTCGGCCAGCAGCACACCGGCACCGGCGAGGGTGGCGATGTCGATGCCCGTGGGCACGCCCATGGCCTCGAAGAGGTTGACCAGGTCGTCGCTCGCGGCGTTGCCGGCGGCGCCCGGGGCGTAGGGGCAGCCGCCAACCCCGGCCACCGAGCCGTCGAAGGTGCGGACGCCGGCGCGGTAGCCCGCCATGACGTTGACCAGGGCCGTGCCCCGGGTGTCGTGCATGTGGAGGCCGATGCGCTCGAGGCCCACCCCCGCGTCGACGCGGGCGCCGACGACCGCGTCGACGAGGGTGGGGTCGCCCATGCCCGTCGTGTCGCCCAGGGCCAGCTCGTCCGCGCCGGCCTCGAGCAGGGCCAGCGACAGGCGCACCGTCTCGTCCACCGTGACCGGGCCCTCGTAGGGGCAGCCGAAGACCGTGCTCAGGTAGGCCCGCACCGACATGCCCTCGGCCTTGGCCGTGGCGATGACCTCGCCGAGGCCCGCGAGGCTCTCGCGGCGGGTGCGGTTGAGGTTCTTCTTGTTGTGGGTCTCGGAGACGCTCATGAAGGTGGCGATGTGGCGCACCCCGGCGCCGATGGCCCGCTCGAGCCCCCGCCGGTTGGGGATGAGGCTCCAGTAGCGCACCCCCGGCACGTCGGGCAGCTGGGCGATGACGTCGGTGGCGTCGGCGAGCTGGGGCACCCAGGTCGGGCGGACGAAGCTCGTGACCTCGACATCGCGCACACCGGCCGCGACGAGCTGGTTGATCAGCGCGACCTTGTCTTCGGTCGAGACGACCACCGACTCGTTCTGGAGGCCGTCGCGGGGCGAGACCTCGTAGATCCGCACGGCCGGGGCATCTGCGGCGTCGCGGGGGCCCTGCATGTGGCGGGTGAGGTGGGCGCTGCCGGGCACGCGGACCCGGCCGCTGGCCGAGACCACCGGGGCGACGTCGGATGCATGCGCTTGGTGGGGCTTTGCGTCGGACACGGACACCTCCTGTTCCACGCTAACACACGGCCACCTGGGCCCGCGACGCCCGTGGTGGAGGCCGGGGTGGCACGCTCGGGGCGCCCCGCGGCGCCGGGGGGCCCCTCTCGTCATCGTCCGGAGGGGGGCCCGCCTCAAGGCTCAGCGCTTCTGGCCCATGAGCCTCACCATGACGGCCTTCTGGGCATGGAGTCGGTTCTCGGCCTGCTGGAAGACCACCGAGCGGGGCCCGTCGATGACCTCGGCGGTGACCTCTTCGCCCCGGTGGGCCGGCAGGCAGTGCATGTAGACCGCGTCGCGGTTGGCCTTGCCGAAGAGCTCGGCGTTGACGCTGTAGTCGGCAAAGTGGGCGAGGCGCTGGCGGGCCTCTTCCTCCTGGCCCATGCTTGCCCAGACGTCACCGTAGACCACATCCGCCCCGGCCACGGCCTCGACGGCGTCCTCGGTGACGACGACCTTGCCGCCGTTCTCGTCGGCCAGCTCCCGGGCCCGGGCGACCACGGCCGGGTCGGGCGCGTAGCCGGCGGCGTGGCCGATGGCGATCTCCATGCCCATGAGCGCGCAGCCGTGGAGCAGCGAGTGGGCCATGTTGTTGCCGTCGCCCACATACGCGAGCTTGAGGCCCGAGAGGGTGCCCTTGCGCTCCTGGATGGTGAGCAGGTCGGCGAGCACCTGGCAGGGGTGGTTGAAGTCGGTGAGCCCGTTGATGACGGGCACCTCGCTGTTCTCGGCCAGCGCGAGCATGTTCTCGTGGTCGAAGAGCCGCGCCATGATGCCGTCGACCATGCGGCTGAGCACGAGGGCCGTGTCGGCGATGGACTCGCCCCGGTGGAGCTGGATGTCGGTGGGGCCGAGGTAGATGCCCTGGCCGCCGAGCTGGAAGATGCCGGTCTGGAAGCTCACCCGGGTGCGGAGGGAGGGCTTCCGGAAGATCATGGCGAGGGTCATGCCGCCGCAGGTCTGGGCGAAGGCCTGGGGCGCGAGCTTGATGTGGCGGGCGAGCTCGAGCAGGTTGCGGATGTCGGCGGGGTGGTGGTCGGCCAGCGACAGGAAGTGGCGGCTGCGGGGCATGGGAGGCTCCGGGGGGCAGGCGAGAGAACGAGACCGCCGGCCGGAAGCCCGAGAGCTCCGCGGCCGGCGGTGGGAGTGTGCCAGATGGGGACGCTCAGGGAGCGATGGCGCCCATCATGGCGGACTCGATCAGGGCGCCCTCGTAGCGAACGACGTCGTCGTTGGCGAGGGTGAGTGCCGTGCCGTCGGTGCCGATCTGGTAGGTGGCGGTGGTGCCGTTGCACTGGCCGTAGGACCACACGGCGACGGTGTAGGTGTCGTCGGCGGGCGCGGTGAAGGTCATGCCCGAGCACTGGTAGTCGACCGGCGGGAAGCTGCAGTCGAAGGCGTCGTCGCTGGCGGCCTCGAAGCACTCGTCCGAGCCGACCACAGCGAAGATGGTGTCGAAGGCGGTGGCGGAGTCGACGGTGTCGGTGGAGATGTCGACGCTCTGGCCGGCGGTGGCCGAGAAGGTCCACTCGTCGTAGATGAGGCCGTCGCAGTCGAGGTCGCTGGTGGCGGTCCAGCCGGTGGCCGGCGCGGTGAGGTCGACCATCTCGGTGGTCTCGTCACAGCCCTCGTCGTCGATGTAGGGGGCCGAGACCTCGACGTAGTCGGTGTCGGAGCTCATCTGCCACCAGGAGAGCTTGCTGCCGTCCCAGTGGGTGCCCGCCTCGGCCGTGATGCCGTAGTAGGCGTAGGTGCCCATGCCGCGGAGGACGAGGCTGTTCTCGGAGCCGTCGTAGGGGTCGACGAAGTTGACGGCCACCATCATCTGGTTTTCGTAGGTGTAGGGGCCGTAGTAGCCGTAGAAGTAGTAGTCGTAGCTGTAGAGCAGGCCGGCACCGACCACCTCGAGGGAGTAGTACTCCCAGTCGAGGCCGCTCAGGGTGCTGCGGAAGTCGAAGGAGCAGTCGCCGGTCTCGCTGTCGAGGGACGAGGTGGTGGCCCAGGACAGGTCGCAGTCGGGGCAGACGGTGGCGTCGGCGGTGGCCGTCAGCGTGAACATGGCGTCGCAGTCGGTCACGCCGTCGGTCATCACCGTCTGGGTGAAGGTGTTGGCCGCGATGTCGGGCACGTCGGCGTCGGCGTCGGCGTCGGCGTCGGCATCGGCGTCAGCATCCGCGTCCGCATCGGCATCGGCGTCGGCGTCAGCATCCGCGTCGGCATCGGCGTCGGCGTCGGCGTCGGCATCCGTGTCGCTGTCGGCGTCGGCGTCGGCGTCGGCGTCGGACTCGCTGCCGCCGGTGTCGCCGCCTTCCTTGCCGTCGCAGCCGACGAGGGCGAGGCTGCCGCCGATGAGGAGGGTGAGGAGGGTCGTCTGGATCTTCATGGCGTCTCCATGGCACTGGTGCGAAGAATTTGCGGCGACCTTTATCGCGCATCTCGTGGGTCGGGTCCAGTGCGCGCTCACATCGCGATGACAAGAATCCGCTGCCGCCCCCTGGCTGGCCTGCCATGCGTCAGGCTATGGCCTGCCTGACGGTTGGTAGGCCGGGCCCGGTGGGGCCGTCCTGCCGGCCCGCGTCCTCCGCGAGAACCTTCGTCCTTCCCCCGGTGTGTCTGTGACGGGTCCGTGCTCCTCCTCCGATGCCCCCGACGCGCCTGCGCGGGCCCCCCTCGCGGCCGGATCGGATCCGGAGGGGGCGGCCAGCGCCGACATGCGGGCGCGAATTCTCGCCGAGGCCACCCGCCTGTTCGCAGATCGGGGCTACGCCGCCACCTCGCTGCAGCGCATCGCGGCCCAGGTGGGGGTGCGCAAGCAGTCCCTGCTGCACTGGTTCCCGACGAAGGCGGCCCTGCGCGAGGCGGTGCTCGACAGCCTGATGGACCGCTGGCAGGCCGTGATGCCCCAGATCCTGCTGGCGGCCAGCTCGGGCGAGAACCGCTTCGAGGCCGCCGTCGACGAGGTCATCGAGTTCTTCGCGGCCGACCGCGACCGGGCCCGGCTGCTGCTGCGCGAGATCCTCGACCGGCCCGAGCAGATGCGGGTGCGCATCGCCGAGCGGCTCCAGCCCTGGGCGCCCCTCGTGCTGCGCTACCTGCGGGCCGGCCAGCGGGAGGGACGGCTCCATGCCGCGCTCGACCCGGAGGCCTGGCTGGTCGAGGTGGTCATCCTGCTGGTGGGCTCCTTCGCTGTGGATGAAGTCGTGATGGGCATTCTCGGGCCGGATGAAGGCCCTGCCCGCGCCCGCCGCAGCGCCGAGCTGGTGCGCCTCGCCCGGTCTTCGCTCTTCGTGTCCTCTCCGGGGGGCCCGCCCCCGTCCGCCCAGGAGTCCTGATGTCGGTGCCCTACCCGCCCCAGTCCGCGAGCTTTGTCGACGACAACGCCGACCTGCGCTTCTACATCGAGCAGTGGATCCGCTGGGAGGACCTGGCCCGGGAGTGCGAGCTCCAGGGCTTCTCCGCCGCCCAGGCCGACGAGGGCGAGGGCTTCGCCAGCCCTGCAGAGGCCCGGGCCTTCTACGCCGAGGTGCTGGACATGGTCGGGGGGCTCGTCGCCCAGGAGGTGGCCCCCCACGCCGCCGCCCTGGACCGGGAGGGGGTCCACATGGGGCCGGAGGGCACGGTCGTCCCGAACGCTGCGCTCGAGGGCATCTTCGAGACCCTGCGCGAGACGGGGCTCCACGGGCTCTGCGTGCCCCGCGAGCTCGGCGGCATGAACGCGCCCCTGATGCTCTACTTCCTCACGGCCGAGCTCTTCGCCCGGGCCGACGTGTCGGTGATGGCCCACCACGGCTTCCACGGCGGCATCGCCATGGCCCTGCTGATGTACGCGGCCCTCGAGGGCAGCGCCGACTTCGACCCGGCCACCGGCCGCATCCGGGGCTGTCGCTTCTCGGAGGCGATCCGCGACATCGTCGAGAACGGCGCCTGGGGCAGCATGGACATCACCGAGCCCGACGCGGGCTCGGACATGGGCGCCCTCCGCAGCACGGCCACCCAGGACGCCGACGGCCAGTGGCGGGTGACGGGCCAGAAGATCTTCATCACCTCGGGCCACGGCCGCTACCACATCGTCATCGCCCGCACGGAGGCCCCCGCCGCCAGCGACGACCCGATGGCGGGCCTCGGCGGGCTGTCGCTGTTCCTCGTGCCGGCCTGGACGGAGACCGCGGCGGGCGAGCGGGTGGCCCATGTCGTCGTGGAGCGGGTCGAAGAGAAGCTCGGCCACCACAGCTCGACCACGGTCGCCGTGTCGTTCGAGAACGCGCCGGCCGAGCTGATCGGCGCCCGCGGCGAGGGCTTCAAGCTCATGCTGCTGCTCATGAACAACGCCCGCATCTCGGTGGGCTTCGAGGGCATCGGCCTCATCGAGAGCGCCCTGCGGCTCGCCCGGGCCTACGCCCAGAACCGGGAGAGCATGGGCAAGACCATCGACCGCCACGAGATCATCGCCGACTACCTCGACGAGATGGAGATCGACCTCGTGGGGCTGCGGGCGATGGCGGTCGAGGCGGGGCTGGCCGAGGAGCTCGCCCAGCGCACCCGGCTGCGGGCCCGCTACCTCGCCGAGGGCCCCGAAGACCGGGCGCGCCTCGAGGCCCAGGTGCGGCGCCTGACCCTGAAGAGCCGCCGGCGCACCCCCGTGCTCAAGTACCTGGCCGCCGAGAAGGCCGTCGAGCACGCCCGCCGCTGCGTCCAGATCCACGGCGGCGCCGGCTACATGAAGGAGTACGGCGCCGAGAAGCTGCTCCGGGACGCCCTCGTGCTGCCCATCTACGAGGGCACGAGCCAGATCCAGGCCCTGATGGCCACAAAGGACACCCTGCTCGGTGTGATGCGCGACCCGGGGCGCTTCCTGCGCGGCCTCGCCCAGGCCAACTACCGGGCCCGGGCCGCCCGGGACCTGCGCGAGCGGCGGGTGGCGGGGCTGCGGGCCCAGGTGCTCACGGCCCAGCGGGTGCTGATGGCCCGCATCGCCAGCGACAAGGCCGCCGCGCTGCGGGGCGCGAGCCTCGGGGACTGGCGCCGGGGCTTCACCGAGGACTGGGATCCCAAGCGCGACTTCGGGCCGGCCCTGCTCCACGCCGAGCGCCTCACCCGCATGCTCGCCGACGCCGACATCGCCGAGCTGCTCTTCGCCCAGGCCCGCCAGCACCCCGAGCGGGGCGCGCTGCTCGACCGCCACCTCGACCGGGCCGAGCCCCGGGCCCGCTTCCTCCTCGACACCATCCGCACCACCGGCGACGGGCTGCTCGCGCGCCTGCGCGCCACGGCCGCCGCCCCCGACGCGGCCGCCGCCCGCTGAGGAGCGCCCATGCCTGTCTCGAACGTCCACATCCTGCGCCAGGGCGCCGTCATCCGCGGTCTGCTCGGCGTCGGCTGGTCGGCCCTCGCCGGCGCGCCCCCCGCCGAGGCGCCGCCGCTGCCCGGCCCGGAGCTCACGGCGGTGGTCCCGCCCCGGAACGCCGGGCTGGTCGATGATCTCATCTGGTGGTCCGGGGGCGATGCCCGGGCCTGGCGCGGCCAGCTGCCCCCCTACATGTTCCCCCAGTGGGGCTTCCCGCTGCTCGGGCGCACCCTCGAGAGCATCCCCTACCCGCTGACCGGGGTGCTCAACCAGGGCTGCCGGCTCACGGTCCAGGCGCCCCTGCCGGCGGGGGTGCCGCTCCACCTGCGGGCCCGCCTCGTGTCGATCGACGAGCAGCCCGGCAAGGCCCGCATCCACCAGCGCCTGATCACCGGCACGGCCGACCAGCCCGACTGTCTCGTCAGCGACGTCTTCTCGGTGGTGCCCCTGCCCCGGACGGCCGAGGACGGCCCCAAGCCCCGGCGGGCCCGGCCCACGGTCGACCCGGCCCTGCGGCCCATCCGGCGCCGCCGCCTCGGGCCCGGCGCGGGCCTCGACTTCGCCCGCCTCACCGGCGACTTCAACCCCATCCACTGGATCCCGCTGGCGGCCCGCATGGCGGGCTTCCCGGCCACCATCCTCCACGGCTTCGGCACCCTCGCCCTCGCCGTCGAGGCTGTCGTCCAGGCCCACTGGTCGGGCGATGTGGCGCGCTTTGCCGGGCTCGACGTGCGCTTCACCCGCCCGCTGGTGCTGGCGGGCCGGCCCGAGGCCGCCGTGTTCCTCGGCGCGCCCGACGAGACCGGCCGCCGGCCCCTCGCGGTCGGCCAGGCCCCGGGCGGCCCCGCCAACATGCTCGGCACCCTCGCCCCCTCTCCCCGGCCCGCGCCCGACACGGCCGCGCCGTCCCCCGATCTGGCCCCGCCGGCCGGAGGCTCCGATGTCTGACTACCTCGTGAACCTGGGGGCGAACCCCACCGCCCGCAGCATGGTCAAGCGGCTGGGGCTGCCCCTGCCGATGCCCCAGAAGCTCGTGCGCGGCCGGGGCCCCCTGGCGGCCCGTCCCCTCGACGGCCAGACCCTCTGGTACGGCGGGGTGCCCGACGGGGTGGCCGAGCCGGCGCTGGCCCAGGCCGTGCTCGGCGCCGGCGCCGAGGTGGCGCTCTTCGCGGGCGACCGGGCCACCTGGCAGGGACCGGCCGAGGCCTGGGGCCGGCGGGTGCGCGAGCTCGTCGCCGCGCCGGCGGACGGGCGCCCCCACCACCTGCTCTTCGACGCCACGGGCATCGAGACCATCGCGGGCCTCGACGCCCTCCACGCCTTCTTCCACCCGGTGGTGCGCCAGCTCGCCCGCAACGGCCGGGTGGTCGTCGTGGGCCGGCCCGCCGAGGAGGCCCCGAGCGCCGCCGCCGCTGCCGCCCGCCGGGGCCTGCCGGGCTTCGTGCGCTCCCTCGCCACGGAGCTCGGCGCCAAGGGCAGCACGGTCAACCTGCTGACCGTCGAGCTCGGCGCCGAGGACCGCCTGGCGGGGCCCCTGCGCTTCCTGCTCTCGCCCCGCGCGGCCTACATCACCGGCCAGCAGCTCGACGTGGACGCCGCCGCAGAGGGGGCGCCCGTGCACTCCCCCGAGGCCTTCGTGCGGCCCCTCGAGGGCAAGGTGGCCCTCGTGACCGGGGCGGCCCGGGGCATCGGCCGCAAGACCGCCGAGCGGCTCGCCGAGGAGGGCGCCCGGGTGGTCTGTCTCGACCGGCCCGACGACAGCGCGGCCCTCGCCAGCCTCGCCCAGGCCATCGGCGGCGAGGTGCTCGCCTGCGACGTCACCGCCGCGGACGCCCCGGCCCGCATCGCCGCCTTCTGCCGCGACACCACCGGCGGCGTCGACATCGTCGTCCACAACGCCGGCGTCACCCGCGACAAGACCCTCGGGCGCATGGACGCGGCCCGCTGGGGGCTGGTCCTCGGGGTCAACCTCGACGCCATTCTCCGCATCCAAGATGCTCTCGACGACGGTGTTCTCAACGACGGCGGCCGCATCGTGCTGCTGTCGAGTGTCGGTGGCATCGCCGGCAACCCGGGCCAGACCAACTACGCCCTGACCAAGGCCGCCCTCATCGGCTGGGCCGCCCACCGGGCCCCCGCCCTCGCCGCCCGGGGCATCACGGTCAACGCCGTGGCGCCGGGCTTCATCGAGACCCGCATGACCGCCGCCATGCCCGCCGCCACCCGCGAGGTGGCCCGGCGCCTCTCGGCCCTCTCCCAGGGGGGCCAGCCCGTCGACATCGCCGAGGGTGTCGTCTTCTTCGCCAGCCCCGGCGCGCTCGGGGTCACCGGCCGGGTGCTGCGCATCTGTGGCCAGAACTTCGTGGGAGCCTGAGATGCCTGTCTCTGTTCACAACGTCGTGCCCAAGGGCCGGCGCGCCGTCATCGTCGCCGGCGCCCGCACCCCCTTCGTCCGGGCCTTCACCGACTTCCTCACCCTCGACACGGTGGCCCTCGGCGCCGCTGCGGTCTCGGGGCTGCTCGACCGCACCCAGCTCGACCGGCGCGCCCTCGACGCGGTCTACTGGGGGGGCGTGGTGCTGCCGGGCGGGGCCCCGAACATCGGCCGCGAGCTGGTCATCGACCTGGGCCTCTCGCCCAGCATCGAGGCGCTCACCGTGAGCCGGGCCTGTGCGAGCGGGCTCCAGGCCATCACCATGGCCGCCGCGGCCATCGAGCGGGGCGAGGCCGACGTCATCATCGCCGGCGGCTCCGACTCCACCTCGAACGCCGAGGTGAAGATGGGCCAGCGCTTCGTGCACGCCCTGGCCCCGGTGGCCCTGGGCAAGCGGCTGGCCCTGACCGACTGGCTCGGGGTGGCCTCGAACCTGCTGCCCCTGCGCGAGATCCTGCCCCAGCAGCCCGAGATCGCCGAGCGCAGCACGGGCGAGCTGATGGGGGAGGCCGCCGCGCGCATGGCCCGCCGCAACGACATCGCCCGGGCCGACCAGGACCAGCTCGCCGTGACCTCCCACAAGCGGGCGGCCAAGGCGGTCGAGGACGGGCTGCTGGCCGACGACATCGTGCCCGTCGAGACCGAGCGGGGCACCGTGTCGAGCGACGGCATGATCCGCGCCGACACCAGCGTCGAGAAACTCGCCCGCCTCAAGCCGGTCTTCGACCGCAAGGCCGGCACCCTCACCGCGGGCAACTCCAGCGCGCTGACCGACGGCGGCGCTGCCGTGCTGCTGATGAGCGAAGAGAAGGCCCGGGCCCTCGGCCACACCCCGCTGGCGGCCTTCCGCAGCTGGTCCTACGTGGGCGTGGACCCCGCCGACCAGCTGCTCATCGGGCCGGCGCTGTCGATGCCGCGCGCCCTCGACCGGGCGGGCATGTCGCTCGAAGACATCGACCTGGTCGACATCCACGAGGCCTTCGCCGCCCAGGTGCTCTGTGTGCTCAAGGCCCTGGCCAGCGACGGCTGGGCCCGGGAGCGCCTCGGCCGCGAGACGGCGGTGGGCACGGTCGATCCGGCCCGGCTCAACCCGCTCGGTGGCAGCCTCGCCTTCGGCCACCCCTTCGCCGCCACGGGCGCCCGCATGGTCATGATGAGCGCCCGCCAGCTCCACCGCACCGGCCAGGGCACGGCGCTGCTGGGCATCTGTGCGGCCGGTGGGCTCGGGGCCGGGGCCGTGCTCGAGCGGGTCTGAGCGCCGCGGGCTCCGGGCCGCCGCCGGGCCCGGGGCCTTCACAGTCCTTCACAGTTCCTCGCACTTCGCCGGCCGGACGGGACCCGGGCGCAACAGGGGGGCCATAGCCTGGGTGTGCCGGCCCCCCCGAGAGCCAGCGCGCGTCCGGGTCCTCGTGCTTGCGGTCCCGTCTCCGTGATTCCTCTTCTGTGCGCGCGCTCTCGGGGGTGGCCCGTCCTCTCTTCGGGGCCCGTCCGCTTTCTCGGGGGCCCGTCCTCTCTCCGGTGGCCCCAGGCCGGGCTCGCCCCGGCGGCCCGTGTTGGCTATTGTCGCGACCCCCGCGGGCCTCCGGTCCGGTCCGCGCGGCGGCAGGGAGGTCGCGATGCGTGCGCTGGGCTTGGCCATGGTCTTCGGTCTCGTGGCCTGCTCCGGGTCGGGCGAGGCCCCGCCGCCGCCGCCGCCCGTGCCCGCCGGTGTGGACGGCGCTGCGGCTGCGGCCGACGGTCCCGATGACGAGACCATGGACCAGCTCGCGAGCCTCGGCTACCTCGACGTCTCGGAGAAGGCGGCCGACCCCACCAAGATGGGCGTGACCCGACACGACCCGGCGCGCGCCTGGGCGGGCCTCAACCTCTACTGCCAGTACGGGCTGAGCGAGGCCCAGCTGCTCGACATGGACGGCCAGCTCGTCCACCGCTGGGGCCGCGAGACCGACAACGAGTGGACGGGCTGCCAGCTGCTGCCGGGCGGGGATCTGCTGGTCATCGGGCTGCGCAAGACGGCCGGGGGCAAGAACCGCCGGCGGGAGCGGCTGCGCTTCCTCGCCCGCTACGCCTGGGACGGCACCGAGCGGTGGCGGCGGGACGACATCACGGCCCACCACGAGCTCGACGTGGGCGCCGACGGCGACCTCTACGTGCTCACCCTCTCCCACGAGAAGCGCCCCGAGGTCCACCCGAAGCACTGGGTGCGCGACGACCAGATCCAGCGCATCGACGGCCAGACGGGCGAGACCCGCGCGACGACCTCGCTGTACCGGGCGATGCGCTCGGCGCCGCTGTGGGGCGGCTTCGCCGAGGTGGCGCCCGAGAAGAAGTGGGGCCGCATGCAGGTCGACCTCATCCACGCCAACACGGTCGACCGGCTGGAGGCCCCCGAGGTGGCGGCCCAGCCCCTCTTCTCGGCGGGCCAGCTGCTCGTGACCCTGCGCCACCAGAACCGCGTCGTGGTGGTCGATCCCGAGGCCAACAAGGTGGTCTGGTCCTGGGGCGCCCACACCCTCATCGGCCCCCACGAGGGCACGCTGCTGCCCAACGGCCATGTGCTCATCTACGACAACGGCGACGCCAGCCGCCCCCACAGCCGGGTGCTCGAGGTGGCGCCCCAGCCGGGCAAGACGGGGGCCGCGGCCGGCACGGTGGTCTGGGAGTGGCGCTCGGATCCGCCGGGCGACTTCTTCTCGGCCTCGCGGGGGGGCGCCCAGCGGCTGCCGAACGGCAACACCCTCGTCACCGACTCGAACAGCGGCTGGGTCTTCGAGCTGGCCCCGGACGGGGCGGTGGTCTGGGAGTTCTGGAACCCGAACCTCAACAGCGCCGACAAGCGCCGCACCTTCCGCCGCATGCGCCGGGTGCCCGCCGACCACATCGCCGGGCTGCCCCGGGGCTGAGCCGCGCGCTCAGACCAGCGCCAGCACCCGGTCGACGGTGGCGAGGTTGCGGAAGGTGGTCGTGACGCCGAGCTGGCGGTCGAGCCAGGCGTTGGTCAGGCGGGTGCGGGCCATGCCCTGGGGCGTGGCGAGCCAGAGGTGGTCCTCGCCGAGCACCACCAGGTCGTGGGGGGGGCTCTTGCGGGCGGCCCGGGCGGGCCAGGCCTCTGCGAGGGCGGCCCGGGCGGCGGCGGCGGGCGGGGCGGTGAAGAGGCCCAGGTGGACCCGGCGCGGGTCGTGGGCCCCCGTGTCGGGCTCGGCGGGGAAGGGGCAGCCGGCGCGGAGTGCGGCGAGGCGCCGGGCGGGGCAGAGCACGGCGGGCACGTCGACCCCCTGGGCGGCGAGGGCCTGGGCCAGGGCACCGGCCGGGTCGGGGTGGCCGCCGTCGAAGACGAGGTTGCCGCTCTGGATGTGGGTGGCGACCCCCGTGAGGCCGGCCGCCGTGAGCGCCTGCCGGAGGGTGGCCATGTGGACCCGGTTCTTGCCGCCGACGTTGACGCCGCGGAGGAAGGCGAGGGTGCGGTCGGGGGCGGGCATCACTCGTCCTCTTCGATGTAGCCGAGGTCTTGGAGCATCTTGCGGGTGGCGCTGTCGACCGTGCCCGTCTCTTCGCCGGCCGAGGCGGCCTCGTGCTGGTCCTGGAGGGCCTCCCAGGCGTCGAGCACGGCCGCAAGCGCCCGGGTCTCGTCGGGGGCCTGGGCCTGGATGGCGGTGTGGGCGTCGGCGTCGGCGGCGGTGTAGAGGCGGTCGAGGTGGTTGGCGTCGGGGTGGTCGCTGACGTAGCGGCGGATGAGCTGGTGGTCGCCGTCGAAGACCGTGCTGAGGTGGACCTTGCGGAAGAAGGTCTCGGCGAAGACGGCCGTGTGGACGGGGGCGGTGGACCGGCCCAGCACAGCGGCGGCCTGGCTGCGGCCGTCGACCGCGTCCGGCGCGGGCAGACCGAGCAGCGCGAGGATGGTGGGCACCACGTCGACGTTCATGCTCAGCCCGGCCACCCGCCGGCCGGGGTCGGGCAGGGCGGGGTGGTGCACGATGAGCGGGGTCTCGACCGTGCTGCGGTAGACGAAGTTGCCGTGCTCGCGGCCGTGGTGCTCGGGGGTCTTGAGGCCCTCGCCGTGGTCGGCCGCCAGGACGACGAGCAGGTTCGGGTTCCGGGCGCGGAGCGTGGTCACGAGCCGGGCGAGCTGGGCGTCGATGGTGCGCAGGGCGGCGTCGTAGTCGGCCACGTCGCGCTCGACGCCGGACTGGGCGAGGCGGTTGCCGAAGAGCTTGCGGTAGCGGGCATCCCAGCGCCGGCGCACGTGGCCGTCGAGCACAACGGCCCGGGCGTAGAAGCGCTGGTCGGGGCCGAGGCCGTCGACCATCTCGAGGATGTCGTCGACCACCTCGTGGCTCGAGGGGATGTGGGGCTTGTCGCGGTAGGTGCCGGCCGGCTCGCTGTACTGGTCGAAGCCCTGGCGGAAGCCGAAGACCTCCTTGAGGTTCGGGTTCGCCACGCTGCCGAGGGTGGCGTAGCCGGCGGTCTTCAGGCGCTCTGCCAGCAGGGTGTGGGAGGCCTCGATGACCATGTCGAAGTTGTCGCCCTTGCCCCGCAGGTCGAGGCCCAGCACCCGGGGCCAGCGGCCCGTGAACAGCGCGCCCATGGCGGGGCGGGTCCAGGGGGCCTGGGAGAAGTTGTGCTCGAAGACCACCCCGGTGCGGCCCAGCTCGTCGAGGAAGGGGCTGGTCGGGCCGTCGTGGCCGTAGGGCTCGAGGCGGTCGCGGCGCAGGGTGCAGACCGCGATGACCAGCACGTCGGTGTCGGCGGCCGTGAGGGGCAGGGCGGCGGCGGGGGCGAGGGCGGCGTCGAGGGCGGCGGCGGCCACCGTGTCGGGGGCCTCGGGGGGCACGGGACGCAGCCAGTGCCAGGCGGCCCCTGCGCCCCCGAGGACGAGCAGCAGCAGCAGAGACACGAGCAGGAGGCGGAGCGGCGGACGGGACATGGCGGCGGCACTATCACGGCGGCCGAGGGCTGCGGAGGGGGCGATGGGCCGGCTTGCCCTCGCGGCGGGGGCGTGCGAGCCTCCGGGGCGCGTCCGCGGCCGGCTGCCGGGGCGCTGTCCCTGCTGCTCTCCTGGTCCCGAGGTCCCCGTGTCGCCGACCCCCCTCTCTGTCGAAGAGCGCCTGCATGCCCTGGGCATCAGCATTCCCATGGCCCCGGCCCCCGCTGCCGACTACATCCCCTTCGTGCGCAGCGGCGACCTCGTCCACATCGCCGGCCAGGTGCCCGTGAAGGACGGTGTCTTCCGCTACGTGGGCAAGCTGGGCCGCGACTTCACGGTCGAGCAGGGCCAGGCGGCGGCCCGCGAGTGCGCCCTGAACATCCTCTCCCAGCTCAAGACAGCCCTCGACGGCGACCTCGACCGGGTCGTGCGGGCCGTGAAGCTCAACGGCTTCGTCAACTGCACCCCCGACTTCTGGCAGCAGCCCCACGTCATCAACGGCGCCAGCGCCCTGATGGCCCAGGTCTTCGGCGAGAGCGGCCGCCACGCGCGCTCGGCGGTCGGCGTCGCCGGGCTGCCCTTCGGGGTCGCCGTCGAGATCGACGCCATCTTCGAGGTCCGCTGAGCGGCGGGGCTGCCGGTCCCGGGCGGCCTTGCCCCGTGGCGTGGCCGGCCTACGGTGGCCCGGCCGCCCCCACCCCCGGAGGTCTCCGTGACCGAGCGCTCGCCCGAGCTCCACAAGGCCCCTGGCCAGCCCATCTATGTAGGCCCCGAACACAGCCACGAGGTCCAGGTGGCCGTGCTCCACTACGGGGCCGAGGCCGTGCGCGCCGAGGCCTACGGACCGGGCACGGCCGAGACCGCCGGGGCCAGCGCGGACGTGACCTGGGTGGACGTCGACGGGCTCCACGACGTGGACCAGGTGACCCGCATCGGCGCCCAGTTCGGGCTCCACCCCCTCGCTGTCGAAGACATCCTCACCGTCGACACCCGGGCCAAGGCCGAGGTCTACGACACGGCCCTCATGGTCAGCCTCAAGCGGCTGCGGGTGGCCGGCGCGCCGCCGGGGGGCATCGACGACGAGCACGTCACCCTCGTGCTCTGCCGCCACGCCGTGCTCTCCTTCTCCGAGCGGCCCGGCACCCCCTTCACCGTCGTGCGCTCCCGCATCGAGAAGGGGGTCGGGCGCATCCGCAAGCGCAAGGCCGACTACCTCCTCCATGCCCTGCTCGACGCCATTGTCGACGAGTGGGTCGGCGAGGTCGACGCCCTCGAGGAGCGGGTCTCGGCCATCGAGTCGCGCACCCTCGACCACTTCGACGAGGGGCTGCCCGCCGAGGTCCACCAGCTGCGCCGGCGGCTCCAGGCCATGCGCCGGGCCGTTGCCCCCACCCGCGACGCCGTCAACGTGCTGATGCACGAGTCGGGCGGCCTCATCCACAAGAACACCGTGCCCTACCTGCGCGACCTGCGCGACCACATCATCGAGGTCACCGACGGCCTCGACAGCCTGCGCGACCGCCTCCAGGGCACCCTCGACCTCCACCTCGCCCTCGCCGGCCACCGCATGAACGAGATCATGCGCACCTTCACGGTGGTCACGACCGTCTTCATCCCGCTGAGCTTCGTCACCGGGCTCTACGGCATGAACTTCGACCACATGCCCGAGCTGCACGCCCGCTGGGGCTACCCGGCGCTCTTGATGGTCATGGGCAGCGGGGCGGGCGGCATGCTGCTGTGGTTCCGGCGGCGCGGCTGGCTCTGAGGGGCGGCTCAGGCCTCGACGGCGTCGTGGGCGTGGGCGAGCAGATCCTCGAGCCGGCAGTGGCGCAGGGCGCTCTCTTCGGTCGCGGCGAGCACGACCTGGGGCGCCTTGCCCGCCCGGAAGGCCTCGGCCCAGCGGGGCGCGCAGAGGCACCACTGGTCGCCGGGCTGGAGACCCGGGAAGCCGAGCTCGGGGCGGGGGGTGCTCAGGTCGTTGCCCCGGGCCGCGCTGAAGGCGAGGAAGTCGGCGGTCACCCGCGCACAGACCGTGTGGGAGCCGCCGTCGCGCGGATCGGTGCGGCAGCAGCCGTCGCGGAACCAGCCCGTGCGCGGTGCGAGGCTGCACGAGAGCAGGGGGCCGCCGAGCACGTTGCGGCTGGGGGCGGAGCGGGGGACGTCGGGCATGGGGCCTCCGGGTGGCGGGGGCCCTAGCCTCTTCGGGACGGCTGCCAAGGCGCAGGGGGTGCGGGGCAGCGGCTCAGGGCGCGGCGTCGAGCTCGGCGATGATGGTCTCGGGACCGGCGGGCGTGGTGTCGCCCTGGCGCCAGGAGATCGTGAAGTCGCGGCCGATGACCACGTAGGAGCGCTGGCTCCAGCGGCCGACCGTGCCCCAGCTCTCGACCCAGCTCTCGTCGCTGTCGGCGAGCACGGGGAAGGTGAGGCCGTAGCGGCCGCGCCAGGCCTCGGCGGCCTCGAGAGAGGCGGGCGCTCCGGTGCTGTCTTGGGTGAGCACGTTCAGGATGATCTGGTCATCTTCGGCCTCGTCGGCGAACCAGGGCTGGAGTCCCTCGACCAGGGACCGGCAGTGGGGTCACCAGCTGGCGGTGCCGACGACGGCGATGCGCTGGCCGGCGTAGTCCGAGAGGCGGTGGGTGTTGCCGTCGGCGTCGAGCAGGGCGAAGTCGGGGGGCGTGTCGCCGACCTCGAAGCCCTGGGCGTGGGTGCCCGGGGGCACGAGGGCGGTGTCGTCGCCCTTGGGCTCGGTGCCGGGGGCACAGGCGAGGGCGGGCAGGCAGAGCAGGGCCAGGCGGGCGGACATGGGGCCTCGGGGACGGGGGCGCGGGGAGGATGCCGGCCCGGCGGCGGGGTTGCAGGGCGGTGGCGGGGACCGGGCGCGCGGTGGGGGTCCGGTCGGTGGCCCCGAGGCGCTATGCTGGGGGCTGCTGTGCTGCGCTGGAGCCCACATGCCCGTCCTCGGCCGTCCCTCCTCCCACGAGAGTGCCCACCTCCACGTCACCGGCGCCGCCCGCTACGTGGCCGACGACCCGGGGCCGGCGGGCACCCTCTTCGCGCTGCCCGTGCCCTCTCCCGTCGCCCGGGGCCGCCTGCTCCACCTCGACGCCGGCCCCGCCCGCGCCCTGCCCGGGGTCCACGCCGTGCTCACGGCCGGCGACCTGCCCGGCGCGCGGCTCTGGGGCCCCATCGCCCACACCGAGCCCCTGCTGGCCGAAGACCGGGTCGACTGCGTCGGCCAGGCCCTCGCCGTGGTGGTCGCCGAGACCGAGGCCCAGGCCCGGGCCGCTGCCGAGGCCATCGTCGTCGAGATTGCCGTCGAGGAGCCCGTGCTCAGCATCGAGGAGGCCATCGCGCGCGGCGCCTTCCACACCGAGCCCCACACCATCGCCCGGGGCGACCTCGACGGGGCCTTCGCCCGGGCCGGGGTCGTGGTCTCGGGCGAGCTGGCCGTGCCGGGCCAGGACCACTTCTACCTCGAGACCCAGGCCGCCCTCGTGCTGCCCGAAGAGGACGGCTGCTGGCGGGTGCGCTCGAGCACCCAGCACCCCACCGAGATCCAGCACGTCGTCGCGGCCGTGCTCGGAGTGGACCACCACCGGGTGGTCTGCGAGGTGCCTCGGGTGGGCGGCGGCTTCGGCGGCAAGGAGTCCAAGGCCAGCCCCTTTGCGGCCTACGCGGCGCTGGGGGCCTGGGCGACCGGCCGGCCCTGCCGCTGCTGGCTCCACCGCGACCAGGACATGGCCTGGACGGGCAAGCGCCACCCCTTCCTCGTGCGCTACCGCGTCGCTTTCGCCAACACGGGCCACATCCTCGGCATGGAGGCCGAGCTGTTCAGCGACGGCGGCTGGTCCCTCGACCTGAGCGGCCCGGTGATGGACCGGGCCCTGTTCCACGCCGACGGCGCCTACCACCTGCCCGCCGTGCGGCTGGTCGGCCGGGTCTGCGCGACGAACCTGCCCTCGAACACGGCATTCCGGGGCTTCGGCGGCCCCCAGGGCATGCTGGCCATCGAGGAGGCCATCGACGCGGCCGGGGCGCTGCTGGCCATCGACCCGACGGCCATCCGCCGCATGAACTTCTACGGCGAGGCCCCCCGCGACCGCACCCCCTACGGCCAGGAGGTCAGCGAGAACCGCCTCGGGCGCATCGCCGCGGGGCTGCTCGACGGGGGCGACTACGTCGGCCGGCTGCGGGCGGTCGAGGCCTTCAACGCCCGCCACAGCCTCGTCAAGCGGGGGCTCGCCTTCCAGCCCGTGAAGTTCGGCATCTCGTTCACGGCGAGCCTGCTCAACCAGGCCGGCGCGATGGTGCTCGTCTACACCGACGGCTCGGTCCAGGTGAACCACGGCGGCACCGAGATGGGCCAGGGCCTCCACACGAAGATGCGGGCCGTGGCGGCCGACGCCCTCGGGGTGCGGCCGGCGGCGGTGCGGGTCATGACCACGTCGACCGAGAAGGTGCCGAACACCTCGGCCACGGCGGCGTCCTCGGGCAGTGACCTCAACGGCGCGGCCGTGCAGCGGGCCTGTGTGAGCATCCGCCGGCGCATGGCCAAGGTGGCCGCCGAGCTGCTCGGGGTGCTCGACCCGGACGAGGTGGTCTTCGCCGACGGCGAGGTCTTTGGTCCCGAGACCCGGCGCCTCGCCTTCGGCCACGTGGCCAACGCCTGCTGGGTGCGCCAGATCTCGCTGGCCGCGGCCGGCTACTACGCCACGCCGGGCATCGCCTACGACCCGGCCAAGGGCGCCGGGCGGCCCTTCTTCTACTACGCCTTCGGCGGCGCGCTGGCCGAGGTCGAGGTGAGCCGGCTCACCGGCGAGTACCGGGTGGTGGCGGTCGACGTGCTGCACGACGTGGGCAACCCGCTGGTGCCGAGCATCGACCAGGGCCAGGTCGAGGGCGCCTTCGTCCAGGGCATGGGCTGGCTCACCTGCGAAGAGCTCCAGACCGACGGCACGGGGCGGCTGCTGACCCACGGCCCGAGCACCTACAAGATCCCCGCGGCCGGCGACGTGCCGCCCCACTTCTCGGTGGCCCTGCTCGACCGGGCGCCCAACTCCCGGGTGGTCGGTGGCAGCAAGGCCGTGGGCGAGCCGCCCTTCATGCTCGCGCTGTCGGTGGTGGGGGCGCTGCGGGCGGCCATCGCGAGCTTCCACGACGAGCTGGCGCCGGTCGAGCTGCGGCTGCCGGCGACCCCCGAGTCGGTGCTGCGGGCCATCGAGCGCACGGAGGAGGCCCGGGGCGAAGAGGCGCGCGAGCTGGCCTGAGCCCCGACGACGGCGGCCCCCGGGGAGACGGGGGCGGCCGGCTCAGCGCCGGCGGCGCCGGATCAGCATGCCGAAGCCCGCGAGCATGGGCATCCAGCTCCACGAGGCCGAGGTGGCGGCCGTGCAGCCACACGCGGAGGCGTCCTTGTCGGCGCCGCTGCCGAGGCCGTCGCTGGAGAGGCCGTCGATGACCTCGTTGGCGTCGACGGCCGCGTCGCCGTCCTCGGGGTCGCCGGTGTTGTCGAGGGTGCCCGCCACACCGGTGTCTTCGTTGGCGCCGGTCTCGCCGCCGTCGGCGCCGGACCCGCCGCCGTCGGTGCCGGTCTCGCCGCCGTCGGCTCCGGTCTCGCCGCCGTCGGAGCCGGTGCTGCCGCCGTCGGTCCCGGTCTCGCCGCCGTCGGTGCCGGTGCTGCCGCCGTCGGGGCCGTCGGTTCCGGTCTCGCCGCCGTCGGTGCCGGTGCTGCCGCCGCCGGTGGACGAGCCGCCGGTGCTGCCGCCGCCGGTGGACGAGCCGCCGCCCGAGGCGCTGCCGGTGTCCCAGTCGCCGGTGTCGCCGTCCCCACCGTCGGCGCTGCCGGTGTCGCTGCCGCTGCCGCCGCCGGTCGAGGAGCCGCCGGTGCTGCCGCCGGTCGAGCCACCGGTGGAGGAGCCGCCGGTCGAGCCGCCAGTGCTGCCACCGGTCGAGCCGCCGGTGCTGCCACCGGTCGAGCCACCGGTGGAGGAGCCGCCAGTGCTGCCGCCGGTCGAGCCGCCGGTGCTGCCGCCGGTCGAGGAGCCGCCGGTGCTGCCACCGGTCGAGCCGCCGGTGCTGCCGCCGGTCGAGGCGCCCCCCGTGTCCCAGTCGCCGGTGTCGCCGCTGCCGCCGTCGGCGCCGCCCGTGTCGCTGCCGCTGCCGCCGCCCGTGGTCGTGCCACCGGTCGAGGATCCGCCGGTGCT
>CAXQUZ010000305.1:0-6993 GCA_964226865.1 Myxococcota bacterium | reverse complement strand
GGACAGCCGTGTGCACTGCCGATCGCGCACCCCCCGGGGCCGCGCGGGCGGGGGCGGGGGGGCGGCGGCGGGCGCGGCGGGGGCGGAGCGGGGCCGGCCCCGGGAGCTGGTGCTCCGGGCGGGGCGGGCGCGCTCCTTCTCGACCACCACGGTCTCGGCGAGCTCTTCGGTGGGCGCCGGCTCGGCGGCCGCGGCGGGGGCCTCCTCTTCGGCCACGTCCTCCGGCGCCGCCATGTCGCCCGCGTCGGCCAGCTCGTCGGCGACGGCGTCGTCGGCAGAGCGCTCGGCGAGGCCGAAGGCGTCGGCGTCTTCGCGCTCCTGGCGCCGGTCGTCGCGGTCGGCAGCGGTGGTCTTGGGGGCCGGCGGGGCGGCCTGGCGGGTGGCGGTGGTGGGCGGACCGGCGGCGGCCTGGTCCTCGCGGGGGGCGGCGTCGGCCTCGGGCGCCCAGCCGTAGCCCCCGGCGGTGGTGCCCTCGGCGCCGATCAGACCGAGGCTGGGGCGATCTTCGGCCAGTTCGACGGTGGCGGCTTCCGGCTCGGCCTCGGGAGCCGGCGGCGGGGCGTCCTGGGGCGGGGCCTCGGCCTTGGCCTCCCGGGCCGCGCCGCCAGCGGGCGCCGCCTGGGCGGTCTTGCGCTTGGCGGGGGCTGCGGCGCCGTCCCGGGCCCCGCCCTCGGCGCGGTCGTCGAGGTAGCCGAGGCTCTGGAGCTGGGAGATCGGGTCGGTCGACGGGGCGGCGCTGCCGCTGGCCCGCCCGGTGGACGCCGGCGCCGGCTCGGCATCCGGGGCCGGAGAGCGGGCGCGGGAGGGGGCACGGCGCGACAGCGACCGGGTGACGGGGGCGGCGGTGTCGTCGGCCACGGGCCGGGACTTGGCGAGGGGCTTGGCCGCCCGGCGGGCCTTGCGCGCGGGCCGTGCGGCCTCTGCGCCCTCGTCGAGGGCGGCGGGTGCCGAGGCGGTGGGCGCCCCCTGCATGGCCTCGTCGGCCACGGGCCCGACAAAGAGCAGCACCGTGGCCGCCATGGCGACGAGGCCCACCCCCGGGCCCAGCATCCAGCGCCAGGGCGAGACCGGGGCGGGCGCTGCGGGCGCCGCCCGGTCGGCAAGCGAGACCACCGGCGCGAGGTCTTCGGGGCGCGCCGCGCTGAGCTCGGCCGTGGACGGGGCCGCGCTGCCGGCGGCCGGGGCGAGGGGACCGGTGGTCACGGCGTCGAGCACGGCGTCGAGGTCGAAGCGGGGCGCCGGAGCGAGGTCGGGCCGCAGGGCGTGCAGGGCCTCGCGCACCTCGTCGTCGAGGTCGGCCCCGAGGTCGAGGTCGAGGTCGAGGTCGGCGTCGATGTCTGCGTCGAGATCGCGTGCACCGGGCCCGCCGCCGTCCAGGATGCGCGCCAGGGCCGCCGCCGCCGCGGCCTCCTCGGCGCTGACGGGCCCCAGCTCGTCGTCCGCGACGGGCCCGCAGAGAGGACCGGTGGTCACGGCGTCGAGCACCGCGTCGAGATCGAAGCGGGGCGCCGGCGCCAGGTCCGGCCGCAGGGCCAAGACCGCCTCCACCACGTCGTCCTCCAGACCCGCACGGGCCGCTTCCCAGGCCCGATCCCGGGCCTCGGCCGAGGCGGCGCTGTCGACCGCGAGCCACTGCGCGAGCAGCGCGGCGGCGGCGGGGTCGCTGGCGGAGGGGGTGGTCACGGGAGGGGGCCTCAGGGGGGGGGGTAGACCTTGCGGAAGGCCTTGGTGGCGCGGTGGAGGATGACATCGAAGTTGCCGACCGTGACGTCCATGATGCGGGCGCATTCGTCCCGGTCGCGGTCTTCGAGGATGCGGAGCTTGAGGGCGAGGGCGTAGCGGGGGTTCATCAGCGAGAGCGAGCGGGCCACCATGTCCTTGAGCTGTTCCTGGTCGTGGCGGCGGTCGGGGGCGGCCGGGGCCGTGCCCATCGTGCGGTCGACGGTCTCTTCGGTGCTGTGGCGGTCGCGGAAGGCCTGGCGGCGCTGGCGCTTGCGGTGGAGATCGATGGCCCGGTTGACGGCGATGCGGCGAAGCCAGAAGTAGATGCTGCGGTCGGTGATGCGGAACTGGTCGATGCGCTCGAGGGCGAGGCGGAAGGTGTCTTTGAGAACGTCCTCGGCCAGCTCTCTCACGGGCAGACGTGGCAGGATCGCCGCGCGGTACAGCCGCTCGCCATACCACTCGTACAGCGCAGCGGCGGCCGCGCGGTCGCCCCGCTGCAGTCGCTCGATGACGGCCCGCTCCTCGTCCAGCGTGGGCGCACCCGTGCCAGGCGAAGCGGCGGCGCCCGTGTGTTGGCGCGGCTCTGTCGTTCGCAAGGGGTGCCTCCTCGCTCACCCGCCCTCAGAACGAGGGGGCGGCGGGAACCTTACACCCGCGGGCCCGGATTGGGGATCCGGCGGCCGGCGGGTGCCAGACCTCAGGCGGGGGGCGAGAAGAGGGTGCCGCGGCCGAGGATCCAGGCCGGATCGGCGGCCTGCTTGCGGGCGCGGAAGGCCGCGAGCACCTCGGGGCCCACCATGTCGGCGAGGAGGGCGCGCTTGATCTTGCCGATGCCGTGCTCGGCGCTGACCGTGCCGCCGAGGGCCACCGCGCGCAGGGCCAGGGTGGCGTAGAGGGCCTTGGCCTCGGCCAGCTCGGCGGCGGTGGTGGGCAGCAGGTTGAGGTGGAGGTGGTTGTCGCCGATGTGGCCGAAGCTGATGTGGGGCAAGGTCACGGCCTTGTAGGCGTCCATCATCTCGGCGAGGGCGCCGTCGGGCACGGCGAAGTCGGTGCCCACCTTGGGCATGCCGTTGGCCACCACCCGCTCGTTGACGCCCGCCGGCACGGCGTGGCGCACGGCCTGGAGCCGCTGCTGGCCGGCCTCGTCGTCGGCGAGGATGATGTCGTCCATCAGCGCCCCGTGGGTCTCGAGGGCCGACCACCAGGCCTCCATCAGCGTGGCCTCGGCCTCGTCCCCGCCGGCGTGCTCGAGCTCGAAGTAGAGGGCGTGGCGGGCCTCGTCGGGGATGTCGGGCACCCGCTGGCGCACCATGTCGAGGGCGTGGCGGTCGAAGTACTCGACGGCCCGGGGCGAGAGGGCACCGGGCGCAGCGGGGCGGGGCTGGCGGGCGCGGTGGGCCTGGGCCCGGGCGGCGTCGACCATGGCGAGCATGCTCTCGCGGTCGGCAAAGAAGGCGACCAGGGAGACCATGGCCGGGGCGGCGTCGACGAGGCGCAGCCGGGCGCGGGTGATGAGCCCGAGGGTGCCCTCGGCGCCGATGATGGCGTCCATCAGGTTGTCGGCGGGGACGTAGCCGGCGGCGGTCTTGACGGCGGGCTCGTGCCAGTCGAGGGCCGGCCAGTGGTCCGGCAGGGGCGTGGACCGGTCGCACCACAGCAGCTCGCCGGTCGGCAGCACGACCTGGAGCGCCGCGATCCAGGGGCGGGTGGCGCCGTAGCGGAAGGACCGGGCGCCGCTGGCGTTGGTGGCGATGGCCGCGCCGATGGCGCACTCGTGGCGGGAGGTCGGGTCGGGGGGGAAGAAGCGGCCCGCGGCCTCCACCGTGGCCTGGTGCTGGCCGAGGATGACGCCCGCGTCGACATCGTCGAGGGCATGGACTCGGTCGAGGAGCTCGGTGCTGCAGAGCCAGCCGCCGTCGGGCACGGGCGCGCCGGTGGTGGCCGTGCGCTGGGCGGTCACGGTCAGGGGGATGCCCTCGGCCTGGCAGAAGGCCACCAGCGCGGCGGCCTCCTCGGCGCTCCGCGGGCGCACGAGGGCCTCGGCGTGGCCGCGGGTGTTCGAGGCATCCGTGAGGTAGCCCTCGATGATGGCCGGATCGCGGATGACGCGCAGCGACGCGGGGAGGGGAGTCGCAGCCACGGGTGCCTCGGGAGCAGGAGGGTGGCGCCGGGCGCTGGGCCGGGCGGGGGCCTCGGGCTACCCTGGCCGGGTGGGATGCACAAGACCTGATGCTGGGAGATGCTCGATGACTGGCCCATGTTGGACCCTCCGGGGCCGCAGTGCCCTGCTCGCCCTGGTGCTGGCGGCCTGCGCCGTCGAGCCCGAGACCAAGATCTTCGAGGGCGACGCTGGCGGCAGCCTCAACAACCCGGTCTCGGGGGACGACACGGGCGGCAGCGACGGAACGGACGGCAGCGACGGCGGGGACGGCACCGACGGCGGGGACGGCGACGACACGGGCACGGCGCCCTGGGACATCACCCGGGTGGCGGGCTGCAACCCGCTCAACCTCGCCGGCGACTGCCTCACGCCCTTCCCCTCCATGTGGTCCTTTGCGGCGGCCGCCGACAGCCCGACCGGCGTGGCCCTCGCCATCGACCGGGACGACTTCGTGAGCCCGGACGGCCCCCTGCCGGTCGACCCGGCCATCTTCGACGGCGCCGACGGGGTGTCGCCCACGATGCCCGTGCTCGTCAACCTCGGGGTGGACGTCGATCCGGCCCACCTCTGGGGCCACGGCGAGGCCGCCGCCTCCATGGCCGAGGACGCCCCCATCGCCCTCGTCCACCTCGGCACGGGCGCCCGGGTGCCCCTGCTCACCGAGATGGACCAGAACAACCGCACCGACGAGCATGCCGGGCGCCATGCCCTCATCTTGCGTCCCGTCGTGCCCCTCGAGCCTGGGGCCCGCTACGGCGTCGCCCTCACGTCCGGGCTCACCGATGCCGACGGGGGCGCGCTGCCCGTGCCCGAGGCCTTCGTGGCCCTGCGCGACGGCATCCCCACCAGCGACGCCGAGGTCGAGGCCATGCGCCCCGCCCACGAGGCCCTCTTCGCCGCCCTCGAGGGGGCCGGCTACCCCCGCGAGGCGCTCATCCTGGCCTGGGAGCTGCCCGTCGCCAGCACCGAGCAGCTCGTCGGCCCCGTGCGCAGCATGCGGGCCGCGGCCGGCGCCGACATCGCCGAGAACGGCCTCAGCTACACCGTCGACAGCGTCTCCCTCGATCCGGACGCCAACACCGGCTGGATCGTCGAGGGCCGCTTCTCGCCGCCGTCCTTCCTGACCGACGACAACGAGCTGGTCATGGACGGCACCGCCGCCGTGCTCCAGGAGGGCACGCGCCCGACCTACCCCTACACCCTGGTCATCCCCGCGGTGGCGAAGACCCGGGGCGAGCTGCCGCTGCTCATCTTCGGCCACGGCCTCTTCGGCACGGGCCGGGCGACCCTCACCAGCGGAGAGGGGGGCGCCCGCATCCGCCGACTCGCCGACGAGTTCGGTGCCGTGGTCGTGGCCACCGACTGGATCGGCCTGTCGGGCGGCGATCTCGACCTCATCATCTCCGAGGTGGTGCCCGACATCTCGCGCATCTCGGTGGTGACCGATCGGCTGGCCCAGTCCCTGGTCAACACCCACGCCCTCATCCCGCTCGTCCAGGACCACCTCGTCGTCGATCCCGCCCTCTCGCCCGGCTGGCAGACCCCCCTGCTCGGGGATGCGGTCTACTACTACGGGGGCAGCCTCGGGGGCATCCAGGGGTCGAGCTTCGTGGCCATGGCGCCCGAGATCTCGCGGGCGGTGGTGTCAGTGCCCGGGGCCGGCTGGACCCACATGATCCAGCGCTCGACGAACTTTGCGCCCATCGAGGCGGTCATCGACGCGCTCTACCCCGACCCCCTCTCCCAGCTCGTCTTCATCGGGCTGCTCCAGGGCCACTTCGACCGCTCCGACCCGGTGGCGGTCACCGGGCTGCTCGCCGACGACCCGGACCACCCCGACCGCGAGCCGCCCGTGATCCTGCTCCAGGAGGCCATCGGCGACGTCCAGGTGCCGAACCTGTCGACCGACATCCTCGCGGCGGCCATGGGTGCGCGCCACCTCGAGACCGCGACCGATCCGATCTACGGCCTCGAGACCGTGCCCAGCCCGGCGACCGGCGTGGCGCTGACCCAGATCCGCATGCCCGAGCTGCTCGACGACTTCTTCCCCGAGGACGAGAACGTCATCCCCGACGGCAACAACGGGGTGCACGGCGCGGCCCCCACCTCGGAGCCGGCCCTGGCCCAAGTCGAGGCGCTGCTGGCGACGGGCACCCTGGTCCACGTCTGCGACGGGCCCTGCGACCCGGACTGAGGGGGCTCAGGGCCCGCGGCGGGTGGGTCGGCGGTCCTGGGGTCGCAGGACGGTGACAGCCACGTGACAGGGGCCCGCCCCCGGGGGGCGCACGCTACGGAGGCGGCGCCTGCTGGGGACGCCGCGGGCAAGTGGCCGAAATTGCCGGCCGCCCCCGCATCCCCCAGAGTCAGGGTGCGGTCCCTCCCCGGGCCGCCCCCGCCCCCGTCGAGGCCCCATGCTCGCTGAGCAAGAAGACGCCCTGGTCGATGCCCTGCCCGACACCCGGCCCGCCGAGCTGCGTCCCGCGCGGGTCCAGGCGCCCGGCGTGGTGGGGCTCGTGGCCATGGGGCTGCTGCTGCCGGCCCTGACCGGGCTGGCCTGGCTGCTCACGGGCCGGCTCGTGCCCGAGCTGGCGGTCTTCGGGCTCGGGGCGCTGGCCGTGGGCGCGGTCGCCCACCAGCGGGTTCAGGCCGACTCGGCCGGCGACCAGAGCGCAGGGATGTCGAGCGCGAAGTGATCCCGTGCCCGGCGCAGCGCCCGGGCGAGCTCGGGGCCCACCGGCGGGCCCGGCTGGCGGGCGAGGGGATCGACGATCAGCTTGACGAGGCCGAAGCCCCCGCCGTCGTCCCAGGCCACCCGGCTGTCGTCGCCGAGGGGCAGGGGGGCGGTGCCGTCGGGGGGCAGGGCCGGGGTCGCCCAGCGCAGCCCGCACACGCGCCGGCGGCGGGCCGCAGCGCCGAGGCTGCGCTCGAGTGCGGCGGCGTCGAGATCGAGCGAGAGGCCGGCCCAGCGCGCCCGGTGGGCGAGGGCCAGGGGCGGGCCGCCGTGGATGGCGTCGAGGCGCGAGAGCCCGCCGCTGAAGCGCGCGTTGAGCTCGGTGGGCCAGAAGCGGGGGCCCTGTGGGCCGTCGAGGGTCGCGATGCCGTCGAGG
>CAXQUZ010000304.1:0-14852 GCA_964226865.1 Myxococcota bacterium | reverse complement strand
CTGGGCCCTGGCGCCGGCCCCGAGGTGTCATTGCGCGACCATCGCTGCGTGACACCGATGTCGCCGGTCCCTGGCGGGTGACGCCCCGGTGACACGGGCCCTGACGCCCCCGAGCACCGCCGCTACCTCCAGAGAGACCGGGAGCACGCCATGCCCAGCCACCAGCAGCGCCGATCCACCCCCTCGCCCTCCCCTGCCCCGCCCCAGCGTCGCGCCCCCACGGGCGCCGGACGGGGCAACGCGGCCTTCCTCGCTCCGGCGGGGCACGACACCTCCGCCTTCTCGCTGGGCGGCGACCTGGGGGCGATGGCCGCGGCGATGGGCGTGGCGGACGCGGCACACGAGGCGGCGGCGGTCCCGGCGGCGCTTGCGGGCGCGGTGCTCCAGCAGGGCGACCGGGGTGCCGCGGTGCAGGAGCTCCAGCGGCTGCTCGGTGTGGCGGTCGACGGCGACTTCGGCCCGGCCACGCGCCGCGCCGTCCTCGCGGTCCAGCGTGCGGAGGGCCTCAGCGTCGACGGCATCGCCGGTCCGCAGACCATCCAGGCCCTCGCGCAGGCACGGGCCCCCGCCCCCCACGGCCCCACCCACGACGACCACACCCACGACGACCACACCCACGACGAGACCGCACCCGCCCGCCCGGACGCCGGCCCGTCCACGCCCGCCCCGACCGGGGATGCGCGCCAGGCCGCGCTCGAGGCCGCGGCGGGTCTCCAGGGGGCCACGGCGGACGGGAAGCTGCTGCGGGTCGGTGCCTCGGGGCCCGCGGTCGTCGAGGTCCAGAAGCTGCTCGGCATGGGACCGGGCGGGCAGACGGGACGCTTCGGTCCGACCACCGCCGCCCAGGTCCAGCGCTTCCAGCGGGAGAACGGGCTCGGGGTGGACGGGGTGGTCGGCCCCTCCACCATGGCGGCGCTGCTGCGCGCCGGCACCGGCAAGGCGGTGGACCGGGGCGAGGTCTTCGGGGACGGCGCCGTGGGCCCCAGCGTGCTCGGCATCCAGCAGGCCCTCGGCCTCAGCGCGGGGGGGCAGACCGGCGAGTACGGCCCCACCACCGAGCAGGCAGTGCGCGACTTCCAGCGCCAGAACAACATCCAGGCGACGGGCAAGGTCGGGCGCACCACCTGGGAGGCACTCAAGACCGGCGGGGCCGGCGGCGGCCGCTACCTGGGCAAGTTCGATGCCTACCGCTACGGCCAACACCTCGGCAAGATCGACGTGGTGGAGATCGACGGCCAGATGGTGGCGGCCAAGACGGCGCGGGCCTACCTCGACCTCAAGCGCGCGGCCGCCCGCGACGGGGTGCGGCTCCAGCTCAACAGCGGCTTCCGCACCCAGGACGAGCAGCGCAGCCTGTACCGCCGCTACCTGAACGGCACCGGCAACCTGGCGGCCCCCCCGGGCCACTCCAACCACCAGCACGGCCAGGCCATCGACGTCGACGTGGTCCGCGCGGACGCCCACGACTGGATGCACGCCAACGCCCCGCGGATGGGCTGGCGGCGGACCGTGCCGAGCGAGCCCTGGCACTGGGAGTACTTCGGGTCGTGAGGGTTGGGGGCTGGGTGGTGCGGGTTGGCGTGCGACCAGAGGAGACGGCCTCCAAGCTTGGGCACTCGACGACCTTCGGGGCCAGGCGCCGCCAACCACGAGACGCACGGCACGCCTACTTCGGGCAGTCCAAGGTCCACGTGGGACCGCCCACGTGCGCGCCGTCGTTGCCGTTGCCGGAGGCGTCGACCGCAGCCGCCCCTGTCCCCTCGTCAAGCGGCCAGTATCCGAGCAACCCCGCCGTCTCCGAAGGGGACGCGTCCCCGCCAACCAGGGCCTCCATCTCCGCACTGGAGAGCTCTCGGTTGAAGACTGCGACACTGGAGATCTGCGCGTTCGCGTACCAGTCCGAGTCTGGGTGGGGGCGGTGACCGATGGCGAGGTTTGCATCTGCGAGCGACCAGTCGGTTGTCCAGACTCTCGCACCGTCTCCGGAAGCGGAGGACGCGTTGACCCACACCCGGACCCCCGACCCCAGCGCCGACCCGTCGTAGGTCCCGCCGACGAAGGTCCAGCGACCGCGCTCGACACCCGTCTCGCTCCTGGCGTAGAGGTTTCCCCCTTCATCGCCGGTGAGAAGGGAGAACTGGACCAGATCGCCCCCGTCCCCCCGCACCCAGGTCGTCCAACCCAGGTCGCCCGTCCCGCTGACCCGTCCGACCAGGGGGGCGTCGGTGTCGGTGTCGTCTGTGGGGAGCTTCACCCAGAGAGCAAATGAGAAGGGATCGAGCCTTCCGAACTCAAAGTCGGTGGTGGCCCCCACAAGGGTGAAGTCGTCGACGCCGTCGTAGAGGGGCGAGTAGCAGTTGTCGGTGTCCGCATCTGCATCTGCATCTGCATCCGCGTCAGTGTCCGCATCCGTGTCCGTGTCCGTGTCGGACTCGTCGATCATTGGGCCGTCTTGGCCGGGATCACCTGCGCCCTTCTCCGGGGGCTTGCAGCTCACCGCGAGCAGGGTGCCGAAAGAAGCGAGCAGGACGGAGGCGCGGAGAGAAGCATGGTCGAGGTGCATGGGTCGAGGTTCCGGAGTTCGCGTTCGCCAAGGCCCACACCTGGACATGGGGCCGCCTTCTCTTGCGCCTTCGCCGGTCGGGGCGCAGCCGAAATGGGGCGCACCAGAAATCTCCGCGTGGTTCCTGCCCCCCACTGTGCGGGAGCGGGTGTCGGCAGCGACGCATGCCCGCGGCCACCCCAGACCGCCCGTCGCCGTCGCCCCACCCGCCCACCCGCCCCCCAGACGCACCGCCCTCGCCGGCTCCTGAGACGTCCTGAGACCCGCCGCCGCCTGCGACGCCCCCCCCTGGTCCCACCCTTAAGGCTCGGCTGGACCACCGACCCGGGACCCTCCATGCCCCTCCGCCCTGCCCTTGTCTTCGGCCTGAGCCTCGGCCTCCCCAGCCTCGCCCTCGCCGCGAGCCCCTTCGACGAGTCGAGCGATGAGCACGCCGCCATCGAGGCCCGGCTCGACGACCTCGACGGCCGCCTCGACTCCGTGGAGACCACCCTGGCCGCCATCCTCGCGTCCCTCCAGTCCCTCGAGGCCGCTGCGGCGAACAACAACAACGAGCTCATCAGCCTGGGCTCCGACCTCTACGACCACAACAAGGCCATGACCGCCGGGGTCTCCACCCTCAGCGCCGGCGTGGCCGGGGTGGCGACCGAGGTCGACGACCTGGCCGTCTCGGTCGACGAGGGCTTCGCCGCCACCGACAGCGCCGTCGACGCGCGCGTGGGCGACCTCGAGGCCGACATCCAGGCCCTGGCCTTCGCGCTCGAGTCCACCCGCTCGACGGTGTCGTCGATCTACCTCGGCGTGGACGACCTCGCCGAGGAGGTCACGGCCGAGGTGCCCGTGCTGCGCGCTGTCACCGGCAGCGCGACCTTCTTCGGCGACGACGGGTACACCGGGTCCATCAGCGTGGTCCTGGAGTGCGACGAGAACTACACCCTCGAGAACGCCTACCACACCAAGGACGCGAGCGCGGGAAGTGCATGGATCTCCAACTTCTACGCCAACCACGCCCTCGTGCGGACCACAATCTATGAGACCTCGGATCTCGGCACCGACGTGCTCCAGCTCGCAGACCCGGAGCCCCCGGTCAAGGCGGTCTCGGCTGCTGCCGGCACGCCCATCGGCTTCTATCTGTTGCCCCAGGGCGACCTGGAGGACGACGCCGCCTACGCCACCGGCTTCGCGCCCTTCACCTACGAGTTCACCTGGCTGGTGCGGACCCTTCCAGGCGCCACCTGCTCGCTGAACCACTGACGGCGGGCCGCTCCGGGCTCAGGCGCGGACGCGGGCCGCCGTCGCCAGCCGGTAGCCCTCGCCGACGGTCTCGACGATGGGCGCGAGGCCGGCGGAGCGCAGGGTCCGGATGGCCGTCCACAGCCGGGCCTGGGCCGACGCCCAGGCCATGCGCTCCCCCGGCCAGCCCGCCTCAATGCCGGCGGCCGACGCCCGGGGCACGCCCGGACGCCCCACCCGCTCTCGGGCCAGCGCGGCGCGGAACCGGCGCGC
The DNA here is from genome assembly GCA_964226865.1 of Myxococcota bacterium. GTDB lineage: Bacteria > Myxococcota_A > UBA796 > UBA796 > UBA2385 > CAXQUZ01. The sequence continues at coordinate 10,783 of CAXQUZ010000304.1, read as the reverse complement.
GGCCCGGCGGCGGCTCAGGTCGATGACGGCGCCCGCAGGAGTGCGCACCTCGCTGCCGTCGGCGGCCACCTCCCACCGCGGCGGGACCGGCGGGCGCTCGGGCGCCCGGAGCTGCTCCATGAGGCCGCGGGCGGCCCGGGCGGCGAGGGGCGCGCCGCCGGTCCGCAGCTCCTCGAGCCGCCCCAGCAGCACCTCGAGGGGCGCGCTCTTGAGCAGGTAGCCGTCGGCGCCGCAGCGCACCGCCTCGGCCACGGTCTCCCCGTCGTCGTAGACGGTGCACATCACCACCCGGGTGCCCGGGCTGCGTTCCTTGACCAGCCGCAGCCCCACCAGGCCGTTCTCACCGGGCATGTCGACGTCCATCAGCACCACATCCCACGCAGCGGCCTCGGCGGGGGCGGCGTCCATGGCCCGGCGCAGCTCGGCGACCGAGCGGTGGGTGCCGCCGAGCTCGAGCCCCTCGGTGACCTCGACCACCGTGGCCAGTGCGGCGCAGAAGCGCTCCTGATCGTCGACAATCACGACCTTCACAGGTCACCTCTCCGGTGCCACCACGGACGCCGGGGGCGAAAGACGGCCCGGACCCGCGTGCCCGCGTCCGGGGCACTGGTGATCTCCAGGCTGCCACCGACGCCCGCCATCCGCCGCCGCATGCTCTCCAGCCCGAGGCCCCGATCGGGCGCGGGGTCGGGCGCCCCGATGCCCACGCCGTCGTCGGCGATGACCAGCGCGAGCCCTGCGCCGGCGCGCTCGAGGTGGATCGACACCCGCCGCGCGCCGGCGTGGCGGGCCACGTTGCGCAGGGCCTCGATGGCCACGAGCTGGACGGCGCGGAGCACGTCGAGATCCAGGCGCTGGCCCTCCAGCGCGGGGCTGCGCCGCACCGCCACGGCGCCGTCGTCCTGGGCGGCGAGCAGCGCCCGGGCGCGGTGCTCGACGTAGTCCAGCAGCGCGCCGAGGGTGTCGTGGCCAGGCCGCAGGGACCACACGATGCCCGAGAGCCCCGCGCCCAGGGCGCTGGCGTCCTCGGCGATGCGCCGGGCCAGCCGGGGGGTCTGCGCCCCGGCGCCGCGGGCGATGACGCCGGCCAGCAGTCCCATCGACGCCAGCCCGGCCCCCAGCTCGTCGTGCAGGTCCATCGCCACCCGCAGCCGCAGCCGCTCGGCCGTGTCCCGGAGCCGCCCGCGCACGGCCTGGACCCCGACGGAGACCAGCAGCAGCAGCCCCAGCGCAGCCGCCCAGAGCTCGGCGCGGCGCCACCACGGGGCGTCGATCTCCAGCGACACCGCCACCGGGGGGGACCAGCGCTGCCCGTCCAGGGTGGCCGCCACCTCGAGCCGGTGCCGCCCGCCGCTGAGCCCGGGCACCGCCACGGTGGCGCTGGGCGTCGGGTCGGACCAGGGCCCGCCGTCCACGCGGTGGCGGAACCGCACCAGGCCCGGGGCGCGGTGGGCGGCGGCCGCCACCTCCACAGCCACGGCCGTGTTCCGCGGCACGACGAGCGCGCCACCGAGCACCCGCCCGTCCGCCCGCACCTCGACCACCCGGGGCGTGGGCGGCGCCACATCGCGCGCGCGCAGGCTCTCGGGCACGCGCACCAGGCCCGTGTCGCTGGCCAGCCAGAGGGCGCCGTCGGGCCCCTCGGTGATGCCCTCGACCGACGCCACCGTGCGGGCCAGCCACTCGGGCAGCCGCTCCACCACCTCCACGCCGTCCGGGGTGTCGCGCACCCGCACCACGGCGCCCAGGCCGCTGAGCCACTGGCCCCCCCGGGGCGAGGCGGCGGCATCGCGCAGGTCGTGGGGCTGGAGGAAGGCGGCGCTGGGCAGAGGGCCCAGACCGTCGTCGTCCACCCCCACCAGGCCGTGGGTGCGGGAGGTCGCCCACACCCGGCCCCGCTCGGTCACGATCAGGGACGAGAGCTCCATGCCCGCCGGCACCTCGTGACAGCGCCAGCTCGGGGTGCCCGCGAGCAGGGCGGCGCTGTCGACCGAGCACAGCGCCGGAGGGGCGCCGGCCCAGAGCCTGCCGTCGGGCGCGATGGCCACGAGCTTCTGGTAGGCACGGGGGCGCTGGGGAAGCGGGCCCACGGGGACGGGCGGGCCCTGGTCGGTGGCCCGGAGGAGCTGGTCGTCGTCCAGCAGCCACACCGCACCGTCCGGGGCCGTGGCGCAGCCCACCGCCGCGGAGCCCGCGACCGCTGCGGGCCACGTGCGCGGGGCTCCGTCGGGCGGAACCGCGACCCAGGCCGGGCCGGCCGCATCGAAGACCTTGGTCCACACGACGCCCCCGGCGGTCGCGCAGGGCATGGCCTTGCTCAGGCGGTCCAGGCCGTCCACCGGGACCCCGTCCGGGTCCATGCGGCTGAGCCCGTTCCAGGTCGAGACCCAGGCGGTGTCGCCCACGAACAGGACTGCTCGGGCGTTGGTGTTCGCCAGGCCGGCACTGGCGGTCCACCGCTCCACCGCAGGCTCGGGGAGGTGGAGCAGGCCCTCATAGGAGGCCGCCCAGAGCGAGCCGCCGCTGTCGAGGGTGACCATGCCATGGAGGTCGCCCCCCCGCGCCGTCCGGGTGCGGGTGGTGCCGTCCGCCCGGACCTCCACCAGGGCGCGGGACTCCGAGAGCCAGGCCACGCCTCCCTGCGCCGAGAAGGGGTAGGCCCGGTGGAAGGAGGAGGTCCAGACCCGCTCGGCCTCGTCCCCCCGCAGCCGCCACAGCGCGACGGGCTGCTGGGAGAGCAGCCAGGTCCACGGCCCGTCCACCACGGCGTCCACCGGATCGGCGGCCTCGACCAGCAGCGTGGTGGCACCGTCCGCGTGGCGGTACCAGCCCGCGGCGGTGCCCACCAGCAGGCTGCCCTCGGGCCCGGGCTCGAGGCGGGTGAGCGGTGCGCCGTCCACGTCGCCCACCACCTCGGTCCAGGCACCGTCGGCGTCCAGGCGCCAGCCCCGTCCCTCCCGGACGACCCACAGCGCCCCCGCGCCGTCTTCGAGGGCCGCGGCGCGCAGCGGTGCCCCGTCGGGCCCGCGCACGGCCTGGGCGCCGGACGCGTCCACCCGGAACACGGCCCCGCCCCACAGGCGCACGACCGCCTCGGTGGTCCCCACCGGCACCAGATCCAGCACGATCTCCTGGGCCGGGCGCGGCAGCGACCACGTGCGCACGCGCTCGCCGTCGAGGCGCGCGACCCACCCGGGCCCGCCGACCCAGATGCGGCCCCCGGGCCCCTCGGCAACCGCCGACGTCCAGGCGGTGGGCAGGCCCGCGCCGACGCCGAGCCAGCGGTCGACCAGCTCGGCCCCAGAGGCCACGGATGCGAGCAGCAAGAACAGGATCACGGGACTGGCGTAGCCGCTGCGGCCCCCGGTTGGCGCGACGCTCAGGGTCTCTCTGGGCCTGGCGCGCCCGGTCGCCTGGGGTGCGCCCCGGTCCGGCGGGCCCGGGGTCGGCCGTCGCGACCCGGCCGCGGCTCCGATAGGGGACCGGGTGTCGGACCGTCGCCCCTCCGGCACCGGTGGGCCCATGGACCTCAGCGTGTTGTCGGTCTCCTCCCGGGCCCTGCTCGACACACTCGAGCGCGGGGGGGCCGTGGCCGACACGCTCCTGGACGAGGCCGGGCTCCAGCGCGCAGACCTCGACGACCCCGATGCCCGCATCCCGGCCGCGGACGCGGACCGGCTGTGGCAGGCGGCCTACCGCCGCAGCGCCGATCCCGCGCTCGCCCTGCACATCGCTGCCGCCCTGCCCCCGGGCACCTACCGGATCTTCCACTACCTGGCCGCCCACAGCCGCACGGTCGGCGATGCCCTGACCCAGGTTGCCGACTGCTTTGCGGTGATCGACCCGCGTGTGGTGCTGGGCGTTGTCGAGGGCGACGAGATCGCCCTGGAGATGCACATTCCGGCGCTCGGGACCGTGCCGCGTCCTCCCGCCGAGTACACCCTCGCTGCGCTCCTGGTCCAGACCCGCCAGAGCACCGGCGTCGACCTCTCACCGGTGGGCGCAGACTTCGGCTTCGCGGCCCCCGCGGACGCCCACGAGCACCGCCGCGTCTTCGGGCGGGTCCGCTATCGCCAGCCGGTGACGGCCCTGCGGTTCGCGAGAGAGACGTGGGCGCGGCCGGTCCCGTCGGCAGACCCGGTGTTGGGCGCCATGCTCTCGGCCCACGCCCAGCAGGTGACCCAGGCCGTGCCCACCCTCTCGCCGCTCCGCATGCGCCTGGCCGCACACATCGCCGAGCGGCTGCGACCGGTTCCCACCCAGGAGCACTGCGCGCGACAGCTGGGGATGAGCGGACGCACCCTGCAGCGGCGCCTGGTCGCAGAGGGCACCCGCTTCGGCGCAGAGCTCGATCGGGTGCGGGAGAGCCGGGCGCGCGTGCTGCTGCTCGACCGCAGCCTGTCGCTCTCCGAGATCGGGTGGATGCTCGGGTTCTCCGACCAGAGTGCGTTCTCGCGGGCCTTTCGCCGCTGGACCGGCGGTCCGCCGAGCCGCTTCCGCCCGCCGCGCTGAGCCGCGTTCGCGGCCCCCGTCCGACCGCTGTCCGGAGCGGTCACGCATCTGTCCGGAGGGGTCAAGCTCCCCCGCGCGCGCGGCCATACCGTCCGTTCTCCCCACCCAACGGAGAGGTGAACTGTGACGACGCGACCGCTTGCCGCCCTGGACCGCCACCCCTGGAGCTGGCTCACCCTGTGGACCCTCCTCATCGCTGCCACCCAGCTCCGCTGGGGCCTCGGTGTGCTGGCCTGGATCGCGCCGCTCCCGGCACTGCGCTACCTGCGGACCACGACCGGCTGGCGCAGCCGCGGCCTGCTGGTCGCCGCCGGGTGCATGGGCTGGCTGCTGGCCGTGCTCAAGATCACGACGGCACCGATCCCGGCGACCCTCGCCCCTGTCTTCGCACTGCCCATCGCGTTCTTCACCATCGTCCCCCTCCTCGCCTACGACCGCTTTCGTCAGACGGGTCGAGAGAGCGCGGGGCTGTTCGCCGCGCTCATGGTGCTGGGGGAGTGGGCCCAGCACGGGCTGACGCCCTTCGCGAGCTGGGGCGCGGCCGCCTACACCCAGCTCGACAACCTCCCGTTGCTCCAGCTGGCCTCCGTGACCGGCATGGCCGGGGTGAGCGGCCTGGTGCACCTGGTGGGCGCGACGGCCGAGGCGACCTTGGCCGGCACCCGCTCCCCCCGGGCACTGGCGCTGGCCGGCGGCGCCGTGGTGGGGGTGATGGCCCTCGGCTCCGTGCGACTGGCCGTTCTCGAGACGGACGACACCGTCCCCGTGGCCGCCATCAACACCGACGCGGACGTCTCGGGGCGGCCGCTGCCCGACGCCGCCACGGTCGCCCGCTGGAACACGGCCCTCGCCGCGCGCACCCGACGTGCGGCCGCAGCCGGCGCCGAGCTCGCCGTGTGGACCGAGGCCGCCACGCTGGCCTTGCCCGAAGACGAGGCGCAGTTCCTCGAAGACACGGCCGCCCTGGCCCGGGACGCGCAACTCGAGCTCGTCGCTGGCTACGTGGTGCCCCTGGCGGGCGAGCCGCTCGTGTACCACAACCGCTACGCGTGGTTCTCGGCCACCGGGGAGCTGCTCCACACCTACGACAAGCACAACCCGGTCCCCGGCGAGCCCGCCATCGCCGGCGAGGGCCCCCTCCCTCTGGTCGAGACCGCCGGCCAGCGCCGCTCCGGTGCGATCTGCTACGACTACGACGTCCCGCGCTTCTCGCTGCAGCACGCCCGCCTCGGCGCCGACCTCGTGGCCCTGCCGAGCTCCGACTGGCGCGGCATCGATCCCATCCACACCCAGATGGCCGGCATGCGGGCCATCGAGGGCGGGCACTCGGTCCTGCGCTCCACCCGCTGGGGCCTCTCCGCCGGCATCGACCCGGCCGGGCGCCTCCGGGGATGGCAGAGCGCCTTCGAGGACGGCGGCGACGGCGTGCTGCTCGTCCGCCTTCCCCGCCACGGACACACGACCCTCTACGGCATGCTCGGAGACTGGTTCATCGTCCTCTGCGCCGTGCTGGCGCTCGCCTTGCCGCTCCTCGGACGCCGCCGGGAGGGACCGCCGACCGGCACCACCGCGGCCCCGACGGCAGCGTGAGGCCGACGCGGGCGCCGCAGCCGGTGGTGCGGATGCCCCCCCAAGCCAACACTCACCAGGTCGGCATGTCAAAGAGATAGGTCATGCGCCCTCCGTCGCTCACCAGAACCTCCGAGAAGCCGTCTCCGTTCGTGTCGCCGAGGGATGCGATCTCGGCGCCCATGAAGGTCTCGTCGTCGGGGAACTCGAAGCGGATGTCGGCATCGGCAGCGGTCCAGGTTCCGCTGGTCATGGGACCGAAGAAGACGTGGGCGTTGCGGACATGGTAGCTGAAGGTCCTGCCACTCTCCCCACCGTAGACCTCCTTGTGGCCATTGCCGACAACGATGTCTGGCGCGCCGTCTCCATCCAGATCTTGGGCGACATCGAGGTCGCCGCCGAACAGGATGGTCGATGCATCACCGTAGACGATGGCGTCGGCCTCACCGAGGCCGCTCCGGTTGTCCAGGGGGCCGCGGTACACGGCGATGAGGCCTTCGACGGCCGTCGTGCCAGACGGGTCGACGCTGGTGAGCGGCGCGCCGGCCACGAGGTCTGGGTGGCCGTCGCCGTCGAGATCTGTCACCGCCATGGCCGTTCCGAAGAACATGCTTGCCCGGTCTCGGTACAGCGCGGTGTCAGCGGAGACCGGCTGGATGGTCGCAGCGGCGTCCTCCCAGGTTCGGGTTCCTTCGTGGGGACCTTCAAAGATCGAGACAAAGCCCAGCTGTTCCCACTCCCCCATCTCGGTTGCGCTGATCGCAAGGTCCTCAATGCCGTCCCCGTTCATGTCCTGCCCGACCATCAGGTGGCCGAAGCGGGAGGCGGTGAATTCCCCGGGCCCCAGGAAGGTCGCCAGCTGATCGACGCCGGGAACCTGGTGCTCCGCCCCGGAGCTGTAGATGTGGACCTCAGCATCGTATCGGAAGCTGGTGGCCACATCGGACTGGCCGTCTCCGTCGACGTCCGCCACCGAAGCGAGCACAGATCCCTGGCAGCGGGTGTCGTCGGTTGCCGGGCCCAACACGACGGTGTGCTCATCGGCAACCCCGGAGATGTCGGGGCCGTGGAGCAGATAGACCGACGGCGTGTTGCTGGGCGTCTCAGGACCAGACATGGCCGGGTCAGAGGCGCCTACGAGGAGATCCGCATAGCCGTCGCCGTCGACATCGCCGGCGGGTTGGAGATCCCCTCCGAGAAAGTCATCCTGACTCTCGCCATCGACGACCTGGCCCGACACGCCCACGGTGAGCTGATCTTCGTCTCCGTGGTAGTGGGCCCCGTTCAGCTCCGCGGTGAACAGAAACACCCCCCCCCGAAGCCACACAACCTCCAGGTCAGCCGACTCGACCCACTCAGCAACATGGGAAACGGCAACATCATCGACGCCGTCGCCGTCCACGTCGCCCGCGTTGATCACACGAATGTTGTCGGAGCCGCTCGGAGTGACCCGGATGGAAGCCCGGGCCTGGGGCGATGACATCGTGCGGCAGGCGGCCCACAAGCCGAAGCCATCCCCATCGCAGTCGTTCGCCAGGCCATCTCCGCAGAGCTCAGGAGCTCCCGGACAGACCGTGGCGTTGTCATCGTCGCAGTCGACATCCTCCGAAAATCCGTCCCCATCGGCATCCTGCGGGGGAGGCGCAGAGTCGCCGGGGTCGCTGGAGTCGACGGCTTCGGCAGTGTCTTCGGGTTCGGGATGGTCGCTGTCTTCGGCCGCACAGCAGTCGGGTGGCGGCGGGACGTCACGGAACGCGCTCCGCCCAGTAGACCCGCCCGGCGCAGCGCAGGCCGCGAGACCAAGGGCCACGACAACACACCACGATGGGGGCTGGCGGACGGTCTCCGTGCCCGGGGCGGCGGGCCACGAGCGGCGCACGGCCAGCTCCCGCCCGCGCGCGCGTCGCGCAGCCTGGACCGGGCCGAGAACCCCGGGGGGCGACCTGCGGTTCATCGTGAGCCTCCTCACGGAACCATACAGAAGCGCCGCAGTCCCGTCCAGGAGACTCCCGATGTGGGCGGCGAGACCCAAGGGCAGCACCCACGGGTGACCGGAGCTCAGTTCGGGAGCGGGAACGCCTCACAGGGGCACGAGAACGGGCCGCAGGTGGCCGCGAACCCGGGGTTGCAGGTCACCGCCGCGTCCACCCCGTAGGTCTGGACGAAGTTCGACAGGCAGTCCTCGTCGTAGCCATCGTGTTCCAGACACTCTCCCCCGGGGCCCTCGTAGGTCGTGAGCCCCTCGTAGCAGGAGTCGTGGGCCGCGCAGACACAGCTGAGCTCGTCGCTGTAGAGCGCATCCCCGTGGGCGAGGTGGGCGTCGACCGAGCTCTCGGCGACGTCGATGATCGTGTACTCCCCCACGCCGTTGTTCATGTGGCAGACCTCCACCTTGGCGGCACCGATGGCCTCGACGTCTTCGACGCTGCCGTCGGACTCGGCGCAGGCCGCGAGGGTGGAGAGGAGGGCGAAGGACAGCAGAGACAGACGGGGCATGGGACGCTCCGGGAAGGGGACTCGGTTGGGGTGTGCCGCAGCGGCACGATGGCAGAGTTCCCCACCGAGAGGAACCCCCGCATGGGCCGCTGCCGAATTCGGCACGGCGCCCGCCGAGTATGGTCACACCATCGATCTCCACCGCGTCCACGCACCCCGTGACGGTGGCTCCCCAGCGGCGCCGGGGCCGGCGGAAACCGACAGACACGGCGCCCCCGAGCTGCGCCTCGCCACCGCCCCCGCGCCAGGCCGCCGGTGGTCGCCCGTGCAGCGGTGGCCGACTCCAGGCCCCCCGAGGACCGGGGGCGTCGCCGGACTGGGCAGGGGGCGCCCGTCCGCCACGTCCCCCGACCGTGGGGTGGGGGCCGTGCATGCCCCTGGGCCGCGGTCAGCATGTCCCGACCGTGCCGTCCGGCTTGTGCCCAGCCAGAACGCGACAACACCCACCAGATGCATGTTCTGGAGGCCACCACCGTTGAAGTGGGCGGACCCGGACGCGCCCTCCGGTCTGGATCGCTGGATGCGAGTCCTCCCTGGGGGCCGGGGCTGCGGCTGGCAGGTTCGCAGCGCGCACGGTCCGCGGTCGAAGCGCTCGCGCCGACTCCGCCCTTCCAGGGACACATCGCCCACGAAAAAAACCCCGGCCTGACGGCCGGGGTTCGGAGTGGGCGATACTGGACGAAGTTCGAACTTTCGCAAGGGCCCATGAACGCTGGGAGGATGGGGTTCTTGAGCGGTTTCAGGTGGTGGTGGAGGGGGAGCGGAAGCGGTTGTGAGCGGCTCGCCGCCCGCCGCTCTGCTCGGCCGCTGCCCGCCCAGGTCCACGGTGGGTGGCGAACGCCTATCGTACAGGGTGGCGACCTGTACTGGGGCCCAGCTCGGGCGGAGGGATCTCGTCCACGCGTACCGTTTCGGACAGCCAGCGATGAACGCCAGCTGTCCGAGAACCTCTGCCACGACGTGTCGAGGCCATGGACAGCACGAGGCTACACCTATTCACAGACTTCCTCATCACCGAGGTCGAGATGCAGCTCACCGAACCTGCCAAAGAGGAACTGGCCGCTGCGCTCCATGTCCACGTATGACTTTTGAAGGTCGTAGTAGTCGAAGGCGCTCCGGGTGGAGTAGAGAGCGTGGATGTGGTCCTTGCTGTTGTCTTTGTAGTTGATGATGTCGTCGTACCCATCGCCGTTCACATCGAAGATGAAGTAGTCAAACCTGTAGCTGCCCATGTCAGCACGCCACGTCCCGTCGCCAATGAGGCGGCTTCGATCCGAGCGAGCGACGATAAGTCGAGAGACGTCGCTGCCCTCGAACCGGACCTGAACCAGATCATCGTCGCCGTCCCCATTGATGTCGGCGGGCAGGTAGTCCGAGCCCTCGCAGCCCCAGTTGGTCGCCCAGGTCTCAGGCGAGCTGCTGTTGCCAGGCAGCATGCGCCACTTGAGCTTCTTCTGGGAGCTGTCGGTCGGGCAAGACTGGGCATCGCTCTTGACGTAGCCCCGCATGATGTCCGCACGATTGTCGCCGTCGAAGTCGCCCACGATGTAGGTGTCGTCGTGGCTGCCGCCGAGCTCACCCCAGAACTCGCACGCGTCGTATGCAGTGCCGGCGGGGTTCGCGGTACACTTGTACCACCGCATGTCACCGCCGCTGGTGAGATAGCCGGCGATGAGCTTGCCATTGTCTCCGTGGAAGTAGTGGTCGTACTGGCGCTCCGACTCCAGCCACAGCGCACGACTCTGGAACGTTCCGTCACCATTGGACAGCCACACCTGCGCCTTCATGTCGCCGTTGTTGTGCGCGATCAAGATGATGTCGGTCCAACCGTCACCATTAGGGTCGCCCGTCAGCCACTTCTCGTGGTTGTTGGTGTGCCCCTCGTCGTTGATGACGGGGTTCGCGTAGGCTGAACCCATGTCGCCGCGGTCAAGGAGTGTGTACTTGCCGTCGATGTCGTCGAGCCCGCCGGCATCGTCCAGGTCGTCCCAGTAGTAGCTGTGGAAGTCGAAGTGATCGTCGTCTGGGTCCGTGACGACCAGCGTGATGGGCTTCGCGTCGCTCCACACCGTCTGGGTCTCGCAGGTGTCGATGTAGTTGGTACCTGCAATGAAGGCGTGCGGCTCGAGGACCCAGTCCGGGATCGCCGACTCTGAGCTGTAGAGATCGGAAGAGCACACGTCTGAACTCCAGTCACCGCATGCTA
>CAXQUZ010000303.1:0-3437 GCA_964226865.1 Myxococcota bacterium | reverse complement strand
CCGCCTTCACCCCCGCCGCCGCCGGCACCCACACCCGCGCCCTGTCGGCCGCGGGCGCCTCCGACACGGTGACGGTCGAGGCCACGGCGGCCGCCGCCGCGAAGGACGGGGGCTGCGCGACCGGGGGCCGGGCCGGGGGGGGCGGGCTCGCGCTGCTGCTGCTGGCCGGGCTCGGCCTCGCCGGGCGCCGCCGCCGCTGAGGCCCCGGGGGGGCCGCCCTCAGAAGGACCAGCCGAGGCCGGCGCTGCCGAAGACGATGGGCCCGCCGTAGCTGCCGCCGAGCTGCTCGGTGCCGAGCATGGGGCCGAACATGGCCACGGCCTCGACGTCGGCGTTGGCCATGGCGTAGCCGGCGCCGACCCGGGCCTGGAGGGTGAAGCCGCTGTTCCAGATGCGCTTGAGGCCGATGTGGGGGCCGACGGTGAACACGGTGGCCGTGGCCTGGGCGGCGGCGATGGCGCCCATGCTCGTGGTCGCGGCCGCCGTGCTGGCCCACTGGTGGCGCACGGTGACGCCGAGCTGCATGCCCCGGTCGAAGTGGCCGGCCGGGTAGGTCGACAGGGCCACCTCGGCCTCCTTGAGCGAGATCTCGGGGATGTCGACGTCGGTGAGGTTGCTGGCCACCCGCACGGCCATCGGGCGCCACTGGCCCATGCCGGCGGCGAGGTCGAGGCCGAGCTTGGGGCGCAGGCGGGCCTCGTAGCGCAGGTGCACCGCGGGCCAGCTCGTGCGGAAGGGGGCGAGGGTGAGGCTGTGGCGGTCGCGCTGGCTGTCGGGGCCGCGCTGGTGCTTCTTCTGGGAGACCCGGACCGTGCGCCCGTCCTCACTGGCGGGGGCGGCCGCAGCCGGGACCTCTGCCGCCGGGGAGGGCGCGGCGGTCGGGGCGGCGGCGGCGGTGCCCAGGAGGGCGGCGAGCAGGGCGGCGGTGGTGGCCATGGTGGGCTCCGGTCGGGGCGTCACCTCCTCCGACGCGCGGGCGCCCTCCGGGCTGCCGCCGGGCGGCTTTCACTGCCTTTCGGTCGCCCGGCGCCTCCGGGGGGGCGCGGGCCGCCACAGAGCCGTCACGGGACTGCCTTCGGGCTGTGGAACCCGTCCAATAGCCGGCCGACATGGCACGGTGGACCCCCCTCCTGCTCTCTCTCGTCCTCGGCGGCTGCGGTCCCGCGGGCCTGGGGCCGCGTGCGGCCTTCATCCAAGAGGTGCTGGTCGCCGACAACCGGGTCTGGCTCGCCGACCGGCCCGGGGCCGTGGCCGACAAGTTCGCGGCCATGGGCGCCGATCCCTACGACTTCATGCGGGGCAGCGCGGCCCTCCACTTCGCCGACCTGGCCCGCCCCCGGGCCGACCGGGTGGCCACGGCCTTTCTCCAGGAACCAGCGGCGACCGGGGTGTTGCTCTTCGGCGACCCCCACCCCGAGAACCTCACGGTCTGCCGCGCCGACCCCGCAGAGAGCGGGCCCCCGCCCGCCCAGACCGTCGAGGTGGTCGATCTCGACGCGGCGGGCTTCGGCCCCTGGCTGCTCGACCTGCGCCGGGCGGCCCTGGGCCTCGCCGTGCTGCTGGACGGGGCCACGCACTGCGGCACCCCCTGTGTGGACGACGCGAGCGCGGCCCTGGCCGGGGCCTACGCCGCCACCCTCCGGGGAGAGGACCCGGGCCTGCCCACGGGCGCGGTGCTCGCGGCGCTGGCCGCGGAGGGCGCCGAGGAGGGGGCCGAGCAGCGGCGCCTGAACACGGTCACGGTGCTCGAGAATGACGTTCGCAGGCTCATCTTGAGTGAGGAGAGCCGGCTGCGGGCGCCGACCCGGGCCGAGCGCGCCCTGGCCGACGCGCTGGTGGCGGGCCTCGACCTGCCGCCGGGCGCCCGGGTCTTCGACGTGGCCCTGCGCACGGGCTCGGGCATCTCGAGCATGCCCGCCCTGCGCTTCGTGCTGGCCTGGGACCGGGGGGCGGCGGGCCCCGCCGACGACGACCTGATGCAGCTGCGCGAGGTGGTCGACCCGCCCTGGCTGCCGGGCCGGGCCGTGCTCCAGACGGGCCTCTTCGCCGGCAACGGCGACCGGGTGGTCGGGGCCGCGGCGACGCTCTGGTCCCGGCCCGATGCCGATCCCCGCAACGCCTGGGTCGCCGCCCAGGGCCGGGAGTTCAAGGCCACGAGCTGGGGCTCGTGGTTCCAGGACGTCGACCACGACAAGCTCGCCGAGGCCGTGGCCGAGGGAGAGCTCGGGGCCGCGGACCTCGTCGCCCTCGGGGCCGACCTGGGCCGGGTGCTGGCGGCGAGCCACGCCCGGGGCCACACCCTCGACGGCGCGCCGGCCGGGCCGGTCATCCGGGCCGATCTCGCGGCGGGCGGCGGCGCCCGGGCCCTCTCCGACGAGCTGGTGGCCCTGGCCCGGGCCGATCGCGCCCAGCTCCGCCGTGACCACGCGCTCTTCGTGGCGCTGCTCGACCAGGAGGGCCCCCTGCTGGGCGCCGACCGGCTGGTCGACGGGGTGGAACCATGAACCCGCTCGCCTGCCTTGCCCTGTCCTCGGCCCTCGTGCCGCCCCCCGCGGGCAGCGAGGCGCCGGCCCCCCAGTGCGTCCAGCTGGGCGCCGAGGTGGCGGGCCGGCTCACCGAGAGCTGGCCCCAGGAGGGCCTCCACCGGGGGGTCTCCCTCAGCCGCGGCCGGGCCGAGCTCGGGCTGGCCCAGGCGACCACGAGCGCCCGGGTGGCCGTGGCGGCGGTGCGCAGCGGCGGCGAGGCCAGCTACATCGGCGTGGCCGGAGAGTCGGTGGTGCCCCGGGTGCAGGTGGCCGAGGCGCGGCTGCACGCCCCCCGGCTGGGCCTCGTGGCGGCGGCGGGCATGGTGGACGACCCCTGGGTGGTCACCGGCAACCACAGCTGGGACCTGCGCGCGGTCGCCGCCGGGGTGGGCGAGGACCAGGGCTGGCTCGAGCGCTCGGATCTGGGCGGCCTCGTGGGCTGGACCAGCCCGGGCAGCTGGGCGACCACCACCGTGGTGCTGAGCAGCGGCGAGGGCCTCGCCCGCCGCGAGCGCAACACGGGCCTCGACACGGCCGGGCTGCTCATCCTCCGGCCGCTGGCGGGCACGGGCGCCCCCGAGCGGCTCGCCCTCCACGCCTTTGGTCGCGACGGCTCCCGGGGCCTGGGACGCGCCCGGGATCACCGCCTGGGGCTGCGCCTCGCCACCCGGGGCGACTGGGGGGCGGGCGCCGTCGAGCTGCTCCAGGCCTGGGGCGTCGACGGCGACGCGACCCGCCGCCCCCGGGCCTGGAGCGCTTGGGGCCAGCTCGGCCCGCCCGAGCTGCCGGTGGTGGCCTGGGGCCGGATCGACCACGTCGACGAAGACCCCGCCGTCCACCCCACCAACCGCCAGAGCCTGCACGCGGGCCTGGGCTGGTCGCTGCCCCCCGGGCGCACGACCGGCACGGCCC